>NZ_JBFTOQ010000021.1:0-122959 GCF_056398045.1 Cupriavidus sp. 05L411 | reverse complement strand
AGCTATCACATGATGGGCGTGCCCACCGCCATGTTCACCCCGCTGTTCGTGATCGCGCGCACCTCGGGCTGGGCTGCGCATAYCATCGAGCAACGCATCGACAACAAGATCATCCGCCCCAGCGCCAACTACACCGGGCCGGAAAACCTCAAGTTCGTGCCGATCAAGGATCGCAAGTAATCTAGCCGGCTGCCGGTTTGCTCCCCTGTACCGCCCGTGGGAGAAGGGGGTAGTTGGCCGCAAAGCTGGGCCACTACCCCCTGATCATTACTCTCTTTCGTCCCTAAAAAATGAACACTGCAAACCGCAAACCGCTGCCCGGCACCCAGCTGGATTTCTTCGACACGCGTGCCGCGGTCGACGCCATCCAGCCGGGCGCTTATGACAAGCTGCCGTACACGTCGCGCGTGCTGGCCGAGAACCTCGTGCGCCGCTGCGACCCGGCTACGCTGACCGATTCCCTCAAGCAGATCATCGAACGCAAGCAGGAACTGGATTTCCCCTGGTTCCCGGCGCGCGTGGTCTGCCATGACATCCTGGGCCAGACCGCGCTGGTCGATCTCGCCGGGCTGCGCGATGCCATTGCTGCCCAGGGCGGCGACCCGGTCATGGTCAACCCGGTCGTGCCGACGCAACTGGTGGTGGACCACTCGCTGGCCGTCGAGTGCGGCGGTTTCGATCCCGATGCGTTCGCGAAGAACCGCGCCATCGAAGACCGCCGCAACGAAGACCGCTTCGACTTCATCAACTGGACCAAGAAGGCCTTCAAGAACGTCGACGTGATTCCGCCGGGCAACGGCATCCTGCACCAGATCAACCTCGAGCGCATGAGCCCGGTGGTGCAGGTGAAAGACGGCGTGGCCTTCCCCGATACGCTGGTCGGCACCGACTCCCACACCCCCATGGTGGACGCGCTGGGCGTGATCGCCATCGGCGTGGGCGGCCTGGAAGCCGAAAGCGTGATGCTGGGCCGCGCTTCCTGGATGCGCCTGCCGGACATCATCGGCGTGGAGCTGACCGGCAAGCCGCAGCCGGGCATCACCGCGACGGACACCGTGCTGGCGCTGACCGAATTCCTGCGCAAGGAAAAGGTCGTGTCGTCCTACCTTGAATTCTTCGGCGAAGGCACCACTCACCTGACGCTGGGCGACCGCGCCACCATCTCCAACATGGCGCCGGAGTTTGGCTCCACTGCCGCGATGTTCTACATCGACGAGCAGACCATCAAGTACCTCAAGCTCACCGGCCGCGACGATGCGCTGGTCAAGCTGGTGGAAACGTATGCCAAGGAAACCGGCCTCTGGGCGGACAGCCTGAAAAATGCCGAGTACCCGCGCGTGCTCAGGTTCGACCTGTCCACCGTGGTGCGCAACATSGCCGGCCCGTCCAATCCGCACAAGCGCGTGCCCACCTCCGAGCTGGCCGCGCGCGGCATCAGCGGCAAGGTCGAGAACGAGCCCGGCCTGATGCCGGACGGCGCGGTGATCATCGCCGCCGTCACCAGCTGCACCAACACCAACAACCCGCGCAACATGGTGGCCGCCGGGCTGCTGGCGCGCAACGCCAACAAGCTCGGCCTCACCCGCAAGCCGTGGGTGAAGAGCTCGCTGGCGCCGGGTTCCAAGGCGGTGACGCTCTACCTGGAAGAAGCCAACCTGCTGCCGGAACTGGAGCAGTTGGGCTTTGGCGTGGTGGCTTATGCCTGCACCTCCTGCAACGGCATGTCCGGCGCACTGGACCCGGTGATCCAGAAGGAAGTCGTGGACCGCGACCTGTACGCCACCGCCGTGCTGTCCGGCAACCGCAACTTCGACGGCCGCATCCATCCGTATGCCAAGCAGGCCTTCCTGGCCTCGCCGCCGCTGGTGGTGGCCTACGCCATTGCCGGCACCATCCGCTTCGATATCGAGAAGGATGTGCTGGGCACCGACGCCGATGGCAAGCCGGTGACGCTGAAAGACATCTGGCCGTCCGACGAAGAGATCGACGCGGTGGTTGCCGCCAGCGTGAAGCCTGCGCAGTTCCGCAAGGTCTACGAGCCAATGTTCGCCGTAACCGCCGACACCGGCGAAAAGGCCAACCCGCTATACGACTGGCGCGAGATGAGCACCTACATCCGCCGCCCGCCCTACTGGGAAGGCGCATTGGCTGGCGAACGCGCGCTCACCGGCATGCGGCCCCTGGCCGTGCTGGGCGACAACATCACCACCGACCACCTGTCGCCGTCCAACGCCATCATGCTCGATAGCGCAGCCGGCGAGTACCTGGCSAAGATGGGCCTGCCGGAGGARGACTTCAACTCCTACGCGACCCACCGCGGCGACCACCTGACGGCGCAGCGCGCCACCTTTGCCAACCCCACCCTGAAGAACGAAATGGTGATGGTGGACGGCAAGGTCAAGCCGGGCTCGCTTGCCCGCATCGAGCCGGAGGGCAAGGTCACCCGCATGTGGGAAGCCATCGAGACCTACATGGMSCGCAAGCAGCCGCTGATCGTTGTGGCCGGCGCCGACTACGGCCAGGGCTCCTCGCGCGACTGGGCCGCCAAGGGCGTGCGCCTGGCCGGCGTGGAAGCSATYGYGGCCGAAGGCTTCGAGCGCATCCACCGCACCAACCTGGTCGGCATGGGCGTGCTGCCGCTGGAGTTCAAGCCTGGTGTCAACCGCACCACGCTGGGCATCGACGGCACCGAGACCTACGACGTGATCGGCGAACGCACGCCGCGCTGCGAGCTCACCCTGGTGATCCATCGCAAGAACGGCGAGCGCGTGGAAGTGCCGGTGACCTGCCGCCTCGATACCGCGGAAGAAGTGTCGATCTACGAAGCCGGCGGCGTGCTGCAGCGCTTCGCGCAGGACTTCCTCGAATCGTCGAAGGCCGCTGCGTAAGCGCGCGCGCGGGCGCATCGACCAGCAACGTGTTCGGGCGGTATGGCGACGTACCGCCCGCTTTCATCAGGACGAATTTTCCATGGCCCACGTACCCCAGATCAAGATCCCCGCCACCTACATCCGTGGCGGGACCAGCAAAGGCGTGTTCTTCCGCCTGCAGGATCTGCCCGAAGCCGCGCAGGTGCCGGGCGCCGCCCGCGACGCGCTGCTGATGCGCGTCATCGGCAGCCCCGATCCCTATGGCAAGCAGATCGACGGCATGGGTGCCGCTACCTCCAGCACCAGCAAGACCGTCATCCTCTCAAAAAGCAGCAAGCCCGATCACGACGTCGACTACCTGTTCGGCCAGGTCTCCATCGACCAGCCGTTTGTCGACTGGAGCGGCAACTGCGGCAACCTCTCCGCCGCCGTCGGCCCCTTCGCCATCAGTGCCGGCCTGGTCGACCCCAGCCGCATCCCGCACAACGGCGTGGCCATCGTGCGCATCTGGCAGGCCAATATCGGCAAGACCATCATCGGGCACGTACCCATCACCAATGGCGCCGTGCAGGAAACCGGTGACTTCGAGCTGGACGGCGTGACCTTCCCCGCCGCCGAAGTCCAGCTCGAATTCATGGATCCGGCGGCCGAGGAAGACGGCGCCGGCGGCGCCATGTTCCCCACCGGCAACCTGGTCGACGATCTCGAGGTTCCCGGCGTTGGCACGCTGAAGGCCACCATGATCAATGCGGGCATTCCGACCATCTTCCTGAACGCGGAATCCATCGGCTACAAAGGCACCGAGCTGCAGGACGCCATCAACGGCGACCCCAAGGCGCTGGCGATGTTCGAGACCATTCGCGCCCACGGCGCGGTGCGCATGGGCCTGATCAAACATATCGATGAGGCCGCCACCCGGCAGCACACGCCGAAGGTCGCCTTTGTCGCCAAGCCGGCCGACTACGTGGCCTCCAGCGGCAAACCGGTTGCCGCAGGCGACGTCGACCTGCTCGTACGCGCCTTGTCCATGGGCAAGCTGCATCACGCCATGATGGGCACGGCCGCGGTCGCCATCGGCACCGCGGCGGCCATCACCGGCACGCTGGTGAACCTGGCTGCCGGCGGCGGCGAGCGCAACGCAGTGCGCTTTGGCCATCCCTCGGGCACCTTGCGGGTGGGCGCCGAAGCCAGCCAGGTCGATGGCGAATGGACCGTGACCAAGGCCATCATGAGCCGCAGCGCCCGCGTGCTGATGGAAGGATGGGTGCGCGTGCCCGGCGACGCGTTCTGAGGCACGCGACGTGGAGGCATGGGTTTCACGCTGGAGTGCGCTTGACCGGGTGAGCCATGTCCTTAGCTGCGTAGCTCCGTAGTGCCAGCCACGGCGCCCGCCACCGGGACTATCCCGAAGCTGCCACTATCTGCATCGATCGCCTGAGTGGATCAGCGTCTCCCGCCCCGTCCGCCCCGCTCGAATGGCAGTCCGGTCGCGTAGCGAGCGGACTGCCATTTTCCATTCAAGCCTTACCTCTCGCCCTGCAGGCTTGCCTGGCTCGCCGAAGCCGCGTGCGGCCCAAATTGCGGTATCCCGTGAGGCGGCACCGGTTGGGTCGTAGGGCGCAAATACCTGGCCGTTAATTGCGCTAATGATGTCGAGCCAGGGATCTCAATCGTGCGGCGCAGGTGGCTTGGCGGTCTGTGGCTCGACAGGCACGAAGATGACCTCGCCCGAGGCCACCAGCCGAAGCTCGCCACCGGCCTGTTCCGCGAACACTTCCGCCCTGGCAAACACCTGCCGCTTGCCTGCCTTGGTCACGCTGGCCCGCGCCACGAACGCCTGCCCCACGGCCGGCGCCATGCAGTTCACCGAATAGTGGGAAGCCATCACCGGCCCCCCTACCGTGGTGGCCGCGAATCCACAGGCGGTATCGACCAGGGCGCCGATCACGCCCGCATGGAGGAATCCCGCATATTGCGTGGCTTGATCGTGCCAGGCCATGCGCAGCTCCGCCACCCCGCCCTGCGCGCTGATCACCTCGAAGCCCAGCCATCGGTTGAAGGCGGCGCTCTGGTTGACACGCTTGACCATGTCCAGCGAATAGGCGCCACTGGTGGTCGCGCTAGTGGTGGCGTTGGTGCTGCTCGTATCTGCTGTCATTGCATGACCCTGCCTGATTAAGATCCAAGGAAAAAACTCACTGCATGGCCCGGAACGTCGCGTTGGCCCTGGCGCAAGCCACGCCGTCGGCGGTGACGAAAGCCTGGGCAAAGCACAGCGTGCCGCCGACCTTGGTGAATGACGTTTCGAACATCAGCCACTGCCCGATCCTTGCGACGTTGAGGAAGTCGATCGACAGGTTCACGGTGACCAGGCTGCGCGGCTCGGCGAATTGCATGCCGCACGACAGCCCCATGGCGTTGTCTGCCAGGGCCGTGATCAGCCCGCCATGGGCAAAGCCGCGTGCGTTGGTGTGGGCCTGGGCGAGCTTCACCGCCAGCACGATGGCCTGGTCCGAGCGCCGCGAGTACAGCGGCTCCCAGGGATCGGTCAGCGGACTATGGCGGAAATGCGGCGCGAAGCCGGTGGGAAGGTCGGCGGGAAGATCGGCATGTCCGGCCGTGGCGCTGGTCATCGTGGTGTCTCCTGGTTGTATCGTTGAGGCTGTGATGGCTCAACCACTATTTTTAATGTAGACCAGTCTATATAATTCCAGCAGGATATCAACCCCTCCAACGACCAAGGACTTCATCACATGGCCGCTCAAGCCAAGCATCGGGACAAGATCATCCGCGCCGCCGCCGTGCTCTTTCGCCGGTATGGCTACGCCGCCAGCGGCACCAATGACATCGTTGCATTGAGCGGCGCGCCAAAGGGCTCGCTCTATCACTACTTCCCGAAAGGTAAAGAGCAGATCGCCGAGGAAGTCATCGTGTACGCCGGCGAACTGGTGCGTGCGACGCTCGCGCAGCTATGCGCGGAGCACGACTCGCCGGGCGCGATCGTGCGGGCCTATGGCGTCTTGATGGCCGGCTGGATGGCCCAGTCTGACTATCGTGACGGCTGCCCGATCTCCACCATCCTGCTGGAAATCGCCCCGGAGGCCGAGGGCGTGGCGGCAGCGGGCAACGCGGCCTTTGCCGCATGGGAAGCCGTGCTGGCCGATGCCTTCGCGGCACGCGGGATCCCACGGGTACGCGCCACCGAGCTCGCCGGCCTGGTGATCTGCGGCTGGCAAGGGGCACTGACGCTTGCCAAGGTGGCCAGGAGCGGCCAGCCAATCCGGCGCGCAGTGGATGAGCTGGCGCGACAACTCGACGCCGAGCCGCGGAACATCGCCCAGGGCCAGCCCGGCTGATACCTCGCGCGCGATCTGTACGCCATCCCCCAGCCGAAGACACCTGATGTCCTACAACATTGAACGCGTCGCGAACCTCATTTGCATCAGCCCGTCACCTGAGATTGGTGCTGAAGCACCCTGATTCGTGACGGCACCTACGAAAGACAACTGAGCTGCCGGACCTAGGTAAAGTTGCCATACAACATTGAGCAAGCGAGCGCCCCAACATGGTCAGTACGGCCCTACCGCACCTGGACAGGACGCGTGCCGGCTCACGACGATGAGTCAGGCACCCTCGAAGATTCGACGCCTGGCATTCTCGATATGCCGGCGCATCGCGATCGAGGCTTGAGTCGGCGACCGCTGCACAATAGCCTCGATGATCGCCAGATGCTCGGCCTGGACCTGCTCGAAGCGCGTGGGATTGCGCGTCTGCCCCAGGTTACGGGCCAGTTCCATGCACTGGCGAATCGGGCCGAGCGCATGCTCGACCGTGGGCACGAAGAAAGGATTGTGAGATGCCCGCGCAATGGCCAGATGCAACTGCAGATCCTCCTCCACGCCCGACGTCTCGCTTTCCTGCGTGCGGTCCAGCGCGGCGTAGGCGGCGCGAATAGCGTCGATGTCCGCATCGGTGCGCATCTGCGCTGAAATCTCAGCCACGCCGACTTCCACACAAAGGCGGAATGCATAGTAATGCTCGATGTCCGCGATGCTGGATATCTGGGGGGTGACCGGCTGCCCGCGTACCGGCATGCGCTGGATGTAGCTTCCGGATCCCCGCCGCGAGACCACGATGCCCTCTGATCGCAAGCGCGACAGCGCCTCCCGCACGGTTGTCCGGGATACCGCATAACGGCTGGCCAGATCGGCTTCCGTCGGTAGCTTCTGGTCCGCGGAAAACTCTCCCCGCAGGATCGCTCCGATGATCAGCTTGCAAACCTGCTCTGAAAGACTGGTGCTGTCGGTTGCCGTCAATACCAATTCGTCCACACCTTGCTCCTGCTGCTCCGCCGGTTGGCCGGCGTAGGGTTGTTGCGCAAGCTGTCAGACTAACATACTGCATGTGGGGTCCATCAACAGTTCAGCACGCCAATTCACTTTTGAAATATGGTCATTAAGCCATCTATGGACGGGGGGTAAACCCGATTTCCCGATCGTTGTCGTTGACAAGCCTTTGAAATCCTAAGAAAGTTGTCCTACTTTAAATGCACTTGTCGGACAAATAAAATTAACTCATGTTGTATGACGTCCCATGAATGATTGCGGGACCAGTTAAGCTGGCACGCTCCATGGGATCAGAGCGCGAGCGCTCCATACGCCAAACCAAACCAAACAAGACGGAGATTTCATATCGTGACCAAGATTGCATTAAGCGGCGCCGGTGGGCAGTTGGGCACCGTGCTGCGGACCGCCCTGCTGGCGCGCGGCTATGGCCTGCGTTCGTCGGGCAACTCGCAGTCGCTCGTACCGGTCGCTGAGGGCGAAGAGGTAATGCGTGGCGACTTGCGCGACCCGACCGTGGTCGACCGTCTGCTGAACGGTGTCGACGTGCTGATTCACATGGCTGGAACGAGTGTCGAGCGCCCCCTGCCGGAGATCATCGACAACAACCTGCGGGCGCTCGTCGAGGTTTATGAGGGCGCGCGGCGCCAGAAAGTCGGCCGCATCGTGTTCGCCAGCTCCAATCACGCGATCGGCATGTATCCGGTGGACCAGCAACTCTCGACCGACTGCGAGTTTCGCCCGGATGGCTTTTACGGCTTGAGCAAGATGTGGGGCGAAGGGCTTGCCCGTCTTTACTGGGACAAGCACGGCATCGAGAGCGTCTGCGTGCGCATCGGCAGCTGCGTGGAGAGACCGCAAGAGTTTCGGCATCTGAGTACCTGGCTGGGACACGATGATCTCGTGCATCTCATCGAGCAGGGCATCACCGTTCCTGACCTTGGCTTCCTCGTCGTGTGGGGCGTCTCCGCCAATACGCGCAGCTACTGGAACAACGATGGCGCGGCGCGCCTGCACTACCAGCCCAAACAGAATGCCGAAGATTTCGCCGAAGAAGTTCTCGCCGCCCCGAACCCGCTCGATGCCATCGGCCGCCAGTACCAGGGCGGCAGTTTCGCGAGCATCGACTTCACGCCAGAGGCGCAGCGGCATGGCGGCGTACGCGGGTAGCGCGTAAGCCAAGAGGCTTGATTTCCAACCGATGCCCCACGCCGAGGATCAATGGCCGCTTGCTTTGGCCGCCTGACCTGCGTGGGCTGGCCCTGGGGCCAACCGGGATCGAGAACGACGTAGCGCGGCACACGGCTTTGCCGCGAATCCATAAATACAAGGAGACATGATGAAACACATAAAGGGCATGCGCTGGTGGATGGTCAGCCTGGTCACGATGGGCCTGATCGTCAACTACCTGGCGCGCAATACGCTATCCGTTGCCGCACCGACGATGATGTCGGAGTTGCATATGACGACCCAGCAGTACTCTTATGTGGTCGTGGCCTGGCAGGTCTGCTACGCCTTGATGCAGCCGGTCGCCGGCCTGGTACTGGACGCCATCGGCACCAAGATCGGCTTTGGCATCTTCGCGCTGGCGTGGTCGCTGGCATGCGCCGCCGCCGCGTTGGCCTCCGGCTGGCAAGCTCTGGCGTTCTTTCGCGGCTTGCTTGGCCTGGCCGAAGCCGCCGGCATCCCCGGTGGCGTAAAGGCAACGACGGAATGGTTCCCCGCCAAGGAACGCTCGATCGCCATCGGCTGGTTCAACATCGGCTCGTCGATCGGCGCGCTGTGCGCCCCGCCGCTGGTCGTGTGGACAATCCTGAACGGCGGCTGGCAACGGGCCTTCATCATCGTCGGCGCGCTGGGCGTGGCATGGACCGTACTGTGGATGCTCTGCTACAAGCATCCGAAGAATCAGCAGCGCCTGTCGGACCAGGAACGCGAGTACATCCTTGCCGGCCAGGAGGCGCAGCACAAGGATGCCAACGTGGCCAAGGCAAGCTGGCTCGAGATCATGCGCAGCCGGAATTTCTGGTCGATCGCGATTCCCCGTTTCCTGTCGGAGCCGGCCTGGCAAACCTTCAACGCCTGGATTCCGCTTTACATGGCAACCGAGCGCCATATGAACATCAAGGAGATTGCGATGTTCGCATGGCTGCCCTTCCTTGCCGCCGACATCGGCTGCGTGCTGGGGGGCTATCTCAGCCCGTGGTTCCACAAGCACCTCAAGGTGTCGCTGTTTACCTCGCGCAAGCTGGTCATGCTGGTCGGCTGCCTGGCGATGATCGGTCCGGCCTGTGTTGGCCTGGTGGACAGCCCGTACAGCGCCATCGCGCTGTTGTGCGTCGGCGGCTTCGCCCACCAGACCTTGTCGGGCGCGCTCTACTCGATCACGTCCGACGCGTTCGGCAAGAACGAAGTGGCGACAGCCACCGGCCTGGCCGGCATGAGCGGCTACCTGGGCGCGACCCTGTTTACGCTGCTGTTCGGCATCGCCGTCACGCATATCGGCTACAGCCCGCTGTTCGTCCTGCTGGCAGTGTTCGACCTGATCGCCGCCGCCATCGTCTTCCTGATGGCGCGTGAACGCGCTGCGCCCGGCGCGGCCGCGGCCAGCCTCGGCTCCCCCGCACTCCACTCCTGACACCTGACGAAACACAGCCCGCGACAAGCCTCCCGGGCCCGAACGCACGCGCGTTCGCGGCCCAGGCGAAGTGCTGCCCACGATTGGCGGATGCACGCCCATCGGCACGGCGCACGGATAGCGGCTCGCGGTTGTGCAAAGACTTCGGCACGGGACCAGCCGTGCTGGAAAAATCCAAGAACCTTAGAGGAGATCGTTGAAATGAGAATGAAATTGCTTGCGGCCACAATGGCTGCCCTGGCCGCTGGCGGCGCAAATGCTCAGTCGAGCGTGACGCTGTATGGCGTGGCGGATGCCGGCCTCGAATACACGAACAAATCCTCCGCGACGGCCGCTGGCGCTCCCGGCGGCAACGCTTATCGGTTGACCTCGGGCAATCAGTCCGGCTCGCGTTGGGGCATGCGCGGCGTCGAGGATATCGGCGGCGGGCTGAAGGGCATCTTTGTACTGGAAAGCGGTGTGAACTTCGACACCGGCTCGTCGGGCCAAGGTGGCCGCCTCTTCGGGCGCGCAGCCTATGTCGGCCTGCAGAGCCCGTACGGCACGTTCACCCTGGGCCGCCACACGACCCCGTTCTTCGACTTCGGCCTGCTCTACGATCCGATGGCGATCTCGACACGCTACGGCATTACCTCGACCGCGCCGGAATTTGGCTCGCGTGCCGACAACAGCGGCAAGTACATCGGCACGTTCGGCGGCCTGACCGTGTCCGGTCTCTACAGCTTCACCAACAATGGCAACGAAGTGGCGGGAGCCTTCACCAACGGCCGCGAATACAGCTTCCTGGCCAGCTACGCGGCGGGTCCCTTCGCGGTGGGCGCGGCTTATGACCAGGCGAACAACACCGGCGCCGCCAGTGCGCAGATGATTCGCCGTGCCACCGCGGCTGGCTCGTACACGCTGGGTGCTGCCAAGGCATTCCTGGGCTACCGCTGGGCAAAGGCTTACAACGGCGCCTCGCTGCCCGGCGGCCAGTTCACCAACGGCGGGTCGAACCTGTACTGGGCAGGCCTGGCCTACCAGCTGACCCCGGCATTCTCGCTGACGGGCGCCGCGTACTACCAGGACTTCCGCAATAGCGGTGCCGACCCGTGGGACTTTGTCGCTACAGCCGACTACGCCTTGTCCAAGCGCACCGACCTTTACGCTTCCCTGTCTTACGTCAAGAACAAAGGCAACTCGAACCTGAGCGTGAACGGCTTCAACAACAACAGCCCGACCGATAGTGCGTACGTTCAGGCTGGCGCGAACCAGTTTGGCGCGACGCTCGGCATTCGCCACAAGTTCTGATCCGGTGCGAGACGCCGGCATCCTGACCGATGCCGGCGGCGCCGCTCAATGACCTCCCACGTCATCAACCGGCAGCCAAGGCCGGCGCAGCCAGCCGTTTATAATGAGCGCCCATCCGCCCCGCCACCCAGCCGCATGCCGTCAAACCCGCAAGACCCCAGCCAATCCGCCCAGCTAACCAACGGGCAGCCGGAGTCACAGCCGGAGTCACAGCCGGAATCACAGCCGAATGCACCACGCGGCGACGAAAGCCTGTTCGACCGCCCGGACAGCCCGTGCATCGGCATCTGCTCGACCTTGTTCGACGAGATCTGCCAGGGTTGCGGGCGCAGCGCCATGGAAGTCAGCAACTGGGTCTTCATGGACGACACGGAAAAGCAGGCCGTGTGGGAACGCATCACGCGCGAGGGCAAAGGCAAGCGCTTCCGCCAGGGCTGAGCCAGGGCCGACTCTTCCGCCCACGGTGGCAAGCTTAGGCTCAGGCTCAACCGCCTGCCAGGCGCCGCTCCATATCCTCCACCTCGCGCCGCTCCAGCCGCTGGCGCGCCAGCTTGCGCCAGTTCTCGGCCAGTGCCGGCAGCGTCGCCATGGCGTACAAGGCGCCCGCATCCAGGCGATCCACATAGAGCACGTGCAGCAGCCGCTGCAGGCTCCAGTCCGGATATGGCCGCTCGACCAGCACCAGGCTGTCGCCCCGCGCCAGGCCGCCCTCTTCCAGCACCCGGTAGTACCAGCCCGTGCGCAGGCTTTGCTGGACCGCGCGCGCCATGCCGGCGTGCCCGAACCGATGGTTCAGCTTCCAGCATGGCTGGCGTGCCTGCGACACCTCGACCAAGGCCCCGCCCAGGCGAAAACGATCGCCAATGCAGACATCGGCCTCGGTCAGGCCAGCGGTGCTCACGTTCTCGCCAAACGCGCCGGGCCGTGCCAGTACCTCGGCCGCCTGCGTGGATAGCGGCGAGAGTTCCTCGCGCCAAGCCGGATAGTGATCGAAGGCGTAGTGGTGAATGGCCTTTTCCGGGCCGCCATGGTGCCTGGGGTCTCCCTGCCCGTCCCCGGCCAAACCCAGCACGGTGACGCGCACCGCCCCGTCCACCGCCTGCTTGTCGATGCCGCTAGGCACACCCTTGGGCCCAAACGGGCGCACGGTGCCCAGCAACACGCAGCCAATGGGAATGGACACCTCGGTCATCGTCATCGTCATCGCCTGCTGGCCGGTTGCAGCACCAGCGTGTCGAAGGCCTCATTGCCCGGCGCGCGGCGGCCCGGCGCCATGGTGATGTACTGCACCGCGGCCCACTTGTCGGTCCAGTCGCGGTAATGGGTCGACGTCACGTTGCCCGATTGCCCGGTCGAATCCATGAAGCGCGACTCGGCCAGGTCTGACAGGTCGTAGATGGCACGCAGGCTGGCCGCGTGCACGCTCTCGAACGGCGCCGCCTCGTCGCGCAGGTTGTGGCGCCCTACGTTGACCGTATAGGTGTCGCCGCCACTGGGTACCTTGACGTTGAACAAACCCGCCAGGTAAGGCTGCTTGCCGAACGGCTTGTGCTCGGAGCGGGCCGCATGCGCCTGGCCCCAGCGCCAGCGCTCAGGCTTGTCGCCGTAGCGCCGGTCCAGGTCGGCAATGGCGAGGCGCCAGGCTTTGGCAACGGCATCGTCGCAGCTCTCCGGCGCCGGGGTCGTGCTGTCGTCGCACCAGAACGCGCCTTGCCCCCGCGGATTGCGCAATACGTTGAGCATGGGCTGCTGCACGTTACGCTGCTCCCACAGGCGGTTGAACAGCGTATCTCCGACCTTGTCCTCGAACAGCACGCGCGACAGCTCGCGCAGCCATGCGGTTGCGACCAGCGGCTCGGACAGACTGGGCTGCATATCGCCATCCCATTTGCGCAGCGATGCGATCAGCGCGCGCTCGCGCTCCGGTAGCGCCGGGTCGCTGGCGATGGGAGATGCCAGCAGCAGCGGCAAGGCATCGCGCACGGCGAGCGAGAGCGTGTCTTTCTGGATCGCGCCAAAACTGTCCATGGTGTGCCGCTCGGTGGCGTCGATCAGCGTGCGGATGCGCTGGTAGCGATACGGCACGGTCCATTCGCTGGTCAGGAAATACGGATAGTCGTCCTCGACGATCTTCTGGTTGGCGGTGGCGATCACGCCCTCGGGCGGATTGAAGCTGCGCGGCAATTGCTCGAAGGGGATGAAGCCGCTCCAGTCGTAGCGCGCGTCCCAGCCGGGGGCCGGCGCCAACCCCTTCAGGTCATTGTCGGCGCGGCGCAGCGGCACGCGGCCCGGCGCGATAAAGCCGATGTTGCCATCGACATCGGCGTAGACGATGTTCTGCTGCGGCGAATGGAAATCGCGCAGCGCCGCCAGGAAGCTGGCCCAGTCGGTGGCGCGGTTCAGCGCCAGCCCGGCCTGCACGGTCCGGTCATCGGCACGCAGCGCGGTCCACTGGAAAGCCACCACGTACTGCGCCCCGAGCGGGGCCGCAGCGGTCGCCACCGGCTCGGCCGCATCCGAGATCACCGGGCCGTGGCGCGTCTCGCGCACGATCAGCGTCACGTCGGACGCGCCCTTGACGTGGATGGTCTCGGTGCGCGTGACGAACTCAGCCCAGCCGTCCGGCGTCTGGTAACGCTGCGTGCTGCCAGGCTGCAAGCGCTCGATATAGAGATCCTGCACGTCCGGCGCGGTATTGGTGAAGCCCCAGGCGATGCGCTGGTTATGCCCGAGCACCACCGCCGGCATGCCGGGCAGCGTGGCGCCCGTGACATCCAGCCCGGGAGCCTGCATCTGGGCGAAGTACCACAGCGCCGGCGCCTGCAGCCCGAGGTGCGGATCATTGGCCAGCAGCGGCTTGCCCGAACGGGTATGGGCGCCCGACACCACCCAGTTGTTCGAGCCCATGCCCTCCACATAGCCTGCCGGCGCCTGCTGCTCGACACGCGCCATGGCCGTGGCCAGCGGCGCCAGGTGCCGGTAGAGATTACCGTAGTCCATGGTGCGCAGCGGCCGTTCGCCAGGATAAGGCGCCAGCAGCTCGTTGATGCGCGACACGGGCAGCACCTGCGCGAGCCGCATGCGCAACGTCTCCTGGGTCCAGTTGCCGCCCAGGTCCCACGCCATCATGGTCTGCCAGGCCAGCGTATCGGCCGGCTCCCAGCGCTCGGGCTGGGTACGCAAGATCAGGAACTCCGGCGGCAACGGCCCCTTTCGGCCATCGATATAGGCATTCACGCCATCGGCATAGGCCTGCAACATGGCCCGGGTCTCGGCGGAGGATTGGGCCAGGATGGCTTCGGCATTGCGCCACACGCCCAGGGTACGCAGGAAACGGTCGGTATCCAGCGCGCTCGGCCCCAGGATTTCCGCCAGCCGGCCGGACACGATGCGCTTGCTCATCTGCAACTGCCACAGCCGATCCTGCGCATGGACGAAGCCGAGCGCAAAGTAGGCATCCTGTGCATTGGCCGCCTTGATATGCGGCACGGCATGGCGGTCCCGGACGATCGATACGCTCTCGCGCAAGCCGGGCAACTTCAGCGTGCCCGCGGTCTGCGGCTGCGATGCCTGCCGATACCAGACATAAGCGCCAAACGCGCAGACCAGCAGCAGCACCGCCAGCGTCAATACCAGCCAGGTCAGCCGTTTCAACCAACGCATCGATCCCTCTCCCCGCGTGGCGTGTCGCGCCCGCGCTTTTATTTATGTTTTTGGTCCCATGCCTCTTGCCCCGTCCGCAGGTCCGCGTTCAGTCCCGCGTTCAGTCCAGCTTGCCAGCCAATGGCACTCGGCATTATCGCCGAATCATGCCTGCAGCCAACGTGAATCGAGCCAGCAAACCCACCCATGAAAAATGCCCGGACCAGCCGGGCATTTTTCCTCGCGAGCCGCCGGCCTCAGGCAGCCGGCTTCTTCATCTGCAGCGACTTGTACTCGAGGAATTCCTCAAGCCCGTACTTGCCGGCCTCGCGCCCGTTGCCGGACTGCTTGTAGCCGCCAAACGGCGCCTGCATGTTGAACGGGCCGCCGTTGATGTCGACCTGGCCGGTGCGGATCCGGCGCGCCACGCGGATGGCGCGCGCCTCGTCGCCCGACCACACGCCGCCGCCCAGCCCGTAGATGCTGTCGTTGGCGATGCGCACGGCATCTTCCTCGGTGTCATAGCAGATGATCGACAGCACCGGGCCGAAGATCTCTTCCTGCGCCACCGTGGCCTTGGGATCGACATTGCCCAGCACCGTCGGCTTGACGAAGAAGCCCTTGTCCAGCCCTTCGGGCGCCTCGGGGCCGCCTGCAACCAGCTCGGCGCCCTCGTTGATGCCGCGCTGGATATAGCCGGTCACGCGGTCCTTCTGCGCGGCTGAAATCAGCGGGCCAAGGCGGCTGGTTTCCAGCAACGGGTCGCCCACGGTATAGCCCTCGACCACCTTCCTGGCAATGGCCTTGACCTCGTCGTAGCGCGCGCGCGGCACCAGCATGCGGGTATGCGCCGAGCAGGTCTGCCCGGAGTTGAGGAAACAGGCGCCCACGGTACCCTTGACCGCGGCAGCCAGGTCCGCGTCGTCCAGAATCACCGAAGCGGACTTGCCGCCCAGCTCCAGCGCCACGCGCTTGACGCTCTGCGCGCCGAGTTCGGACACCCGCTTGCCGGCGCGCGTGGAACCCGTGAACGACACCATGTCGACTTCCGGGTGGCTGGCCAGTACCTCGCCCACCACCGGACCGTAGCCGGTGACCAGATTGAATACGCCCGGCGGCAGCCCGGCGGCTTCGATCACCTCTGCCAGCACGAAGGCATTGAGCGGCGCCACTTCCGACGGCTTAAGCACCACCGTGCAGCCCGCGGCCAGCGCCGGCGCCACTTTCAGCGTGATCTGGTTGAGCGGGTAGTTCCACGGCGTAATGGCCGCGACCACGCCCACCGGCTCCCGAACCACCAGGGAATTGCCGACTTCTTCCTCGAACGCGAAGGTCTCGAGCAGCTTGGCGGCCTGTGCCCAGTTGTAGACCGGGCCGCCCACCTGAATCGCGCGCGCCATCTTGATCGGCATGCCGACTTCGCCGGCGATCAGTTGCGCCAGTTCTTCGCTGCGCGCCTTCAGGCCCTCCGCAATCTTGCGGATATAGTCCGCGCGCACGCTGGGCGGCGTGGCCGACCAGCTGTCGAAGGCGGCTCGCGCTGCCTGGATAGCCTCCTCGGCGTCGCGTGCGTGGCCTTCGGGGATACGGCCCATGACGGCTTCGGTCGTGGAGTGGATGACGTTGATCAGGCCGGTACCGTGCGGGGCAACCCACTTACCGTTGATAAAGAGTTTGTCTCGTTGTTGCATGGCCACAGTTTTCAGTTGGGTGAATAGGCGGGTGCAAATTTTGTTACTTTTATGGTGCATCACATTGTAGTGCGCTTTGGCGACTCGTTTTTTTGCAGCGCGCCAGCAGCCCAAACAACGTGGCGATAATCGGCCGGCGAGCCGCATGACGCAAAGTGCGGTATACCACACTGTGCTGCTCGGCCTATAACAATGGAGCGAGACATGTCCGACCCGGTTTTTCATAAGACCGAGCAAGGCCAGGATGAAATCCGCACGCGCGCGCGCAAACTGGACCATAAGCTGCGCGCCTTGCTGCTGATCGTCAATGGCGAGCGCCGGCGCAGCGCGCTGCTGGCACAGACCGGCGGCATGGGCGTGGGGCCGGAGAGCATTGACGCCCTGCTGGCTGCCGGTCTGATCCGCGCGGAGAATGCGCCACAGCCTGCGGCGGCTACCAGCCCCGCAAACCCGCCCGCCAGCGGGGATCGCCATGGCGACGCCAAGGCCGACAGCCTGCTCTCCATGCACAGCATGCGTGGTGCCAATGTGCCGTCATGGGACGACGCCTTGCCTGCGCCTGCTTCCCCGCAACCCACGGGCGGCACTTACCAGCAGCTTTATCACTTCTATACGGATGTCATCGGCCATCACCTGGGCCTGCGCGGCTACCTGCTGCAAGTCAAGGTGGAAAAGGCCGGCAGCCCGGCGGAACTGGCGGCGCTGCGCGGCCCGCTATACAGCGCCCTGCACAAGGCCAAAGGGGAGATTACGGCCAGCGCCATCATCGACCAGCTCGACAAGATGGTGCGCGACGACGGGCATGCATCGGCCTGAGTGGCCGCAATGGATCCCGGCCACAAAAACAAGAAGGGCCGCACATGGCGGCCCTTCTTGTTGGCTCGGCTGACGCTTGCTGCTTAGCCGTCGATACCCTGCGACTCCAGGTACTCGTCATACGTACCCAGGTAGTCGGTTAGCGTGCCGTCGTTGCGCACTTCGATCACGCGCGTGGCCAGGCCGCTGACGAACACGCGGTCGTGCGAGACGAAGACCAGCGTGCCGGTGAATTTGTCCAGCGCGATCTGCAGCGATTCGATGGATTCCATGTCCATGTGGTTGGTCGGCTCGTCGAGCGCCAGCACATTGTGGCGGCCCAGCATCAGCTTGCCCCAGATCATGCGGCCCTTCTCGCCGCCGGACAGCACCTTGACCGACTTCTTGATGTCGTCGGCCGAGAACAGCAGGCGGCCCATGGTGCCACGCAGCGACTGGTCGTCGTCGCCGGCCTGGGTCCACTGGCTCATCCAGTCGATCAGGTCGCGGTCGACCGGGAATTCCTCGAAGGTGTCCTGCGGCATATAGCCGACATTGGCGTTCTCGGCCCACTTGATGGTGCCGCGATCGACTTCCACGCCGCCCTTGACGGTGCTGCCCAGCAGGCTGCGCAGCAAGGTGGTCTTGCCGGCGCCGTTTTCGCCAATGATGGCCACGCGCTCGCCGGCCTGGATCGCGATCGACAGGTTGTTGATGACCTTGCGATCGTAGGTCTTGGTCACGCCCTCGGCTTCCACGGCCAGGTTGTGCAGCTTCTTGTCGAACTCGAAGCGGATGAACGGGTTCTGGCGCGACGACGGCTTGATGTCCTCTACCTTGATCTTGTCGATCTGCTTCAGGCGCGAGGTAGCCTGGCGGGCCTTGGACTTGTTGGCCGAAAAGCGGCGCACGAAGTCCTGCAACTCGCCAATGCGCTCCTTGGCGCGCGTATTGGCCGCCAGCTGGCGCTCACGCGCCTGCATGGAGGCTTCCATGTAGTCGTCGTAGTTGCCCGGGTAGACCTTGAGCGTGCCGTAGTCCATGTCGGCCATGTGCGTGCACACGGAGTTCAGGAAGTGGCGATCGTGGGAGATGATGATCATGGTGGAATTGCGCTCGTTGAGCACTTCTTCCAGCCAGCGGATCGTATTGATGTCGAGGTTATTGGTCGGCTCGTCGAGCAGCAGCACGTCCGGGTTCGAGAACAGGGCCTGTGCCAGCAGCACGCGCAGCTTCCAGCCCGGCGCCACGTTGCTCATGGTGCCCTGGTGCTGGTCGGTGGGGATGCCCACGCCCAGCAGCAATTCGCCGGCGCGCGCCTCGGCCGTGTAGCCGTCGTACTCGGCATACTTGGCCTCCAGCTCGGCCGCCTTCATGTAGTCTTCGTCGGTGGCTTCGGGGTTGGCATAGATGGCGTCGCGCTCGGCGGCGGCGGCCCACATCTCGGTGTGGCCCATCATGACCACGTCCAGCACGCGCATGTCTTCATAGGCGAACTGGTCCTGGCGCAGCTTGCCCAGGCGCACGCCCGGCTCCAGCATGACGGTGCCGGCGGACTGCTCGAGATCCCCGCCGAGGATCTTCATGAAGGTGGACTTGCCGCAACCGTTCGCGCCGATCAAGCCGTAGCGGTTGCCCTCGCCGAACTTGACCGAGATATTCTCGAACAACGGCTTGGGGCCGAACTGCATGGTGATGTTTGCGGTAGAAAGCACGTCTGGGACCTTGTATGGATGATGAGGCGCGGGACTTGCCGCGCTTGCCTCGGGCTGCCGCCCTGCTGATGGCTATGCAAATGGCTAATCGCTTGATTTGCTTAGCTGCGTGGACGGCGCAAAGCCAGGCATGGCAACCTGGTGGCGCGTTGGCGCGAGGCCCGGGCAGGGAATTCGGGAAACAACCCGCGATTTTACCACTGGCGGGCAAAGGAACGAAGCGATAAGCCTCAGATGTGGGCGCAAGGCGCCGCTTTCAACACCGGGTAACCCGACAGCGACAGCGAAAATCCATCCGCACGTGCACTCAACTGCGCCTGCCCGCCCACCGGCAGGGTCAACTTGCGCGGGCAGTGGCCGAACGGCAGGCCGGTGAGGACCGGCACCGACAGGCGCTCCTGCATGTACGCCACCACGGCAGGCAGGTCATAGCCGTTGTCGTAATCCGTCACGCGGTAATTGGAAAAGTCGCCCAGCAGGATCGCGCGCTGCGCGCCAAGCACGCCAGCCTGGTCCAGCTGCAGCAGCATGCGCTCGACCCGGTAAGGCGGCTCGTTGACGTCTTCCAGGAACAGGATGCCGCCCTGCACCGCCGGCATGAACGGCGTACCCAGCAAGCTGCACAGCATCGCCATGTTGCCGCCCCACAGCGTGCCCGACAACGCGCCCGTGAAAGGCTGACCGCCAGCTTGCGGCGCATCCACGTCGATGGTGTACGCCGGATCGCGCAGCACGCCGTTGAAGTGCTGCCACATGAACGGGTCGACCACGTCCGCGCCAAAATCCGCCAGCAGCATCGGGCCGGCAAAGGTGACGCCGCCGGTGGCCGCCAGGTACGCCAGCTGGAAGGCCGTGAAATCGCTGTGGCCGACGATGGGCGTCTGGCTCGCGCGCGCCTGCTCGGCGATGCGGGCAAAGTCCACCTGCTCCAGCAGCCGTGCAATACCGTAACCGCCGCGCACAGCCAGCGTCAGCTCGTGCGGCGCGCCGGTGCCGATGGCATGCAGGTCGGCCAGCCGTTCGGCATCGCTGCCGCCAAAGCGCAGGTAGCGGCGCGCCAGCACATCCGGGTTGCCAACATGAAAGCCCTGCCCCTTGAGCCAGGCGCAGCCGCGCGCGGCGATGGCGACGTCGTGCGGATAGCCGGAAGACGCGATCAGGCGGACTTCGGTGGCTGGCGTGGGCGTAGGCGTGGGCTGGCTCATGCGTCGGGGTTCTGGCTTGGGTCGGTGTCGGTGTCGGTGGAGGCAACAGGCGCGGCAGCGGCGCAATGCGCGCAGGCAGGCGCATCGCTTGCCCCCACAATCTGCGCCGCTTCTTGTGCGGCTTCTTGTGCGGCTTCTTGCGCCGCTTTCTGCGCGGCCTTCTGGGCCCGGCGCCTGCCGCCGAAGAAGTCCTTCAGCATGCGCGAGCACGCGTCGGCCATCACGCCGCCGGCAATGGTGGTCTGGTGATTGAGCTGCGCCTGCTCGAACAGGTTCAGCACACTGCCCGCGGCGCCGGTCTTGGGATCGGTGGCGCCAAACACCACGTGGCGAATCCGCGCATGCAGGATCGCGCCGCTGCACATCACGCAGGGTTCCAGCGTCACGTACAGCTCGCACTCCGGCATGCGGTAGTTGCCGATCACGCGGGCAGCGGCGCGCAGCGCCTGCATTTCAGCGTGCGCGGAAGGATCGACCGAGCGGATCGGCAGGTTGTGGCCGCGCGCGATGATGGTGTCGTTCCACACCACGACCGCGCCCACCGGGACTTCGCCGGCGGCTTCGGCCAGGCGCGCTTCGTCGAGCGCGGCCTGCATATAGCGGCGGTCGCGCGCAAGCGCCAGATCCATGGACAGATCCGGGCTCGCCAGGCTGGCCTCGGGCGGGAGGGTCGGCTCGGTCATCGCGGCTGCATCGTGCGGCGAGTCAGTCCTGCGCCGGCAGGCTGAAGGCAGCGCTGACCTCGGCCCAGCAGTTCGGGGTCTCGAACAGCACCAGGCGGGTGAGCTGCAACTGGTGCCCGAAGCAATCCTTGAACACCGGGGCAAGCATGTCGAAGGCGATCTGGGCCAGGTTCTCCACGGTCGGGATGGCATCGAGCACCACCGTCTTGTGCCCGTCCATGGTCTGCAGGAAGTTCAGCAGCGCGGTATCGCCGCGATGGATCAGGAAGGCGTGGTCCCACTTGGACACCAGGTGTTCCGTGGCCAGCGCCTTGATATCGCTGAAGTCCAGGATCATGCCCTCATCCGAGGCGCCGGCGCGATGCAGCACCTCGCCCGACAGCGTCAGGTCCAGGCGATAGCGGTGGCCATGGATGTTGCGGCACTGGCCGCCATGGTTGGGAATGCGGTGGCCGGAGTCGAACTCCAGCCGGCGGGTAATGGAAACTTGCTTGTTCATGTGGGCCAATGGGTGCCGAGGTGTGCCGGTGCGTACCGGCGCGATTTGCGCGATTTGCCTACCGGATGCCGAGCAGCTTGTGGGTCTGCAGCGAAAGGCGCCAGAGCGGACGGCGCTGGCAGAACTCCACCGCCAGCGCGGTATTTTGCCGTGCCAGCGGGCCATCCATGGCCTGCACCAGGAAATAGCGGAAATCAAGGTGCTCGTATGCGGCGAAATCCTGGCCATCCTGCGGGATCACCACCTTGAGTTCGTCGCCGCGCCTGACCACCAGTTCGGAACCCATCTTGGGACTCACGCAAACCCAGTCGATGCCCTCGGGCACCGGCAATGTGCCATTGGTCTCGATGGCGATCTCGAAGCCGCGCGCATGCAGCGCGTCGATCAGCGGCGCATCCAGCTGCAGCAGCGGCTCGCCGCCCGTGCAGACCACCAGCGGACGCCCGGCGGCGCTGCTATCCACGGCCTGCGGCCACTGGGCCGCCACCTTGTCGGCGAGCGCCTCGGCGGTGCGGTACTTGCCGCCCTCGGTGCCATCGGTGCCAACGAAGTCGGTGTCGCAGAACTGGCAGACCGCGCTGGCACGGTCTTCTTCGCGCCCGCTCCAGAGATTGCATCCGGAGAAGCGGCAGAACACGGCTGCGCGGCCCGCGTTGGCGCCTTCGCCCTGCAGTGTGTAGAAGATTTCCTTGACGGCGTAAGTCATGCTGGCTGGTAAAGCTCTGGTAGCTTTTATAGGTAGTGCTGTGGGTGGTGCAGTGAGGCAGTCGGTGCACGGCGCGCGGCGAATGCCGGGCGGGCAACTGGCGACGAGTGGCGACTATTGGCCAGGAAACTGCGGCGAACGCGCTATTTTCGCACAGGAGCGCAATCCGCTCCAGCCGCCTCCTCGATTTCCCCTATTGCCAAGGCCATGCTCAGGCGCTGTCCATGGCCCGCGCCGGCCTAAAGTTGCGCCCAAGCCGCCTCACGCAGCTTGCCACCGACAAAATCCAGGAAGCTGGCGATGCGCGCCGAAAGCTGGGTGTTGAGGTAGTAAACCGCGTTGATCGACTGACGCTCGTCAATGGTGTGCGCCATCAGCACCTGCACCAGGTCGCCGCGGCGCCGGTCCGCCTCGGTCATGAAGTCCGACAGGCAGACCAGGCCCTCGCCCGCCAGTGCCAGCTGGCGCAGGGTTTCGCCGCTCGATGCCGACAGATGCGGCGTGATCTGCACCTCTTCGCCCACGGCGCCGCGCAAGGGCCAGCGATTGAGCGATTCGGGCTGGTTGAAGCCAATCAGGCTGTGGCCGGCAAGGTCCGCCACGCTTTCCGGGCGGCCCCGCGCCTTGAGATAGGCTGGGCTGGCCAGCACGCGCACACGGCTGCTGGCCAACGCACGCGCATGCAGGGTGGAGTCGCGCAGCGTGCCGATACGGATCGCCACATCGGTACGATGTTCGAGCAGGTCGATGATCTGGTCGTTGGTATTGAGCTCCAGCTCGATTTCCGGATACGCCCGGCGGAATTCCCCGATCAGCGGCACGATCACGTGCAGCATGAACGGGGATGCCGCGTTGACCCGCAGCCGTCCCGCCGGCCGCTGGCGGCGCACGGCCATCTGTTCCTCCGCCAGGTCCACGGAAGCCAGGATCGCGCGCGCGTGGGCCAGCAGTGCCTCGCCCTCCTCGCTCAGCGCGAGCCGGCGCGTGGTCCGGTGCAGCAGCGTGGTGCCCACCTTGTCTTCCAGGCGGCTCAGCGCACGGCTGATGCCGGAGACGGTTTGCCCCAGTTGCTCGGCCGCAGCCGTGATGGAGCCGCTGTCCACGACGGTGGCAAAGGCCTGCAGTTCTTCGAGTGTGATCTTCATTGTTGAATACTAATCAAATATCTTATCCAGATCACCCACTTAATCAGCAAGAAAGACAGCGGCAAACTGCGTCCATCCTAATTCCGGACGCTCCTGGAGCCCACCATGCCCATTGCCCTGTTCGCGCTGACCATCAGCGCGTTTGCCATCGGGACCACCGAATTCGTCATCGTCGGCCTGATCCCCACCATCGCCGCCGATCTGCACATCACCCTGCCATCGGCCGGCCTGCTGGTCAGCCTCTATGCGCTCGGCGTGGCCATCGGCGCCCCGGTGCTGACCGCCCTCACCGGCCGCCTGCCGCGCAAGGCGCTGCTGCTGTCGCTGATGGCCCTGTTCACGCTGGGCAACCTGCTGGCGTGGAAGGCGCCCGGCTACGAATCGCTGATCCTGGCGCGTATCCTGACCGGCCTGGCCCACGGGGTGTTCTTCTCGATCGGCTCCACCATCGCCACCAGCCTGGTGCCGAAGGAAAAGGCCGCGAGCGCCATCGCCATCATGTTCACCGGCCTGACCGTGGCGCTCGTCACCGGCGTGCCGCTGGGCACCTTTATCGGCCAGCATTTCGGCTGGCGCGAGACCTTTCTCGCGGTGTCGGCGCTCGGCCTGGTCGCCTTTGTCGGCAGCCTGATGTTTGTCCCGGCCAACATCCGCCATGGCGCCCCCGCCTCGCTGCTGCAACAGGCCAAGGTGCTGGCCGAACCGCGCCTGCTGCTGGTCTACGCCAAGACCGCAATCGGCTATGGCGGCTCGTTCATCCCATTCACCTTCCTCGCCCCCATCCTGCAGGACGTATCGGGCTTCAGCGCCGGCGCGGTCGGGCTGGTGATGCTGGTGTACGGCGTATCGGTCGCCGCGGGCAACATCTGGGGCGGCCGCCTGGCCGACCGCCACGGCCCCATTGCCGCGCTCAAGATCGTGTTCCTGCTGCTGTCCATCGTGCTGTTTTCGCTGACCTTCACCGCGCCGCACCGCTGGCTGGTGGTGGTGACCGTGCTGGCCTGGGGCGCCGTCGCCTTCGGCAATGTGCCTGCGCTGCAGGTCTATGTGGTCAAGCAGGCGGAGCGCTATGCGCCGGGTGCCGTCGATGTGGCATCGGGCCTCAATATCGCCGCGTTCAACCTGGGCATTGCCGGCGCGGCCTGGGCGGGCGGACTGATCGTGACCCATATGGGCCTGATGCATACGCCGTGGATTGGCGCGCTGGTGGTACTGGCGGCGCTTGGCCTGACCGTGTTGAGCGGGCGGCTGGACCAATTGGACCGGCTGGAGCAACACCCCAAGAGCGAGCGCAAGCTGGCCGCCACCAGGGCCTGACCCCGGCGCATCACGCCTGTTCCAGCATGGAGGCGCGGCAGGGGCGGCCGGCAAAGGCCGCCCTCGCGATCAGGACAGGCCGAGGTAGTCGCGCTTGCCCACCGGCACGCCCTTGTGGCGCAGGATGTCGTAAGCCGTGGTCACGTGAAAATAAAAGTTCGGCAGCACAAAGCCCAGCAAGTAGGACTTGCCATCGAACGTGACGGGCTCGGGGCGCAGCTTGAGCTCGATGGTGCGCGTTTCGCTGCCCTCGAACTGGGCGGGCTGGATGGTGTTCAGGAAGGCCACCGTTCTGGCGATGCGCTCCTGCAGTTCCGGAAAGGTGGTTTCGGTGTCCGCAAAGGACGGCATCTCGATGCCAGCCAGCCGCGCCGCGCAACCCTTTGCGCTGTCGCTGGCGCGCTGCACCTGTGCCGGCAGCGGGTCCATGTCCGCTACCAGGCGGGTCTGGATCAGGTCGGCCGGGTCCATGCCCTGCGCCTGCGCGAATGCGGCGCCCTTGTCCAGGATGGCCGACAAGCTGCCGAAAGCCCGGATAAAGGCCGGGATCGATACTTCATACATCGAGAGCGACATGGGGGTGTCCTTGGATGGTGATTGCCAGACGCGGCATCCCGCCGGCGCGCGAATTGCGCCGCGGCAGGTTGCGCGACACGGCGAGGATAAACCTTCCGGCGGTTTCTCGCCGGCCGGCCGGTTCTATCCCGGCAAGGGCCAGCGCCCAGCGGGACTCTTGATTTAAGATATCCCCTCCCCTCCGGATGAAGCGCACATCGCCTCGACGACATGAACGTCCCCTTTCCGATTCGCAAGGAGTGTCCGCCAGGCGCCTGCACATGCGGTCGCGAAGCGCTGCTGGACGACCCGCAATCCGACATGCGGATCCTGAGGCTGACCCGGGAAGAGGAAAAGCGACTGATCGCCCGCCTGGAGAGCCTGTCGAGCCTCGCCGAGCTCAAGGACATGGAAAAGCGCATGCATGCGCAACTGGGCATCGTGCTGACGATCACACCCAGCATCCACGAAGTGCGCACGGTGCGCGGCATCAGCATCCAGGTGGAAGAGCAGACCGGGTTGTGCCGCAAGACCAAGCAGGCGATTCCCACAGCGATACGCCGTTGCCTCGAGACAAAGCCGGATATAGCGTACGCGATCCTGAATGCGCACGACTTGCTGGGCGGCGCCTGAGGCCTCTTCCCCACCTGTCATTCCGCCACGATCTTCCTGTCGCTGGCGATGTGCTTCCACTGCGCAAGATCTTGCCTCATGCGCGCGCCGAATTCGGACGGGCTCATTGCCTTGGGCGCCGAGCCGTCCGGTTCAAGCACGACGCGTACATCCGGCGACGCAGCAATCTCATTGATCTCGCGGTTCAGCCTCTGGACCAGCGGCGCAGGCGTGCCGGCAGGTGCGAGGACGCCGACCCAGATCTCGATCCCGTAGCCTGGCACCGATGCCGCCAGTGACGGCAATTCGGGAAACGCCGGGTTCGGCCGCTGCGAGGTCACCGCCAGCGCCCGTACCTTGCCGGACTTCAACTGCGTCACCAGCGAGCTGTAGTTGGACATCATGACGTCGATCTGCCCCGCGGCCAGATCGATCATCGCGTTGGAAGCCCCTTTGTACGGGACATGCATCATCTGGACTTTCGAGATGTCGCACAGCAACTCCGTCGCCAGCTGCGCCAGCGAACCGATCCCCGCCGAGCCGTAGGTCAGCGCGCCGGGCTTCGCGCGCGCTGCCGCGATCAGCTCGGCCGGCGACCTGATCTGGGTCGAGGACGAGACCGCCAGCAACAGCGGCCCCTCGGCGACCATGGACACCGGCGCGAACGCGGCAAGCGGATCGTAGGGCGAGCGAGGCTGGGTGGCGGCAGCAGTCAGGAAGGTCGATGACGTCAGAAGCAGCACGGACCCGTCCCGTGGCGCCTTGGCAACCGAGTCGGCACCAACGACGCCTGCCGCACCCGGCTTGTTTTCCACGATGACCGTAGTCCCCAGGCGCTTTGCCAGCCCCGGCGCGATCGCACGCGCGATCACGTCGTTGCTCGCGCCCGCCGAAAACGGCACGACAATTCTTATCAAAGGCGGCACCTTGGCATCGGTCTGGGCCGCCGCCATGGTTACCGCGGACATCGCGGCAAGCAACAGCGCAATGTGGGCTAACGTCTTTCGCATTCGGCGCTCCTGTCTCAATGGGTAGCAATGGGTAGCAATCGGTAGCAATGGGGAGAGCAGCATGGATGCCAGGATCCGGGAGCCGGGTGTCCACCCGGAGTCCCATGGAATCCGGCGACGTCCTGCCTAGACGGGGATATCAAGGTCCAGCAGCGGCGCGTACTGCTGGGCGCCAAAGATGTCGCCATCGCCAGCGCTGCCGCTGGGCCGGGTGCGATAGATCGTGAACTTGATGGCGTACGCGGGATCGTATTCGACGAAATCGGAGATCCGTTCGACCGGGATCCCATATAGCGCGGCCATGCTTTCCCGGCTCAGCACGCGCGAGCGCTTGACGCGTTCGTACTCGTCCGCCTCGCGAAAGATGATGTCGAAGGTGATCTTGTTGACCCCCGCGTTCTTGCTGCGGATGGTCTTGGCGAGTTGATGCAGTTTTTGCGTTGCCATCGTAGTCGTCATAGTCTTCGTTGTCATATGCGGCACCAGGCTCACACGCCAACTTCAATGAGGTGGGTGGGGAACAGCGCCATGGGGTCTTGCACCTCCACCGTGTGGTTCAGCGTCCAACGGTAGGCCGCGCTGGCGTGCAGGACTTCATCCAGCGGGAACGACACCGAACCGGCCGTGCCTTTGACGTCAGGCAGCCGCGCGTAGAACATCTGGCGCAAGCCGATCATCGTCACCTCCTCGGCCATCTCGCGGGTCGGGGCAACCCCCTGCACCAGCACGCAGAGCTCATGCCCCGGCCGGTCGCGCAGCGGCTCCAGCTCGCCCATCACGCCATCGCGGCCGTACACGTTGTAGTGCAGTTGATAGCCGCTGTCGCCAAAACGCGCGCGCACCTGCTCGCGCGCCCACGCGATCACCCGGTCCACGTTGGCGATGGTGTAGGGGTCGCGGATGCCACACAGGCCGACGAAGCGCTCGCCCACCTTCCCCGCGCCTTCCAGCTTGACCCGGACCGTTTCCGCCTCGATAAAGCGCGAGCCCGTGATGCGCGTGGTGCGATCGTCCACCTGCGCGTAGCGGCAATGCGTCATGTCCAGCCTGCCCCCGGCGACGAACTCCTCGTACGGATTGGAGCGCTCGTACATCGCATGGCCGGATACGGAGGCGACGGTGCAGCGCTGCTCGGGATGCATCGCCGTGACCTGGACGTCCTCGCGGGAGATGACGCCCATCACGGTCTCCTTGCCGCCATAGGGCTCGGCACAGAACGATGCGCACTCGAGCACCTTGCCCAGGTAATAGGCATGATCGGCGGAAAAGCCGTGGTGTAGCGCCGGCGCGGCAAAGACCGCGGCATCCGAGCTGCGCCCGCCGATAATCACGTCGGCGCCCTGGCGCAGCAGCGCCACATAGGGATGGACACCGGCCATGGCGACGATACGGTCGGTTGCATCGAGTTCGCTTTCGGTGAGGTCTGCAAAGCCATCGAGCCCGCTCACCGTCTTTCCGCGCCGCATTGACTCGCGAAGAAACGCCTTGTCCACCTCGGAATAGAAGTAGCCGACCCGGAACGTCTTCAGGCCATGCTTGGCGGCCAGTTCGCCGATGATCCGCACGTACAGGTCCACGCGGCTGTTCGACCCCGTATCGCCGGCCGAGCCGATGATCATCGGCACGCCGAGACGGCGCGACGCCAGCAGCATTTGCTCCAGATCGTGGCGTTGCCAAGCTTCGGGACTCGTCGAGGTGTCCGAGCCCAGCGGCACCGGGCCCACGTCGTCGCTTCCCGAATCGGCCGCGATGTAGTCAGGGCCCGCCTCCACCCCCAACCCAAAGCTCTCGGTGCGCAACGGCGCGAAGCCGAGGTGGCCATTAGGGCAAATGATCTTCAGGGACTGCATGCAATGTTCTCCAGATGGTGTCTTCCCCAAGCCGGGCTTGACGATTCATCTAGAGCAGATTGCGTGCCACAGGGCGAATCATGAAAATATCCTTATATTTCATAGATTTAGCGCTACGCCCCCGCCTTTCGCGTGATTTTCACGCAAAAAAATGCCGCAATTGCGTGAAACTCACGCATCCTCCTCGTCGCTTCCGGCAGTCGGAGCCAGCAGTTCCAGCTTCATCATCTGATGCCGCAAAGCGTGCCGGCTCAACCCCAGCTTCTCGGCCGCCGCACTGTGGTTCTGCCGGCACGACACCAGCGTCTGCTCAATCAGCGCACGCTGGAAGCGAGCCGTGGCCTCGTGATAGTCCTGCCCCTGCTCGGACGCAGCATGCCCGTTCATTGCAGCCGGCTGCGCCACGGCATCGTCCGCCGCGCCCGCGGGCTGCGCCACGTCCCGCAGGATGCGCGCCGGCAAGTGACACGGCCGGATGCAATCGCCCTCCTCCAGCAGGCAGATGCGTTCCAGCAGGTTTTCGAGTTCACGCACATTTCCCGGCCACCGGTACGCGCGGAAAATGCGCGCCACTTCCGGATCCAGCCGCTGGAAGTGACTGCCGTACTGCGCGTTGTACTTCGCCAGCGCGTTGCTCGCGAGCAGGAAGATGTCGTCGCCGCGCTCGCGCAGCGGCGGGATATTGATGGCGATCACCTGCAGCCGGTAATACAGATCCTCGCGAAACTTGCCGGCCTTGACCTCGCTCAGCAGGATCTTGTTGGTCGCTGCGATAAAGCGGGCGTCCACGCTGATGGGACGCACCGCGCCGACCCGCCGGAACCGCCGCGTGTCCAGCAGCGTCAGGATCTTGGACTGCATCACAGGATCGAGCTCGCGGACTTCGTCCAGGAAGACCGTGCCGCCATTCGCCGCCTCGATCAGTCCCTCCTTCCGGCTGACCGCGCCGGTAAACGATCCACGCTCATGGCCAAACAACTCGGATTCGAGCAACTGGGCGGGAATCGCAGCGCAATTGATATCGATGAACTCGCGCCCGGCCCGATTGGACTGCGCGTGGAGCATGCGCGCCACCAGGCTCTTCCCCGTCCCGGTCTCGCCATAGATCAGCACGGTGCTAGCCTGGCTGCGCCCGACGCGGGCGACCAGTTCACGTAGAGCGGCGATGGAGGGATGCTCCCCAACGAGCTGCGGGCGAGAAGGTTCGTTCATCATGGGATACGAGAGCCGGCCGCCCGGGCGGAGGCAGCTCCGGCGGCCGGCATGGAATGACTATCGCGCAAACGCCGTGCGCGACTCAGAATGCCCTCAGACGACAGACAGCGGCGAAGGCGACAGATCGAGCATGATACGAAGTTCGACGTTGTCCGGATTGCGCGGCTGCCAAACGCGACCGATGACCACAAAGATGATTGGCTGTCCTGGGAACTGAATCAGGTCGCCGATCACGGGTGTTATCGCGCCGGTGTGGGGGGTCAGATCCAAGTCGATGTCTCTTGCTGCGGCTTGAGCGGCTGGGGTGAACTCAAGGGTGATCGTGAGTTTCATATGGACCCGTTCGTGGTTGAGAATATTGGATCATTGGATTCTTCCATTCTTCCACATTGCGCTGGCCCGTTCCTGCGCCACCGCGACCTGCTTGCGCGGCGCATGCGCTTTGCCGGCCTAGCTTTTCTGATTGATATGTTCGCCGTAGTAGAACATTGCCGAGCGGGCTGTGTGAGTTAGGAAGGATCGGCAGTCTTCGTTTCCGATGCAGATCTTGGAGCGCTCCGTCGCGGCGCCAAGCAATACCTCCTTCGCCGCGCTGTCGGCCCGATCAAGGGCGACGGCGCGTGCGCGCTGGTCGGTGAGATCGTCATCGACAAGGAAATAGCGCGTTGAGAGCAGATGCGAAAGCATGAAATCGCTCAGTGCCTCCTGTACGGATATCGACAAGCCAAACACTCTCTTCGGCATGTTTGCCGGATTAACGCCTCCCCAGTCATATGTCCCACCCTCTCGGTTTCGACGTGGGTTGACGGTGAATTTCGATGACATGGTACCGACCGCCATCACGTGAATACGATCTGTCGGCTGCCCCATGGACGACTGCGCTTCGTGGACCGCGAGCATGCCCGGCGCGTTGGCGTACAAACCGCCGTCAACATATTGATTGTTGTTGAACGTATATCGTGGAAAGTATGCGGGCGCCGCGCTAGTCGCCATGGCGACATCTACCAGCCGGCATTTATGATCTCGCTTGAAATCCGGATGATGCGGCGTCTTGAAGATCTGCGGCCTGCCCGTCGAGTAATTGATCACCGGTATGATGACCGGATGCCTGCATGCTCCGAGGACTTGATCGCCAAATATCTTCTTGTCACGAAGCAGCGACTGCAAAGGCGCGGAAGAAAATGGTGCGCGCCAGATTCCCGCCAGAGACCAGCGCCGCTTGAAGATCAATCCCCCATGACTGGCGAGAAGTTCAACAATGCGCTGCGCAGGGATTTCCATCGCAATGGCCAATGCCAGGATGCCACCGATCGATGTGCCCGTGACAAGCTCGAACCGAGTGGCGATTGGCGCGCCAATCTCATCTTCGAAGTCAGCTAGCAATTTGGCCGTATAAAGGCCTCGGAAGCCTCCGCCTGACAGCGCCAGGATCTGAAACCGTCCGGAGTCTGCATTTGTCATTCGGGACCTCCTCGCCGGAATTTCGATGACACGCCCCTATCCCGTTGCGTCACTGTGCAGCAAGAAGCATGATAATCATTTGTCGAAGCAGTTGTCAGCATTCAGAAATGCAGCCTGACGCTGGCGCCGCGCGTGCAGCCGGGATCGGCCGGACCGCTCTGGGCGATCTGGAGGCCGGACGCGATGTGCGCGTATCCACACTGGTAAAGGTGATGCGAGCGCTGAGCATGCTCGGCAGCCTGGACGCAGCCTTCCCGGATACATTGCCATCAAGCGAAGCGCTGTCTGCGCGAGGCGAAGTCCGCAAGCGCGCCTACAAGCCCAAGGAGCGATAGCTTGGTGACGCAAAGGAAGCCGCGCTCGCCGCGGCGCGCCCGTCCGGTACAAGGCGTTCCCGCGAGCGACCATGTCCTCATGCGCGGTCAGACCGTTGGCGCCGTACAAGAGTGCCAGCGCGCCAGTAGCCGGGGACTCACGTGCCAGCGGCTTCAAGCTCGCGGCCACGGGTTTCCGGCAGCGTCAGCGCGGCAATGATGAGCACGCCATAGGCCGCCGCGGCGAAGATGCCGATGCTGGCGCCGAGTCCATATTGCTTGGACAGCGCGCCGATCAGGAAGGGAAAGAGTGCGCCGACAGCCCGGCCGAAGTTGTAGCAAAAGCCTTGGCCGGAGCCACGCACCCGCGTCGGGAACAGTTCGGTCAGGAACGCGCCCATGCCGCTGAAAATGCCCGAAGCAAAGAAGCCGAGCGGGAAACCGAGCCAGAACATCGCGCCGTTGCTCAGCGGCAGCATCGTGTAGCCGAAGGCAACCGTCATCGAACCCACCGCGAAGAGAATGAAGTTCGGCTTGCGGCCAAGCTTGTCGGTCAGATAGGAACTGACGAGGTAGCCGATCCACGAGCCGAAGATGATCATGGCCAGGTATCCCCCCGTCCCCATCACCGTCAGGTGACGCTCGGTCTTCAGGTACGTCGGCAGCCAGGTCGTGATCGCGTAGTACCCGCCTTGTGCGCCGGTCGCCAGCAGCGCCGCGCGCACCGTCGTCGACAGCAGCTTCGGGCTGAAGATCTCGGTGAAGCGGGGACGATCGCTCGCGTTGCCTTGCGCCGCCTTCTCTTTTTCGTAGACGTCCGGCTCCTTCACATAGCGGCGGATGACCACCACCAGCAGCGCCGGAAGCAAGCCGATGAGGAACAGCGCGCGCCACGCCAGTTCGGCCGGCAAGACCGAGAACAGCACGGAGTACAGGATGGCCGTCAGCCCCCAGCCAATCGCCCAGCCCGACTGCACCAGGCCGACGGCCTTGCCGCGATCCTTGGCGCGGATCACCTCCCCGATCAGCACGGCGCCGGCGGTCCATTCGCCGCCGAAGCCGAAGCCCATCAGTGCGCGCGCGGCCAGCAGTTGCTCGTAGTTCTGCGCCAGCCCGCACAGGCCGGTAAAGACCGCGAACCACACCACCGTCAATTGCAGCGTCCGCACCCGGCCGATGCGGTCCGACAGGATGCCGGCGGCCCAGCCGCCCAGTGCCGAAGCCAGCAAGGTGAGCGTACCGATGAAGCCGGCGTCGGCCAGGCTGATACCCCAGGTAGCGACCAGCGTCGGAATGACGAAGGAGAGCATCTGCGTATCCATGCCGTCGAGCATGTAGCCGACCTTGCAGCTCCAGAAAGCGCGCTTCTGGCGGGGCGATGCCTCGCCGTACCAGGAGAACAGGTTGCCGCCGCCGTCGACAGACGCCGTTGGTGCAAGGGAGGAAGCCATTGCGGAATTGGCGGCGGCCGCCGCCGCGGGGGTCTTGTTGTCCATGAAACGCTCCTGGGCGCGTGGGTTGAACGGTCTTTCGCGCGGCTACCGGGGCCAGCCCATCGCCCATCGATGGATGAACGCAGCCCTCGGACTCGCGCGGATCTTTCGTTGGCTGCCGGTGGACTAGAACACGGCAAGCGAGGCGTTCTTGATATCGGTCACCAACATGTGGCCGGGCTTGTGCGCGATGGCCAGCGGCAACCTCGCAGCCATGATCGCGGTCTGGGGCGTGACGCCGCAGGCCCAGTAGACCGGCAGCTCTCCCGGCTTGATCGTGACGGGATCGCCGAACTCAGGCTTGGCCAGGTCTTCGATCCCCAACTCGGCCGGGTCGCCGATGTGGATTGGCGCACCATGCACGGCAGGGAAACGGCTGGTGATCTGCACGGCGCGAATCGCCTCGGCGCCGCGCATGGGCCGCATCGACACCACCAGCTCGCCACCGAAAACGCCCGCGCGCCGGTTCGCAATCCTGGTGCGGTACATCGGCACGTTGCGGCCTTGCTCGACATGCCGCAAGGGGATGCCTTCCTGCGCCAGCATGTGCTCGAACGAGAACGAGCAGCCGATGGCGAACACCACGAAGTCGTGCTGCCACAGGTCGGCCAGCGATTCGCTCTCTTCGGCCAGCCGCCCGTCGCGATAGACGTTGTAAGCCGGCACATCGTTGCGGATATCCACCTCGCGCCCGAGTACCGGCACATGCCATTGTCCCGGCTCACCGACGCCCAGCAACGGACACGGCTTCGGATTAGCCTGGCAGAAGCGCAGGAAATCGCCAGCGTGCGCCGACGGCAGGATGGCCAGGTTGGCCTGCGCGTAGTCGCCGCAATAGCCTGCTGTGGGGCCACGGAACTGTCCGCTGCGCACGGCCCGGCGAAAGTCGAAAGGCATCAGGTCTTCGGGCATCTGCGTTCTCATGGCGTTATGACGTTGTCGTGGTTGCCTTGAACGATAGAGAGTAAAATTTTTTATCGCCAACGACTTTTTGTTGGCACCTCCGTATAGATTTTCTTAACAACTTTACGGGTTTCCCCCTACCCGCACCGCGCTGGTGCCAAACCGGAATTGACGCCAACTGTCGGGATGTCCCAAGCAATTTGGCGCCTTCTTCACCGATCCGCTCCACAGCCTGATGAATACGCGATTCCTCGAAACCTTCGTCACGCTGGCCAAATTGCACAGCTTTCGTGCAACGGCAGCCGCCCTGCATGCGACGCCAGCTGCCATTTCCCAACGGATAAAGGCACTGGAAGATGAGCTGCAAACCGCGCTGGTCGATCGGGAGAGTCGCGAATTTCGATTGACACCCAATGGCGAGTACCTGCTCGGATACGCAAAGGGAGTGGTAGAGGCCGCGCGGCGGCTGCAGGCCGCGGCCTCGGGCGACAGCAAGATCCGCGGGCGCCTGCGCCTGGGCGTGATCGAGACCGTGGTGCACAGCTGGCTGCCGAACTACATGCGGCGGCTCGCCGCGGACTACCCGCAGCTGGAAGTCGAACTGACCGCCGACGTGAGCGTGGTGCTCCAGCGCAGGCTGATTGCCGATGAGCTCGATCTCATCATTCGCGTCGAAGGCAGTGACGAAAGCAACGTGGTGTGCAATGCGCTCGCCAACTACCCCGTGCACTGGGTGGCGCGCGCAGGCTTGCTGTCGCACACGCGCGGCTCGCTTGCCAGGCAGGTGCTGCAACATCCCATCCTGACGTTCGGCCGGGGGACCGCGCCGCATCGCGCGCTGGAGGACATCGTGGCCAAACTCGCGGGAGCCCACGGCGTGCCGCTTTCGGAAACCCGCATTACCGGGTCGCCGTCGATTGCCGTGATCGTGCAGCTAGTGCGCGATGGTTTCGGCGTGGCCGCGATTCCGCGCCTGTTCGTCGACAAGCTGATCGAAAGCGGCGAAGTCGTGGAGTTGCCGCTGCAGCCCGCGCCTCCGTCCATCGTGGTGTCGATGTCGCGGCGTGCCGACGCGCCGCTATTCGTGCACGGCGCAGCCAACTCGGCGCGGGCCGCCTGCGCGGAATACTGCCGCAACAGCAACAGGCGGCTGGTTGAGCCGCTGTGACGGCGCGCTGGCCAGCGCCCAGAGGCAGCCGACAGCCTTGCGGCTGGCGGCCTTCCCCGGTGCTTTCGCGCCCCAATACGGCTCAGGGCTTCTTTGGCCGTACTGCGTCCGACGTACCCTGGATGAAAGCCTGAATCTTCACCACGTCCTGCGCGGTCAGCTTGCCGGTGAAATCCGGCATGCCCTGCTGTACGAAGGGACCGTTGAACACGATCTTGCCCAGGTTCTCGATCAGGCCGGACCCGACGTAAGCCAGATTGGGGATATTGCCGCCCTTGTCCACCCCCGGCACGCCATGGCAGAACACGCAGTTGTTGACGTACAGCTTCTGCCCTTCCTGCACATGGGCGGGGTTGTACTTGACGCCGGACAACAACTCGGCCATCGGATACGCTGCCGCTTCGGCGGCCTTGGCCTTGCCGCCCACGGCAAACGTGTAGACCGTGCCGGGTGCCTTGCGGTCGGTGGCGCGTGCGCTCAGGCCGAACACGCCACCCCACCCTACCGCAATCGACACATACTGCTTGCCGTCGACCAGGTAGGTGACCGGCGGGGCCACAACCCCCGTACCGACCGGCGCCTCCCATAGCTTTTCGCCGTTAGCCGCGTGATAGGCGATGAAGCGGCCGTCCGCGGTGCCCTGGAACACCAGGTTGCCGGCCGTGGTCAGCGTGCCGCCGTTCCACGGCCCCGTATAGTCCTGGTGCCAGACCGCCTTCTGCGCGATCGGGTCCCATGCGATCAGCCTGCCGAACGGCTTGCTCGTCGGTGGCTCGGCATTGACCAGCATGCCGAGGTTCCATCCCACCCCGCTGTGCGCCTCCTGGGAGTCCTTCTGGTTGCGCGCCCAAGCCTTGTCGTCCGCCAGGGTCAGGGGCACGTGCTGCGCCGGAATATACGCCAGGCCGGTGCGCGGGTTGAACGACATGGCATGCCAGTTGTGCGCGCCGAACGGGCCGGGCACCATATCGACCGGCTTGAGGCTGGTATTGGCAAGTGGATTCTCGACCGGCCGCCCATCCTTGTCGTAGCCCGTGGCCCAGTTCACGTCGACGAAGTTCTTCGCCGAGATGAACTTGCCGTTGGTGCGGTCGATCACGAAGAAGAAGCCGTTCTTTGGCGCGTGCAGGATTACCTTGCGCGGCTGGCCGTCGATCTTGAGGTCGGCCAGGATGATGTCCTGCGTCGAGGTGTAGTCGGAATTGTCGCCCGGCGTTTCCTGGTAGTGCCAGACGTATTCGCCGGTATCGGGATTGAGCGCCACCACCGAGGCCAGGTAGAGATTGTCGCCGCCGCCGGGGCTGCGCAGCTTGCGGCTCCAGGGCGCTCCGTTGCCGGTGCCGATATACATCAGGTTCAGCTCGGGGTCGAAGGCCATGGTGTTCCACACGGTGCCGCCGCCGCCATTGAGCCAGTATTTTCCGCTCGGGTCCCAGGTGCCGGCCGCGCGGGCCATGGCCTCGTTCTCGAACGGCTTGGCGGGGTCTCCCGGCACCGTGAACCAGCGCCACCGCTGCGCGCCGGTCTCGGCGTCGTAGGCGGTGATGTAGCCGCGCGCGCCGTACTCCGCCCCACCGTTGCCGATGATGACCTTGCCCTTGTACACGCGCGGCGCGCCGGTGATGGTGTAGGAGAACTTGTGATCCACCACGGTGTCCTGCTCCCACGCCTTCTTGCCGGTCGCGGCGTCGATGGCCACCAGCCGGCCGTCGAAGGCGCCGACGAAGACCTTGCCCTTGTAGACCGCCACGCCGCGGTTCACCACGTCGCAGCAACCCTTGTAGCCGAGATTGCGCGGCACCTTGGGATCGTAGGTCCAGAGCCGCTTGCCAGTGCGCGCGTCGATGGCATGGACCACGCTCCACGGCGCGGTCACATACATCACGCCGTCGACCACCAGCGGCGTGGCCTCGACCCCGCGCGTCGATTCCAGGTCATAGGACCAGGCCAGGCCCAGTTTCGCGGCGTTGCCGGTGTTGACCTGATCCAGCTGGCTGAAACGCGTTTCCGCGTAGTCCAGCCCGTAGGAAGGCCAGTTGGGGGTGCCGCGCTCATTGGCGCGGATCGCCGCGCCGTCGATACCCGCGGTGATTGCACGCACCTTTTGCACAGTGAGTGCCCTGGCGGGCGCGGCGTCGGCGCCGAGCGCCGCGCCCGCCGGCGATGCCAGCGCAATCGCCGCGGCCGTTCCCAGCCACAGCGCGGCTGCCCTGTCCTGCTTGCTCCTGCTTCTTCTCATCATGGTCTGCTTTCCTTGTCAGGTCCGGTCAAAATACTTTGAGCACGCGAAGATTGAAACGGCTGCCTTCCATCGGCCCGTTGCGCACTGAGATGTCCTGCCCATAGGTGCCCAGCACCTGCACGGTCGGCGTCGGGAACCACGCCATCCCCAGTGAAAACTTGGAACTATTGGTGTTGTCGTTGCGCGAGACGCCGTTCACCTTGCTTTCACCGCCGGCCGTGTAGGACAGCCCGCCGCGGATATCGAAGGTATCGGTGACGTTGTAGCGCAGCCAGCCCTGGCCCTGGAACAAGGGGGCCTGCTTCAGGGTGGCCGAGGCCGCGCCAAACTTGTTGTTGTCGCCATAGAAGGTCACGTCGGCGATCAGGTCGAGGGTGAACTTGCCGACCAGGGGCGTGATGTAGCCCGCCTGCAAGGCAAACTTCCAGCGGTTCTCGCCAAGGTTGAGTGCCCGTTCCTTGTCGTAGCTGCCAACCGGCACGTAGAGGAACGGCGTCATGCCGAAGTACCGCTTCTGCTGCGGCTGGTTGACCAGCCATACGGTCGCGGCCAGGATCGGATCGCCCATGCCGCCACTGCTGCCGAGCCCGCTCAGCTGGTCGCGCCCGCGCAGGTTGCCGAACGGCAGCAGGATCTGCGGGTCGACGGTGAAACCAGCAATGTCCATGAAATGCACATAGCGCGCGATGCCGATATCCGAGTTCAGGTTGCCGCCGGCCACCTGCCTGCCGCTGGCGTAGACCTTGTCGCGCTCCGCGTGCTGGTAGTAAAGCATGCCCAGGTTGGTGCCCGCCGGCAGCGCGGTATAGTCGCCGGCGTCCACGTCGATGGCGTGCGCAGGCGCAGCCGCCAGCAGCAGGGCCGCGATGGCGCCGCCATGGCGCAGGGACGAACGCATCCTCCGGCGCATGGCCGGTCCTTGTTGTTGCATGTCTCCTCCATTTTTTGTTGTGTGCCCATGCCGCGGCACAGCCAGAGGGCCGTGCCGGGTCTGACGGGCGGGATGCCTCAGGCGCTCAGGCTGCCTGCTGGCGCGCGATATTGATCACGCTCAGTTGCGCATATTCGGCCAGGCCCTCGGCGGCGAACTCCACGCCCACGCCGGACTCCTTGGCGCCCACCAGGGGGATGTGCGGGCCGAAATGCAGGTGATGGTTGACCCACGCAGTGCCCACGTCGAGCCGCTGCGCCACGGCATAGGCACGCGCCTGGTCAGACGACCAGACCGAGCCGCCCAGGCCGTAGGGCGAGCCGTTCACGCGCGCCACGGCATCGTCCAGGTCTTCGTACCTGAGCACCGGCAGGATCGGCGCGAACTGTTCCTCGGCAACCAGCGCATTGGTGTCGGGCAGGTCGCGCACGATGGTGGGCGCGATAAAGTAGCCATCGCCCTTGAGCGCGGCGCCACCGGCCAGCACCTTGCCGTCGCGCCGGGCCGCGGCCAGGAAGCGGCCGGCCTTGTCGAACTGCATGGCGTTCTGCAGCGGCCCGAGGGTCACGCCGGACTCGGCGCCGTTGCCAACCACGGCCTGCCTGGCCAGTTCGGCCAGCGCATCGCAAAGCGCGTCATGGATGGAGGCATGCACGTACAGGCGCTTGAGCGCCAGGCATACCTGCCCGCAGTTGTAGAAGGCGCTGCCGAAGATCCTGGGCGCGATTTGCGCCACGTCGGCGTCGTCGAGCACGATGGCACCATCGTTGCCGCCAAGCTCCAGCGTGATGCGCTTGAGTCTGGGCCCGGCGCTTTCCATCACTTTCTTGCCCGTCGCGGTGGAGCCGGTAAACGAGACCTTGGCCACGTCGGGATGCGACGTCAGCAGGCCGCCCAGATCGTTGAGATCGGTGATCACGTTGAGCACGCCTGCCGGGAAGATGCCGTTGGCGATGGCGCCGAGCTGCAGCGAAGCCAGCGGCGTGGTCGGCGCGGGCTTGAGCACCACGGTATTGCCCATCAGCAGCGCGGGCGCGATCTTGTAGGCGGCGATCAGCACCGGGAAATTCCACGCGGCAATGGCGGCGACCACGCCCAGCGGCTTGTGATGGACTTCGATGCGATGGGTGGCATCGTCCTGCACCACCGCTACCGGCAACTCCATGCCGGCGATATGCCGCACGAACGCCAGCGCGAACTGCAGCTCCTGGCGTGCCTCGGCCAGCGGCTTGCCCTGCTCCAGCACCAGCGACGCGGCAAGGTCTTCCGCGTTGGCCGCCATTTCGTCGGCCAAGCGCAGCAGCAAGGCGCGGCGCGCTGGCAGCCCGAGCGCCGCCCAGCCCGGCTGGGCCGCCTTGGCCGCCGCCACCGCCGCGTGCGCATCGCGCTCGGTAGCGCGGGATACCGTATTGAACACCTTGCCCGTGGCGGGATTGATCACGTCCAGCAGGGCCCCGCCCTCGACCAGCTTGCCGCCGATCACCAGTGCTGCATTGCTTGGCATATTCTCTGTCTCCTTTGTCTGTGCAGGTAGCGCTCATGCGCTCGTACTGCTAATTGCAAAGGCCGTGCCCAGCACACCGTGTGTGCGCTCGCCTGCCGCCGAATCCACGCCATCCCGCGCGTTGCGGCCGTTCCCCAAGCCGGATGGATACAGGTGTGCGTGCAAGCGGCGCCGTAATGCTGTCTCAAACTGCGCCGGTGTCTCGACACAACTGAGACATGCAGGGAAAAGAAAAAGCCCCCGATAACCGCGCACGCGATCGTCGGGGGCCCTGAGGGCGCCAGTCCACCTGCGATCAGCCGGGGTTGTGGCGCGCCAGCTTGCGATACAGGGTGGCGCGCGAGATGCCCAGCGCGCGCGCAGCTTGCGAGCGATTGCCACTGAGCTGAGCCAGGGTCCTGTGGATCAGCTCGTTCTGCACATCCGCCATGACGGTGGAGTGGCCAAGGGCTGGCCGCGCTTCCAGCACCGGTGTGCAGGTCGCCGCCGCCACCCAGCAGTCGTCGAAATGCTCGCACCGCACGATTTCGCTATCGCCGGACAACGCAATGGCTGCGCGCAGCACCTGGTGGAGTTCGCGTACATTGCCGGGCCAGTGGTGCGACATGACCAGGGCCATGGCATCGGCGTCGAGCCGCTTGGACCGCCCGCGCGCGAGCGACTGCAGCACGGACGCCACCAGCTCGGGCATGTCCGTGCGCTCGCGCAGGGCAGGCATGCGCACCGACATGCCGTTCAGTCGGTAAAACAAGTCCTCCCGGAAGGTGCCCTGGCGCACCAGGTCGGGAAGATGGCGGTGGGTCGCGCAGATCACGGAGATATCGACCGGCACCGGCTTGCTGCTGCCGATCCGGGTCAGGCTGCGCTCCTGCAGCACGCTCAGCAGCCGGGTCTGCAGCGCCAGCGGCATATCGCCGATCTCATCCAGGAAGAGCGTGCCATGATTGGCCTGTTCTATCTTGCCCGCGCTGCCGCCCTTGCGGCTGCCGGTAAATGCACCGTCGGCATAGCCGAACAGCTCGGCTTCGGCCAGGCTTTCGGGAATCGCCGAGCAGTTGAGCGAGACGAAGGCTTCGCCCGGCCGGCTGGCCTCGTGCAGGGCGCGCGCCAGCATGCTCTTGCCGGTACCGGTCTCGCCCAGCACGATCACCGGCACCTGCTCGCGGATCACGGTCACGGCCTTCTCGACGGAGCGGGACAGCGCCGCATCGGCAATCACGCATGACCCGTTGTCGGCCGGCTTGGCACCATCGCTGCCATCGCTGCCATGCTGCCGGCGCACGCGCATCGGCGCCGTGGTCTGGTCGAGCGAAACAAAGAAACGCTCGCCGCCAAGCGCCTTCAGCGAGCCATGGCGAGATGCCGCCGTGCCATGCAGACCGCTGGCGAAGACATGGCGCAACTCGGTACCGGCACCGCCAGCACCGCGCAGTTTCAGCATCTGCCGCGCGGCACGGTTGGCGGCCACAATCACGTCATCGCCCGAGATCGCGACAATGCCCTCGGCCGGCGTATGCAGCATGCGATGGTCATGATGCAGATGCAGGATGCGGCAGCCATGCAACCTGGCGTACAGCCGGTTCTCGATCGACATGGCGGCCGACTGCACGAGGCTGAGCGCGTAGCTGGGCAGGTCCACGCCGAAACCGGTGATATCGATCACGCCGATCAGCTGGTCGTGGCAGTCGTAGATCGGCGCCGCCGCGCATACCACGTCGACAAGCTCATTGAGATAATGCTCGCCGCGCCGTATCTCCACCGCCCCGCCGCCTTCGATCAGCACGCAGGCCGGCGCGTTGGTGCCGAGCGAACTCTCGCATACACGCTTGCCGCCCCGGAGCACGGCCGCGGCAGCCGGGCCGATACCGGCGCGGGCACTTGCGTTGGAGCTGACGATCATGCCGTCGGCGTTGGTGCAGAACACGAGCCAGTGCTGGGCGGGAAACGCGCGCGCCAGAATCTCCATGTCCTCGCCGGAGGCCTCGATCAGCACCCGATGTTCATCCTCGATCCATTGCAGCTGCGTGCGCGAGACAGCAGTGCTGAACAGCGCCTGATCCTCGGGCCGCATGCCGGCGTTAGAGGCGCGTTGCCAGCTCCTGGCAATCAGCTCGGATACGGTCCCGGGAGGAATGCGCTTCCCTTCGAAAAAATTCCGTCTCGCAAGCTGCACGTCTGTTGCCGGGCCAATCGATGCATGCCTCATTCAGTCGTCTCCGTACGGTCTTGTTCTGATGGCGGCGGGGGGCGCGCGCTGGAGAGGAACTGTAAGTGAGGCACCCCCCGTTTTCAAGCGCATGACGGTGCGGAACATGGTTTTCACCTAGCGCGCAAGCACAAGGCCGGCTCCCCGCCCACGAAACGCGCGGCACACCGTCTCAATTTGAGACAGTGCCGGCCAATGCCGCCAGGAACGCTACAGGCACGGTCGGCACCACTAGACGCGCTTTGCGCCCGCCGTTGCGCCAGGTAGTCTCCATTTTTGACGTGGCCTCCTGGTTGGCCACGCAGGCCGGATCCACTTCAGGCAGCAAAAATGCAGCCCAGCGCCTAGTCTTTCCTTGTGGCAGCAGCCAGGAGAGCGCAATGAACGAAGAAACCTTCAACCTCAGCATCCGCAAGTTCCTCAAAGTCGTCGGCGTGAGCTCGCAGCGGGAAATCGAGCTGGCGGTGTCCAAGGCGATCGCCGCCGGCACCATCACCGGAACCGAACGCTTCCCGGTCGTGGTCACGCTGGAACTGGCCGCCTTGCAGGTCAAGGTCCAGTTCGACGGCGAGATTCAGCTCGAGTGAAGTCGCTTGCCGATGCACTGGCGCCGCCATCAGTTGGATGAACCCGCTCGACGGGCGAAGCCCATGCGTTGATGTCGATGGCCGTTGAGTGAACGAACTCGGATCCACCACGTAGATCGCGCTCAATGCCGATACTACGGCTGGAGAGCCTTACGGCGTTTGCAGCGACACCCCGTACTGCGCGAAGATCTGCTGCAGCTCGCCGCTGCGGCGGATCGCGTCCAGCGCGTTCTGCAGTGACTCGGCGAGTTCGCTCTCGTCCGCCTTGACCGCCATGCCGATTGCCCAGCCGCGCGCCGGCAGCAGCGGCGAGGCAACGTCCACGGCGGCGAAACGCGCGGCGGACTGGCCGGCCGCCTTGAGCGCGCTTTCGTATTGCGAGCGCGTGACCATTGCCGCGGCAATCTCGCCGGAGAACAGCGCGCGCAGCGTTTCGTCTGGCCCGGCATAGATCTTCACCTTGTCGCGCAGCGCGCCCTGCGCCCCGGACAACAGGGCATTGGCACCGGCGGAGCCCGCTTCCGCGCCGGTAGGCTGCCCGGCCAGGTCCCCTAGCTGCCGGACCTCGGAGACGCGCTCGCGGTCGTGTACCAGCACGAACATCTCGCGGTGATAGGGCGCAAAGATCAGCGCCTTGTCGTTCGCGCGCATGAACGCACGGTCCACCGGCACATGCAGCATCACATCCGCCGGGCCATAGCCCAGGTAATGGCCACGCCAGACCATGTTGCGCAGGTCATCGGACATGTTCTCGTCAGCATCGAACGGCAGCAGCGACACCGCCAGCCCCATCTGCTTGCTCAGGGCCTTCGCCAGCGCCACGTCGATGCCCGGCAACGGGTTGCCCGCTGCCGTGGAGAATGGCGGCAAGCTCTTGTAGACGGCCACCTTCAAGGTCCCGTTCTGGCGGATCTTGGCCATATCGGCCAGCGACGGCTGGGCGCAGGCGAGCGCGGCCACCGCCAGCAATGCGCCGGCCAGGCGACGGGGGCCAACCGGGACTGGCATTGAGGGAGCGAGGCCGCGGAAAGAGCTGGCGCGCATGGGAGGTCTCCTGCTTTTTTGATCTTTGTGGTTGTGAATCCGGGGGTACGGGAATCCGGGGAAGCGCGGGCAGCCCCCTCCTCCCCTTACTCGTGGCGCGATTCGAGGTAAGTCTTGATGGACCAGACGGCTTCCTGGCTCAGCACGCCGTCGAACGGCGGCATGTAGACCCGGCCGTCGCGCGTACGCCCCTTGCGCACGGTGGCGGTGAAGTATTGCGAGACCTCGCCCATGCATTCCTGCTTCTTCTTCGCGTTGGCCAGCGCCGTGCAATCGCCATCGAGCTTGCGCAGATCCGGCGCGATGCCGCCGGACACCGCTTCCAGCCCATGGCAGCGCGCGCAGTTCTGGTTGTAGGCCGAAGAGCCGATGCGCAGTGCTTCCTGCTGCGCATCGCCGGCCCTGTATGGATTATCCGGACGCCATTCTTCGCCGAGTTGCGGTAGCGTCTTGGTGTCCACGGCTTGCGGCGTGACGTCGCCATGAGCCGATGCGGCTTGGGGTAGCGCTGTGGCCAGGAGCGTGCAGATGGCAATCAGGGCAAGAGTGCGGCGTGGTGTTTTCATCAGTGTCACCTCCAGTTGTTGAACGCGTTTTGAAGGTGACTTCCGCAAAAGCCATACCAAGCGCAAAGTGGGCCATAAACCGGGCTGGCCCCCGGCAAATGGTTGGCATGTGACACAGCCGGCCAATGCCAGTGCCCTGGAATGCAACACCCTGGCAAGCGTTTTGCTTCATGACGCAACACTTCCGGGCCCTGTCGATCACGCCAGGACTCGGAGCGACCCGCGCACAGATCGCGGGCGACTTCCACAGGAGACAGAAAAATGACATTCCAAGCGGCCGCTGGCCCGCATGTGCCCGGCGTCTCGCCGGCGGTAACGGGCAACCCGGCGGAGGGCGACCGGCCTGGCCTGATCGCCCAGGCCCACCAGCGTTCCGAATCCTATGGCTTGCGGCCCTATGAATCGCCGGACTTCTGCCCGGTGCTGCAAAACGAGCTGAAAACCCAGATAGAGCGCAGCCAGTCGCTGTTCACCTACGCGCTGCCGGTCATGGAGACACTCTATGACCAGATCGTCAACACGCAGAGCATGGTGATCCTGACGGACGCTGCCGGCCTGATCCTGCACTCCCTGGGCGATGACGATTTCCTGGCCAAGGCCACCAAGGTGGCCTTGCAGCCGGGCGCGCTGTGGTCCGAGGAAAGCCGGGGCACCAACGCCATCGGCACCGCGCTGGCCGAGAACAAGGCCACGCTGGTCCACGGTGCGGAGCATTTCCTGGAGGCCAACCGCTTCCTCACGTGCTCGTGCATGCCCATCCTCGATGCCTACGGCAAGACGGTTGGCGCGCTCGACGTGACGGGTGACCAGCGCGGGTTCCACAAGCACACCATGGCGCTGGTGCGGATGTCGGCGCAAATGATCGAGAACCAGCTGTTCGCCAATGCCTTCCAGGACATGGTGTGTGTCCGGTTCCACTCGCGCGCGGAGTTTATCGGCACCCTGGTCGAGGGCATCGCCTCCTTTACGCCGGGCGGACGCTTCCTGTCGGCCAACCGCAGCGCGCAGTTCCAGCTTGGGATGTCGGTCGGCGCCTTGCACGCGCACACCTTCTCCTCGCTGTTCGGCCTGTCGCTATCGCAGTTGTTCGATGCCGAACGCAAGGCCCCGGGCGGCGTCGTGCACCTGCCACTGCCAAGCGGCGTCAAGGTCAGCGCACGCATCGAGTGGAAAGCGCCCGCCGCTTCGGTTCCGGCGGTGGCCATCGACCGTGGCAGCGCGCAGGCCCAAGGCAGGCCCGAAGCCACCTCCCTGCCCCACCGCGCGGCCACGCAGCCGGCCCAGCCCGGGCTGGACGACCTGGACACCGGCGACGCCCAGATCAAAGGTGTCATCACCAAGCTGCGCAAGGTGATCGGCAAGGATATTCCCGTCATGGTGCTGGGGGAAACCGGCACCGGCAAGGAACTGCTGGCCCGCGCCATCCACGCCGACAGCCCGCGCCATGCGGGGCCCTTCATCGCGGTCAACTGCGCCTCGATACCGGAGACGCTGATCGAATCCGAGCTGTTCGGCTACGAGGAAGGCGCCTTTACCGGCGCCCGCAAGAAGGGCGGCATCGGCAAGATGCTGCTGGCCAACGGCGGCACCCTCTTCCTCGATGAAATCGGCGATATGCCGTTGCACCTGCAGGCGCGCATGCTGCGGGCGCTGCAGGAGCGCGCGGTCACGCCGCTGGGCAGCAGCAAGGTGATCCATGTCGACGTGTCCGTGATCTGCGCCACCAATCGCAATATGCGGGAACAGGTGGCCAATGGCTTGTTCCGGGAAGACCTTTACTACCGCCTGAACGGCCTCGTGGTGCGGCTGCCGGCATTGCGCGAGCGCAGCGACCTCGATGTGGTGGCCAACAAGCTGTTGCGCGAGGGCCAGGCAAGCGGGGGACCGCGCATCAAGGATTCGGTCATGGCAATGTTCCGCAGCTATCACTGGCCGGGCAATATCCGCCAGCTCGGCAACCTGCTGCGCACCGCGCGGTTGATGGCCGAAGGCGAGCCGGAGATCACCGAGGAGCACCTGCCCGACGATTTCCTGGAAGACCGGCTGGCGCGCCAGGCCACCCACCCCGCGCACGGCGCCACGGTGGCGGCAGACGCCGCGCCAGACAGCGAGCGCGCCGCGGGGGCAGCGCCCCGCGCCCAGCCCACCCGCCTTGCCGACGTCGAGGCACTGGCCATCGTCGCCGCGGTCAAGGCGCACCACGGCAATATTTCCGCGGCGGCCAAGGCGCTCGGCATCTCGCGCAATACGGTCTACCGGAAGCTGGACGAGGCCAACGCGCTGCCGCAGCAAGATGGCTGAGACGGCAGCCGTGCGCGCCGGCTGGCGCTCAGGCCAGCGGCTCCCCGTTCATCCACAGGTCTTCCAGTTCGCGCCAGGCGTGCTGCACATTCAAGGGATGGCGCGAAGCGAAATAGCGCCAATGGCGGTACGGTTCGGCGGCGGCCGGGCTGAGCACGCGCGCCGCATCGCCCCCTGCTTCCAGTGCGGCGGCAACACCGCCGGCCAACGCGTCCAGGTAAGCCAGCGTGGGCGCCAGCGTTTGCGCCGGCGTGCCCGGCGCGGTGCCCACCACGATATCGGCGGGTAGCGCAGACACGGCGCGCAGCGCGCGCCGCCAGCCTTGCACGGAAGCCTCCTGCAACTCCGGAACGCGGTCGCGGTAGGCCAGGCTGCCCACGCATAATAGCCGCCGCCGCGGCGCATACAGCACAGTATCCGCAGCGCTATGCGCCCCCGCGTGGACCTGCACCTCCCAAGCGGTGGCGCCGGTCTGCAGGCGATCGCCATGGCGCAGGCCGGGTTCAGGCAACACGATCCGCGTGCCGCGCATCGCGGCTGGCCCCAGTTGCGCGGCCAGCCGGGCCAGGCACGCCTCGCAGCGCTGCCGCATCAGGCCAGCGGTGGCGGCAGAGGCCAGGAACGCGGGGCGCGGCCACAAGCGTGCGAACGCCGCGTTGGCCAGCACGTTCTCGGGATGCGCATGGGTATTGACCACCCAGCGCACCGGCTCGGGCGTCACGGCCCGGATCGCCGCCAGCAGCCCGTTTCCCCAGGCCAGATGCGGCCCCGGGTCGACCACCAGCACCCCGGCTCCGGTCACATGGACCAGCGTCGGCACCACCTCCCCGGCATTGGCCCGCGCCACCTCGGCATTGGCTGCGCTGGCCACATACACACCAGGCTGCCACCTCGCCAGTACCACGCGGCCCAATGCGGCGGCCGGTCCGGCGCCGCCGAGGGCCATCGCCAGCAGGGCGCCCATGAATCCGCGCCGGGTGGGATCCATCACCGCTGCCAGTCCGCCGCGCGGATGGCGGCACGCAGGGCCTCGGCCATGGCACCGGCAGGCGCGTGTCCGCCAGGCACCCAGACCAGCCGCGCCTGGGGCATGACCGCCTGCAAACGCAGGGCATTGGCCGGCCGGCAGACCGCATCGGCACGGCCATGCAGCAACGTCACCGGCACGTCCCGCGCGCCGATCTGCGCCGCTGCCTTCAGCAGCACCGGCTTGCCCAGCCCGGCGCGGCGGCGCAGGTAATGCGCCTGGACCCGGTATTTGTCCACCGTCGCCATGCGCTCGCGCCACGGCTGGCGCACCGGCTGCGTCCGGCCAAGACCCAGCATCCGCCGTTCGGCGCGCTGCCACTGTCCGGCAGTGTCCAGTTTTTGAACAGTCGTACCACTTTGCAACACTTGCGACACAGTGAGCAAGCGGGCCCGGGCATCGGACGACCGCTCGCCCCTTGCCATGACGCGCCGCAACATCGCGCCGCCGCGCGGAGAAAAAAGCCGATGGATATCATCCCGGCCAGTCAGGAAAGCGCCCCGCAGGACCAGGGCCGCCACCGCGTCGGGATAGCGCGCGGCATAGGCCAGCGCCAGCGCTGCCCCCCAGGATCCGCCCACCACGCCCCAGCGCTGGACGCCAAGCGCCTGGCGCAGCTGCTCCAGGTCTGCCAGCAGCGCGCCCGCCGTATTCCGGCGCAGCGTCCCGGCGGGCCGCGAACGGCCCGCGCCACGCTGGTCAGGCATCACCACGCGGTGCCGCAACGGATCGAACCACGCCACCATCGACGGGCTGCAGCCGCTGCCCGGCCCGCCGTGAAGCACCAGCCAAGGATCGCCTGTGGCCGGCCCCGCCTGCCGCACGTGCATGCGGTGGCCATCCTGCGTACGGAGAAAAAAACAATGGGATGGCATTGGCGCTGCGGGCATGGATGTTGCCTCGGAAAGAACGCGGCGATGTCCGCCGCAAGACCACACGATGCATTCACTAACTATGCCACCCCCGAGGAGGAGACATGAACTGGACCACCCCCGCCTACAAAGAACTACGCCTGGGTTTCGAGATCACGATGTACATCGCCAACCGCTGAGCCTCTTTGCCTGAACGCGCCAACCTGGCAAGGCCCGCTCCCCGCGGGCCTTTTTTCTCGCTGGCGGGCTTTTTGCTCTTCGACTCTGTCACGAACCCTATCGATACGCGCCATGACAATACTCCGGGTCCTGGGATCGGCCGCAGGCGGTGGCTTTCCCCAGTGGAACTGCAACTGCCGCCATTGCGATGGCGTACGCAACGGCACGCTGCGCGCCACGCCGCGCACGCAGTCGTCGATCGCCTTGAGCGACGCTGGACAGGACTGGGTGCTGGTCAACGCCTCCCCCGACATCCTCGAGCAGCTGCGCCAGGCGCCAGCGCTGCAGCCGGCGCGCCAGCCGCGCGACACTGGCATTGCCGGGGTGGTGCTGATGGATGCGCAGATCGATCACGTGACCGGCCTCTTGATGTTGCGCGAGCATCGGCAAGCGCTGCCGGTCTACGCCACCGCGGCGGTACTGCAGGATCTCGCCACAGCGTTCCCGCTGACGCGCATGCTATCGCACTACTGCGGGCTGGACACGCACACGCTGGCCCTGGACGACGCGCCCTTCACGGTGCCACCGCTCCATAGCGTGATGCTGACGGCGGTGCCGCTGCAGAGCAAGGCGCCGCCCTATTCCCCCAACCGCAACGCGCCGCAGCGTGGCGACAATATCGGGCTGCGCATTGTCGATGCCGCCACCGGCCGGCGCGCCTTCTATGCCCCCGGGCTGGGCCGCATCGAGCCGCGCGTGCTCGACGAACTGCAGCGCGCCGACGTGGTGCTGGTGGACGGCACCTGCTGGCGCGACGATGAGATGCAGCAGCTCGGCTTCTCCGCCAAGACCGCCGCGGACATGGGGCATCTCGCGCTGTCCGGCCCAGGCGGCATGATCGAGACGCTCGACCGCCTGCCCACGGCACGCAAGATCCTGATCCACATCAACAACACCAACCCGATCCTGGTGGACGACTCGCCGCAGCGCGGCCTGCTCGCGGACCACGGCATCGAGGTGGCCTACGACGGCATGGAAATCACGCTATGACACAAGCCACGGCCTGGAGCCCCGCCGAGTTCGAAGCGCGCCTGCGCGCGAAAGAGGCGGGCTATCACATCCACCACCCGTTCAACCTGCACATGGCGGCCGGGCAATGCACGCCGGCGCAGATTCGCGCGTGGGTGGCCAACCGCTTCTACTACCAGACCAGCATCCCGCTCAAGGACGCTGCCGTGCTCTCCAACTGCCCCGACCGCGCCACGCGCCGCGAGTGGGTCGTGCGCATCCTGGACCATGACGGCACAGACACCCAGGAAGGCGGCATCGAAGCCTGGCTGCGGCTGGGCCAGGCGGTGGGTCTCACGCGGGAAGCGCTGTGGTCGCACCGGCACGTGCTGCCCGGCGTGCGCTTCGCCGTCGACGCCTATGTGAACTTCGCGCGGCGCGCGCCCTGGCAGGAGGCCGTGTGCTCCTCGCTGACCGAGATGTTCGCCCCGGAAATCCACAAGGAGCGCCTGGCCGGCTGGCCCGGGCACTATCCGTGGATCGAAGCGCAAGGACTGGATTATTTCCGCTCGCGCATTCCGCTTGCGCAGCGCGACGTCGATCACGGCCTGCGCGTGACGCTTGGCTACTTCCGCACGCCGGAGCAGCAGCAGCGCGCGCTGGACATCCTGCAATTCAAGCTCGACATCCTGTGGTCGATGCTCGACGCCATCCAACTCGCCCACCCATGACCCCGACCGAAGCCGACCTGACCAAGCCGACGCTGCACCGGACCTTTCGCCTGCAGTGGGAAGACGCCCAGCAGAGCTGGATCCTGCTGTATCCGGAGGGCATGGTCACGCTCAACGACAGCGCGGCTGCCATCCTGCAGCGCTGCGACGGCAGCCACACCCTCGACATGCTGATCGACGACCTGCAGTCCGCCTTCGGCGTGCAGGGCATCGCACCGGAGGTACACGCCTTTGTCAAACATGCCATCGAACGCGGCTGGCTGGTCTGAGCCGCCAGCAGCCACAGCGCCGCCCGGGCCGCCGCTATGGCTGCTGGCGGAACTGACCTACCGCTGCCCGCTCCATTGCGCCTTCTGCTCGAACCCGGTGGACTATGCCCGGCATGATGCCGAGCTCGACACCGCCCAGTGGCGCGACGTCTTCACCCAAGCGCGCGCACTGGGCGCCGTGCAACTGGGCCTGTCGGGCGGCGAACCCCTGCTGCGCAAAGACCTGGAAACACTGGTCGGACATGCCCACGGGCTGGGCTTCTACACCAACCTCATCACCTCCGGCATCGGCCTCACGGATGCGCGGCTGGCCGCCTTGCGCGTTGCCGGGCTCGATCATATCCAGCTATCGTTCCAGGACTCCACGCGCGAACTCAACGATTTTCTCTCCAGTACCCGCACCTTCAACCTGAAGCAGCGCGTGGCCCGCCTGATCAAGGCGCACGGTTATCCGATGGTGATGAACTGCGTGCTGCACCGGCATAACCTGCCCCATGTCGGCGCCATCATCGAGATGGCGCTGGAGATGGGCGCCGAATACCTGGAACTGGCCAACACCCAATACTACGGATGGGCCTGGGAGAACCGGCAGGCGCTGATGCCCACGCATGAGCAACTGCGCGAAGCCGAAGCGGTCGTGAATGCATACCGCGCACGCATCGGCAACCGGTGCAAGATCCTGTTCGTGGTGCCCGATTACTTCGAGCAACGGCCCAAGAAATGCATGAACGGTTGGGGCACCACCTTCCTTGGCGTGGCGCCCGACGGCGTCGCGCTGCCCTGCCATGCGGCTCGCATGCTGCCCGGGCTCGACCTGCCGAACGTCACCACGCAATCGCTGCGTGACATATGGCGCGACAGCGACGCCTTCCAGCGTTTTCGCGGCACGCACTGGCTGCCGGAGCCTTGCCGCTCCTGCGACTCGCAGGCGCAAGACCATGGCGGGTGCCGCTGTCAGGCGTTCCTGCTGACCGGCGATGCCGCCGCCACGGATCCGGTGTGCGATCGGTCGGGAGATCATCGGAAGGTCATGGAGATCGTGCTACAGGGCAGGCTGGCCGAGGCGCAGGCGCGCGCACGGGAGCACGGGATGGTCTTCCGCAGCGATGGGAATTCACTCAGGCTAAGCAGCGAAGCGGACTGCGCTGGTAGTGAAAGAGGTAAATAGAAAATCGAGAACAGAAAAATCAAAGACGTTTCACACCGTGCCTGGGCAGCCATGCGGGCCGATGTGAAACGTCTTTGCGAATCCTTCCTCCGTATCCGGTTGTTATCCGACCGCCAGGTCTGACACCGGTCTATTCCAAGGCTCACCCGATACTCATCCGATACTCAGAACCCACTCTGCCAGCTTCCTGGCATCCGTCTCGCTGAGATTGTCGTGCGGCGGCATGGGAATCCGTCCCCAAACGCCTTTCCCGCCCTCACGGATCTTTTTCGCGAGCCGCTCGGGTGCTTCCCCGTCGCCCTTGTATTTGCCCGCCACCTCGGCAAAGCCTGGCCCGACTACCTTGGTCTTCATGCCGTGACAAGAAAAGCAGCCGCTCTTGTCGGCCAGCGCCTGCATATCGGGCGCCGCTTCGACCCGGGTGGCACACAGCACCATCGCCACCATTGCGACCGTGGCCGTGGCCGTGGCCTTCAATGGCAGGAATCCTTTCGCCTTCTGCATATCTACGTCCCAATGCTCTGATCATCGACCCGCCCTTGCGCGTGCCGGCGCCGGTGTGCGATGCCGGCACGCGCAGGGCAGCTACGCTACATGGTGTCCGGCAACATTCAGCTCTTGTGCAGCTTGAACACCCACACCGATCCGCCCTGCTCCAGGAAATTCACGCGCTTGGCAACTTCCCCGCCCCACAGCGGCACGGCGCCGCCCCAGCCCGACACCACCGCCACATACTGCTCGCCGCCCTCCTCCCAGGTAACCGGAGGCGCCACCACGCCGCTGCCCGTCTGGAACTTCCACAGTTCCTTGCCGGTCTTGGCATCCGCGGCCTTCAGGTAGCCCTCCGGCGTGCCCCAGAACACCAGCCCGCCGGCAGTGGTCATCACCCCGCCCCACAGCGGCGCGTAGTTCTTGACTTCCCACTCGATCTTGCCGGTCTTGGGGTTGATCGCGCGCAGCGAGCCGATGTAGTCCTCGTTGAGCGGATGGATGGTGAAGCCGGCGCCGAGGAAGGCGGCGCCCTTCTTGTAGCCCACGGGTTCGTTCCAGATATCCATGCCCCATTCATTGGCTGGCACATAGAACAGGCCGGTCTGCGGGCTGTAGGCCATTGGCTGCTGGTTCTTGCCCCCGAGGAAGCCCGGCGCGGCGAACACGGACTGGCCCTTCTTCGGATCGCTGCCCGCCGCCGGGTCACCCGGCCGGCTTTCCGCGATCATGTTGGGTCGTCCGGTCTTAAGGTCGATGCTGCTGGCCCAGGTGATCTTCTTGACGAAGGGAAAGGCGTTCACCAGCTTGCCGCTGGTGGCGTCGTTGACGTAGAAGAAGCCGTTGCGGTCGGCCTTGCCGCCCAGGCGCTTGCCGTCCTGGTCGAAGGTCACGAACTCGTTGACGCCGTCAAAGTCCCAGCCATCGTTCGGGGTGTTCTGGTAGTGCCAGACAATCTTGCCGGTGGCGGGGTCGAGCGCAACGGTCGAGGCCGAATACAGGTTGTCGCCCTTGCGCATGTGGCTGTTCCACGGCCCCGGGTTGCCGGTGCCGAAGTAGGCAAGGCCGGTCTGCGGATCGTAGGTGCCGCCAAGCCAGGTGGCCGCGCCGCCGGTCTTCCAGGTCTCGCCGGGCCAGCTGGCGTTCTGGGTGCCGGTCACACCGTTCTCGGTCTTGTTGCCGTCCTTGTCATACTTGTAGCCCATATGGCCTTCCACCACTGGCCTGGACCACACCATCTGCCCGGTCTTGGCGTCGCGTGCCTCGACCCGTCCCACCACGCCGAACTCGCCGCCCGAGACACCGGTCAGCACCATGCCTTTGACGATCAGGGGGGCCGCCGTGTAGGAGTATCCGGCGGCATAGTCTTCGATCTTCTCCTTCCACACCACCTTGCCGGTCTTCTGGTCCAGCGCCACCAGTTGCGCATCGAGCGTGCCGAAGATCACCAGGTTGTCGTACAGGGCCGCGCCACGGTTGACCACGTCGCAGCAGGGCATGATGCCCTCGGGCAGGCGGTGCTCATATTTCCACAGCTTGGCGCCTGTCTTCAGGTCGAGCGCGTAGATGCGGGAATAGGAGGCGGTCACGAACATCTTGCCGTCGTGGATCAACGGCTGCGCTTCCTGCCCGCGCTGCTTCTCGCCGCCGAAGGAGAACGACCACGCCGGCACCAGCTGGCTGATGTTCTTGGTGTTGATGCGGTTCAGCGTGGAAAAGCGCTGGCCTTGCGGGCCCATCCCCCACGACAGCACGTCGCCCGGCGACTTCGCGTCGTTCTCGATCATGGCATCGGTCACCGCGGCCTGCGCCACCAGGCTCGCGGTAGTCGCCGCGAGCACCATCATCACGCGTAACGTCCTCATTGTCTGCTCCTCTCTCTTGTTGTCGATCTTCGCCGGTGTGCCACGCACACCAGACAGACTCTTGGCAATTCCCATGCCAATGGAAAACACCCGCATCCGGGCCCGCGGCAGCCTGCCAATGCCTGGATGGCGTACCAGCGCGGAACACTCCGCTGCCGTTGTTGCGGAATTGAACAGCACACCTGCCCTGACTCAGCGTCCCAACGCGGCGTCCTCATACGCCGGGTAGAGGTGCGTCACATTGCGTACGTACTCCGCCGGCATGGCGCCCCAGCGTGCATATGCGTGCGGCACCGGCATGGCGATCACCTCGGCCAGGTCGCGCCCCTGGGCTGCCGCCTGGGTCATGCGGGCGTCCAGCCACTGCAGGTAGCCGCGTGTCTGCGCGACGGCATCCGCGCTGCCGAGCGCCGGTCCGTGGCTGGGGATCAGCAACCGCGCGCCGCTGTCGCGCAGCAGCGCCTGCAATTGGTCCAGGCTGGCCAGCCAGCGCTTGAGATCCGCGTGGGGTGTGGTCGGCACGCGCTCGCGAAACGCCACGCCGCCCGCGAACACAATGCCGGCGCTGCGGTCCACGATCACGAGGTCGTCGGCGGTGTGGCCGTCCATCCGGATCAGATCGAAGGTGTGCCTGCCGATCGTGCGCCGGCCCGGGGTCAGCACGTGAAGCGGCGGTGCCGGTTCGGTGTCGCGCATCCAGTTGCCGCACAGGCGATAGAGGTTGTCGGCATAAGCAGGCCCTTCGCGCCGGGCGCCGTCGATGGTGCCGGCCAGCGCGCTGCCGCCCACGTCGGCATAGGCCTGGTTGCCGAAGAAGTAGTCCGGATGCTGGTTGAGGTTGAGCACCAGCCGTACCGGCGCCGCCGTGACCGAAGCAATGGCACGGCGCTGCTGCTCGCCATATTGGCGCGACGGCCCGGTATTGATCACCACCACGCCATCACCCGTGTCGATAAAGGCCGTGTTGATGATGTTGCAGCCGTTGTCCGGCGCGAAATCCGCATTCGCCCCTTCCAGCAGCCACACGTCGGCGGCGACCTGGCGTGGCGCCAGGTGATAGTCCCCTGCCTGCGCCAGCGCCGCCTGCGCTGCCAGCCATAGCAGGATGCCGAGCACGCGCTTCATGGCGTCACCTGCGCCGCGAACCGGTTGCCGTTGTTATCGCGCCCGGTCGCCGTCATGCCGCGCTCGCTGGCCCCGCGCAGGTCGAAGGAGAAGATCGGGTTTTCAGCGACCGGTTCGTATAGCGTCAGCCGCAGCATCGCTTCCCGCGTGGCGTCGAGCAGGTTTAGCGACTCCACATGGAAGGCGGGGATACCGGCCACCAGCCCGGTGTCCATCGGGTGCATCACGCGCAGGCGCACCCGGCCACCGGCGCCGCCGAGGCCGGGAAACACGCGCGATTCGACCCGGTTCAGCGTGGTGCTCCATGAGCCATCGCGGCGGGTCGCGCCCGGCACCGTGCAGCCGCCGCCGCTGGCATCCACCATCACCCCGCCCACATGCCACACGCCGTCCGGCGTGCGGGCCGCCACGCGCACCGGCGAGGCCTGCTCCAGCTTGAAGCGGAACGACAGCGAGGGGCGCACCTTGAGCGGCTCGAACTCCAGCACCTTGCGGATCGGGTTGCGGTCCACCACCACCACGATGCGATCCACCTCGCCGAGCGCCGATGCATCGAAGGCGATCGGCACCCGCATCGGATCTTCGGCAAAGGCCGGCCCGGTGACCTTGACGCGGCTGTCGAACACGAACGGCGCCTGCTGCAGCGCCTCCTTGCGCACCAGCGGCCATTGCGGCGACTGCAACGGATCCCGGCTCTCCAATGCCCACGCGCCCGCTGCGGCCAACGCCAGGCAAGCTGCCAGCGGCACGGCGTGCCTCATGCCGCCCCTCCGGCCTGGCGCACGCGGCGCGCCATTCCGCGCTGCGGGTCGTAGCCGAGCAGCGCCAAGGCGAAAAACACCGCCGTGCAACCGGCCACCACCGCGAGGCTGACTGGCGCGGCCTGCCCGTACAGGGCGAAGCGGATCGCTTCCACGGCATGGGTGAAGGGGTTGAAGCGCGCGAGCTGGTAGACCACGGTGGCGCCGGACTCCTCCAGCTTCCAGAGCGGATACAGCGCCGAGCTGATGAAGAACATCGGGAAGATCACGAAATTCATGGTGCCGGCGAAGTTCTCCAGCTGCCGCACATGCACCGACAGCAGCAAGCCCAACGCCCCCAGCATCAGCGCGGCCAGTACCATCACGGCCAGCGCGCCGGGCAGGCATGCCGGCGAGAACGTCACGTCGAAGGCCATGGCGACAAGCAGGAAGGCGATCATCTGCAGCAAGGAAAGCAAGGTGCCGGAGGCCAGCTTGCAGGCGAGCAGCCAGGCCCTGGGCAGGGGCGCGGTCAGCAGCAAGCGCATCACGCCCATCTCGCGGTCGTACACCATCGCCAGCGAGGACTGCATGCCGTTGAACAGCGCGATCATGCCGAGCAGGCCGGGCGTGACAAAAACCTTGTATTCGACGTAGGTGTCATAGGGCGGCACGATGGCAACGCCGAGCGCGTTCTGGAAGCCGGCCGCGAAAACCAGCAGCCACAGCAGCGGCCGCACCAGCGACGAGAACAACCGCCCGGGCTGCCGGAAGAACTTGTGCAGTTCGCGCCCGGCCACCGCGCGCAAGGCGCGCCAGGCGTGGATCAGGGTGGTAGTCATGGCTCGGGCGTCGCCTCCTTAGTTGCCTGGCCGGCACGCGGTGTCGGCGGCGTCGGCGCCCAGCGTGTCGAGATTGTTCTTCGGATGCAGCACGCCCTCCACCGGGGCCACGCCGACCACGCCGTCGGGATGCGCCAGCAGGACCGGCTGGCGCAGCTGGCGGTCCCAGCGCCGGAAGGACAGCGGCGGCCCCTTGAAGCCATCCACCACGACCGCTTCGGTGACCAGGGCCTCGGCCTGCCCGGCAAATCCGCCCTTGGGCTGCCGCGCCACGCTTTCTGCAATCGCCTTCACCGCTACCCACGCGGCCCAGTCGTAGCCGGTCATGGGGCGGCCCGCTGCCTTGATAAAACGCCGGTTCAGCTGCGGCCCGCCATTGCGCTCCCAGGCCCAGTGCCAGGCCTGGGCGCTCAGCCCGCTGGCACCCACCACCGGGCGCGGCAACTGGGTGGCATAGGGCACGCCGCGCGCGAACTCGCCGTCGGCATCGGCCACCACCACCACGTCGTAGTCCACGCCGGTGGTCAGCAGGCCGAGATTGCCCAGCTCGCGCTCGCGCGGATCGTTCGACAGCTTGAACGCGCGCTGCGCCGACCACGCAATGCCGAAGCGGCGGGCGGCCTGCGTGAGCACGGCGCGCTGCGCCGCATCTTCCGGCGACGGCCCGCTCAGCAACAGTGCACGGCGCCATTTGCGCAGCGCCAGGTATTGCATCAGCGCATCCGCCTGCATGCGCTGGCTGGGCAGCGTGTGGAGCAGGTGCGCAGCGCAGCCGGCGCCGCGCAATTCATCGTCGGCGGCGGAAACGTTGAACAGCAGCGCTTCGCCGGGCTTGACCGCGCGCGCCGCCAGCCTGACCGCCGGAGCCGGCAGGTCGAGCAGGATAAAGCGCGTGCCCTGGCGCACCAGCGCGGCCACCATGGGGCCCACCTCGGCTTCGCTGCTGGCTTCCTGCGCATCGAGCCGCAGGACCTGCCCGGCGGCTTCCAGCGCAAAGCGCGATTCCGCCGCTGCCACGCGTGCGCCGTCCACGGGACGGCCTTGCGGCTGGCCGGGATAACGTTGCTCCATCCGCCTGGGCGCATAGCGCGCATCCCCGGCCATGGAAACCACGGCCACCCGCACGTCAGCCGCGTGCGCGGTGGCCGCCAGCCACGCGAACCCGGCCAGCCAGCGCAGCCCGGTCGCCGGACTAGTCATCGATCGCCACCGAATGCGGCACCCTGCCCGCCTTGAGCGTGGTCACGGCCTTGCGGCTTGCGGTGTCGACCACGCTGACGTCATCCGACAGCCCGTTGGCCACGTAGAGCAAGGCGTTATCGCGTGTCAGCGCCAGGCCCCAGGCGCGGCGGCCCACCAGCACGTAGTCCAGCACCCGGCGCGAAGCCACATCGACCACGGCCACGTGATTGGCGCGGCCCAGCCCGACATAGGCGCGCTTGCCATCGCTGCTGGCGACCAGCCCGACCGGGGTCACGTCCTCCGCACGGAAGCCCTTTGGCGTGAAGGCGATGGTCTGCACCACTTCCAGCGTATCGGTGCGGATCACGCTCACGCTGGCGGCCAGTTCATTGGTCACCCACAGCTCCTTGCCGTCCATGGCGAGCAGCAGGCGGCGCGGGCGGTTGCCGACCTGGATATTCTTGACCAGCTTGCGCGAAGCCACGTCGATCACATGGACCAGATTGGCCACTTCCGAGGTGACGTACACCCGCTTGCCGTCCGGGCTGGCCTTCACGCCCTCGGGCTCTTCGCCCACCTTGATGGCAAACACCTTCTTGCCGGACGCGATGTCGTAGGCCGACAGCAGTCCGTCCTCCTCGTTGGAGACGTAGAGCGTGCGGCCGTCGGGACTGAGGTCGAACAGTTCCGGGTCGTCGCCGACCGGCAGCGAGGCCACGGTCTTGCGGCTCGCCACGTCGACCACGTCCACCCGGTTATCGTCGCTGCAGGCCACGTAAAGGCGCCGCCGGTCCGGCGACAGCTGCAGGTGGCGCGGGCGCTTGCATTGCCGCCAGACGGCGATCAGTTGCCTGCTGGCGGCGCTATAGGCGGCCACGGCATCGTCCTTTTCGCTGGAGACGAAGACCTGCCCGGTGGCATTGCGGCTTTCGGCGGCACCGGCCACGCCGGCGGCAACCAGCAGCAGCATGGCGGCCACGGTGGCGCAGGCGATAAAGCCAAGGGTGGGCGGCTTGTTCATGCGGGGACGCGCTCGGTGGCTCGCGCGGTGGCACGGATCGGCGACGCGGGGAAGGTAGTCAGGGCCAGGAAGGCCTGCTCCAGGCTGTCACGCTCGGCTGCGCCGCGCAGCGCGGCCGGGGTGCCATCGAAGCGCACCGCGCCGCGATGCAGCACGATCACGCGATCCGCCTGCTCCACCTCCTGCACCAGGTGCGTGGCCCACAGCACGCCGGCCTGCGCCTGCGCGGCAAGCCGGCGCGCATCGGCAACGAGCTGCGCGCGCGAGGCCGGATCGAGCCCCACAGTGGGCTCGTCCATCAGCAGCACGGCAGGCTCGTGCAACAGCGCGCGCGCCAGCTCCACCTTGCGCCGGTTGCCGCCCGAGAGCTCGCGCACGGCCGCTCCGGCCCGCTCGGCCAGGCCGAAATCCTCCAGCAGCCGGGCAATCCGCCCGGCGGCAACGCGGCGCGGCAGCCCGTGCAGGCCGGCATGGAAATGCAGGTTGGACAAGACCGACAAGTCCAGGTCGATGGCGGGCTGCTGGAACACGATGCCGAGCCGGGCCAGCGCGCGCACCGGGTGGCGCCGCATATCCATGCCCATGACCGTGACCCGCCCCGCGTCGGCCACGAACAAGCCGCTGAGGATCTGGAACAGCGTGGTCTTGCCTGCGCCGTTGGGGCCCAGCAGCGCAACGAATTCGCCGCGCCGCACGTCGAGCGAAACGCCGTCCAGCGCATGCTGGTTGCCAAAGCGCTTGCGCACGGCCTCACAGCGCAGCGCCAGTTGGGATTCCGGGGCCATCACAGGTGCTCCTTCGGCAGCGCCGTGCCCACCCGCTCGGCGAAGCGCCGCTCCACGTCCCAGGCGCGCTGCAGGTAGGCTTCGTACCGGGCGGTGTTCAGGTAGGTCAGTTCCTGGTCGTATTTGGCCAGCTCGGCCACGTGGCGGGGCTGTTGCATGGCGATGCGGAACGCGTCGTGCAGGCGGCTGACGATCAGCGGGTCGGTGCCGCGCGGCACGCCGATGCCATAGGGCGAGTTGTGGATCGCGTGGTCGAAACCCAGCTCGCTGACGGTCGGCACCTCGGGCCAGCGCGCCGAGCGCTGTGCGCTGAACACAGCCAGCAGGCGCATCCGAGCGCTGTCCACGAAGGGCGCGAAGCCGGTCGAATTCACGCCCGCCATCAGCGAGCCATTGGCCACCGCCAGCATCTGGTCCGCGGTGCCGCGGTAAGGCACGTGCACGTAGCGCACGCCGCTGCGCCCCAGCACATCCTCCATGGCGAGGTGCGCGGTGGTGCCGATGCCGGTGGAACCCACCGTCAGCGCCCCGGGATGGGCGCGGCCCCAGGCAATCAGGTCATCCAGCGTGTGCAAGGGGCTGTCCGCGGGCACCACGATGCCGAAGGTGTAGCCGGAGATCATCAGCACCGGCTGGATGTCGCGCAGCGGCTGCCACGCGGTTTTCTGCTGATGCGGGAAACGATAGACCGTCAGCGGCAACTGGCCGATGGTGTAGCCATCCGGCCGCGCGGCGGCAAGCGCGCCGCCCACCAGCGTGCCGCCAGCGCCTGGCTTGTTCTCCACCACGATGGGCTGGCCGAGCTCGCGCCCGGCCAGCTCCGCCAGCACACGCATCGAGATATCGGTGGCACCGCCCGCCGGCCATGGCACGATCAACGTGATCGGGCGAACCGGAAAGCGCTGCGCGTCCTCCGCCGGCGCAGCCAGCGCATTGGCCAGCCCATGGGACAGCCCAAGGCAGAGCAGCAGCGCGAAAGCAAGGCGACGAAGCATGGCGTGGCAGGCGGTGGAAGTGTTCATGCCGGTTAGAGGAGCAAGGCCGATACCATCTGCGGTGCAGCATGCGCTGCTGTGCGCCGCCAGGCCTTCTCCCGCATCGTCCTGGAGGGCGCCTGCCAATCAAGCAGGGACGCGCGTTGTGCAGTGCGCTGGCGAGCGTTGTACCGCCACGGAACACGGCTTGCGCGCGCGGGGCAGCGCTGTCCCGTTTTGACACAGAGGCTCAGCCGAAGCCGTGCTCCACCGCATAGCGATGCATTTCGACCCGGTTGGCCAGGCCCATCTTCTTGCGGATCAGCGTCTGGTAGTTCGCCACCGTCTTGGTGCTGAGGTAGAGCTGCGCGGCCACTTCCTCGATCGCCGTGCCGCGCGCAAACAGGCGGAACAGGTCGAACTCGCGCGGCGACAAGGCCAGGTGGGGCGGCAGCTGGCTGCCGGCATCGACCAGGCCCGCGACATCGTCGGACAGCGCCTGCCGCCCGTCGGCCACCTTGCGCACCGCATCCACCAAGGCCTCCGGCGCGCTGCTCTTGGTCAGGTAGCCGGCGGCGCCGGCCCGCATGGCCTGGCTAACGATGGCGGCGCTGTCGTGCATGCTGAACACCAGGATCCGCAATGCGGGCACCCGCGCGCCCAGCCGCTGCAGCACTTCCATGCCGCCGCGCCCGGGCATCGACAAGTCCAGGATCAGCACGTCGGCGGGATGCTGCGTCAGCCAGGCGTAGGCGGCATCGCTATCGCCGAACTCGGCCACGACGCGCACCCCTTCCTCGAGTTCGAGCAAGCGCCGGTATCCGGTGCGCACTACCGCGTGATCATCGGCAAGGACGACGTCGATCGTTTTCATTCGCTCTGGCTCCCATGCGGTTGAACCGGTTGAACCGGCTTGGCGAAGGCCTGCGGCACCAGCGGAAAGCTCGCGCTCAGGCGGCAGCCGGGCGCGGCGCGGGCCGCAGCGCAGGCAGGTTCGATGTGCAGCGTGCCGAGATGGGCCCATGCACGCTCCTGCATGCCCCGCAGGCCATGACTGCGCTGCAGGGCCGCGGCGACGTCGGCAATGCCCTGGCCGTCGTCCTCCACGCTCCAGCGCACCGCTTCCCCGGCGGCCGTGGCAGCAATGCGGATCGCCACGCGGCGTGCGCCGGCATGGCGCATCACGTTGGTCAGCGCTTCCTGCGTCATGCGGTACAGCGTCAGGATCAGGTCCGGGCCCGGCGCCACGCCGCCAAGCGCCACCGCATAGTCCACCTGCACCTGCTGGCCCGGCTGGTCGCGCCAGGCCTGCACCAGATCCTGCAGCAGGCGCTCCACCGAAGCCAGCCGGCCGTCGGGCTGCACGCCGTGCGGCCGCAGCCGGTGCAGCAGATGGCGTACCTCGTGCTGGATCCTGGCGCAATGCCCGGCCAGGTCGTTGGCCACGAGTTGCAGCACGGGCTCATGGACGCTCTTGCGCACCAGGTAGGCGGCATCGGCGCGCATCGCGGTGAGCACCTGGCCGAACTCGTCGTGCAGTTCCCGCGCCAGGCGCGCGCGCTCGCTTTCCTGGGCAGTCAGCAGCTTGCGGCTCAGGGCGCGGCGCTCTGCCTGGGTTTCGTCCAGCGTACCGGCCAGGTGGTTGAGCGCACGGCGGAGCTGGTCCATCTCGCGCGTGCGCATGGGCGGCAGGCGGGCACTGTAGTCCTTGTCTTCGTAGCCCCGGATAGCCGCCAGGATCTGTTGCAGGGGGGCGAGGGCCTGTCCCAGGGCCCAGTGGATGCCAAGCAGTAGCAGCGCGCCATAGACCGCCAGCACAGCAAGGTTGGCGGCCATGTCGCCGCTGGCTTCCCGGATTTCGCTCTCCGGATTCCAGCGCAAGGCGGCGCGGTAGGTGGCACCGTCGCGGGTGTGGATCTSCCAGCKGCTTTCCAGCCGCGCCGCATCGGCACCCAAACCCGGAAGGGCAAGCAGGCCGCCCAAAGGGGAGCTATCCCGTGGCTGCGGCTCGCTCACCAGCACCTGGCCCGTTGCATCCTCCAGATGCAGCCACACATGGCGCATTTGCGCCGATGCGTTGATGGTGCGCAGGGCGGCAAGATGCGCCTCGCGTTCGGCCGGCGCCGCCGTCTGCAAGGCCGACAGGCGCGGAATCAGCTGCGCCATGGCGTGCGCACCACGCCGCTCGTCGCCGATGGCGCGCGCCGCGAGCCATAGCGCGACCACCAGCGCGCAGCACAGGCAGGCCGCGCAGATCCAGATGGCACGGCTTAACAGATAGCGAGACATCGTCATGGCAATGACGCCCCCGGGAGGTTGCAGTGGACGGTAGGGATGGCCTGCGGATCGGGAGGTTTTCCCGAAGCCCGAGGTACGGAACCTGCTCCCCGTCCCTCAAGTTGTTTCCCCCAAGCCGGCACCCAACGCAGGTGCCCCGGCCAATCATTCCGAGGAGATGCAAGATGCCAGCCAACCTACCACCAACCCGGCGCAGGGCCCCACCGGGACGCGCAGCCCTGCGCCGCGGCGCGCCACGGCGCAGCGCGGCCACCGCCATCGCACTGGCCGTGGCATTGCTCGCCGCCCTGCCCGCTGTTGCACAACAGGACAGTGGTGTGCAATCCGGGGACAGTGCCACGCTGCCCGAAGTCATGGTGGTAGCCACCGCACCGCTGCCGGGCATTGGCGTGGACCGCGATCTGGTGCCGTACACGGTGCAGACAGTCAGTGGCGACGACCTGAACGGCACGCGCACCGGCACCCTCGCCGAATACCTGGCGCGTAACTTCACCGGCGTCAACGTCAACGACATCCAGGGCAGCCCCTTCCAGTCCGACGTCACCTACCGCGGCTTTCGCGCCTCGTCGATCCCGGGTGTGCCGCAAGGGCTGTCGATCTACCTGGACGGGATCCGCGTCAACGAGCCCTTCGGCGATGTGGTGAGCTGGGACATGATTCCCGAGGCCGCGCTGGAGAGCGTCTCACTGGTCTCCAGCGCCAACCCTGCCTACGGCCTCAACACGCTCGGCGGCGCGCTGGCCATGACCACCCGCTCTGGCCTGACTTCCCCCGGCTTCACCGCCGATCTCTCCTATGGCAGCGGCAACCGCAAGCGCGCCGACCTGTCGGGCGGCATCCGCAGCGACAGCGGCTGGCACGCCTTCGCCGCCGGCACCCTGTTCCAGGAACACGGCTGGCGCGATCACTCCGAAGGCCGGCTCGGCAACCTGTTCCTCAAGGCCGGGCATGCCAGCGACACCACCAGCTGGGACGTCTCCCTGCTGCACGGGCGCAGCACCCTGATCGGCAACGGCCTGGTGCCGAGCTACCGCGCGAGCGGCAATGCCATGCTGCCCGGGCTCTACGAGAGCAATCGCGGCGCCGTCTATACCTATCCCGACAAAACCGAGAACATGGTCACCCAGGCCGCCTTCAATGGCCGCCACTGGTTCGACGACAAGACCAGCGCCGCGATGCTCGCCTACGTTCGCACCAGCCGCCGTGACACCACCAACGGGGACGTGAACCCGGACTACGACGCCTACACGGAAGACTGCGAAGATGGCTTCAAGGCCGACGGCAGCCCGCGCAAGTCCCGCTGCGGCTTCACCCGGGCCGAAGGCGCGGCGCTGGATCCGGCGGTGCTGAACACCACGCACATGTGGCAGCAGTCCGTCGGGATGGCGTTCAGTTTCGCCAAGGAGACGGAAAAGCACCTGCTCAACGCCGGGCTGACATTCGACCGCAGCCGCCTGACTTACTCGCAGTATGCGCAGCTAGGGACCTTTACCGATGACCGCGGCGTGATCGCGGACCCGAATGCACCGAACGAGCTGTTCTCCGGCGTCAGCGGCACCTCGCGCGCGATTGGCGTGTACCTGTCGGACACCTGGGCCGTGACGCCCAGCACCTTCGTGACGGGTTCGGCCCGCTGGAACCACGTGGCCGTGAACAATACGCTGCGCAACAGCGACGGCAGCGAGCAGCCGAGCGAGAGCTTCACCTATCGCCGGCTCAACCCCGCGCTTGGCATCACGCAGAAGCTGGGCGGTGGCGTCTCGGTATTTGGCGGCTATGCCCAGAACAACCGCGTGCCGACGGTACTGGAGCTGGGTTGCGCCGATCCCGCCCAGCCCTGCCGCCTGCCCGCCGGCCTGCAGGCCGACCCTTACCTCAAGCAGGTCGTCTCGCACTCCTATGAAGTGGGCGCGCGCTGGCGGCCCTCGAAGGACACGGAAGTATCCGGCTCGTTCTACCGCATTGATAACCACGATGACATCCTCTTCTTGCGCGCCCCCAACACGCAGCAGGGCTACTTCGCCAACTTCGACCGGACCCGCAACCAAGGCTTCGACCTGTCCGCCCGGCAGCGCCTAGGCAATGTCACGCTGCGCCTCGGCTACAGCTATCTCGAAGCCACCTATCAGGCCACCGGGCAGCTCGCGGTGGGCGAACGGACCATCGACGTCAAGCCGGGCATGCGCATGGCCGGCCTGCCGCGCCACACCATCAAGCTGGGCGTGGACTGGCAGGCGCTGCCCGAACTGACCCTGGGCGCCGACCTGGTTGGCGTGTCAAGCAGCGTGACCAGCGGCAACGAAGACGGCCTGCGCGCCGACCCGCAGCCCGGCAAGGCGCCCAAGTACGCGGACTGGAGCACGCCCGGATACGCCACGGTGAACCTGCGGGCGTCCTACCGCGTCAACAAGCATTTCGAGATCTATGCGCGCGTGGCCAACCTGTTCGACCGCCGTTACGAAACCTATGGCCAGATCTCTAACGACCTGTTTCCCAACGGCAACCTGCTGCGCCCGCACGTGACGCCGGAAGACAATGCCAGCGCGCGGTTCGTCGCGCCCGGCGCGCCGCGCAGCGCCTGGGTCGGTGTGGTTTACCGCATGTAATCCGACAATGGGAGCGCTCCTGGCTACGGTCAATGGGCCATGCCGGCACCGGGCCTTTGGCGGTTAGCGGGGGTGTCTGCGCGCAGACTTCGACCGCATGGAGGCTGGCCGTGACGCCCGCCCGGCATGCCCAAATCCATGTACCCTGCAAGGGTGGCATGCGTCAGCCTCTGCGTGACGCACATACCCCTTCCCGGAGATTGCGACATGGCCATCCAGCTCAACCACACCATCGTCTTTTCTCATGACAAGAAGGTGTCCGCTGACTTCCTCTGCGAGATCCTCGGACGTCCCGCAGCCGTGCCGTTCGGGCCGTTTCTTGCCGTACGGCTGGATAACGAAGTCACCCTGGACTTCATGGACGCGAAAGACGATGTTGCCCTGCAGCACTACGCCTTTCTGATCAGCGACGTCGAATTCGAGCAAAGCCTCGCCCGAATCCGTGCGCGCAACCTGATGTACTGGTCGGACCCATACCGCCGCCACCCCGGCGAGGTCTGCACGGACGATGGCTGCCGCCGGATCTATTTCGAGGATCCGAGCAAGCATCTTCTGGAGATCTTCACGAAGGGATAAGGTCAGCGCCGTGCTGAAAAACGTCGCGCCGAACGCAACGCCCGACCACTGAATCACGCCCGACTGCGATGCGACGCCAAGCTGCCGCCGCCTGGCGGGCAGCCTGGTTCGTTTTTGCGGATTGCCAATCTCTGCGCCCAAGGCGGCTTATCGGCTGTCCTGTGCACCGGAGGCTGAAGGGGGATTCGACTGCTTGCGGATTTCGGTGGTCGTCAGGCCCCCGAAACCCCAGTTGTCGGTATCCACTTCCTCGATTGCGATGTGCGTCCATTCGGGCGGCTTGTGCAGCACGCGCTCCAGGGTCTCAGTCACTTCCTTGATGACCTGGGCTTTCTGCTCGGCGGTGGTTCCCTCGCGGGTAATGCGAATGCTGACGAAAGGCATGGCGGCCTCCTGCATGGATTGACGTTTCGAGATGAGCGCGATGGATTCCGGGCCGCGGCAGGACACACGCCCAGCCGCGGTTGCCGGCTTCAGCGGCCTGCGCTGAAGCCGCCGTCCACCGGCAGCACGGTGCCGGAGACAAAGTCGGCCTTGGCCAGGTAGAGCACGGCATCGCTGATCTCGGCGATGCTGGCGATGCGGCCCAGCGGGTGCAGGCTGCCGAGTGCAGCATGGGTTTCGGCGGCATGCATCGGGGTGTCCACGACGCCCGGGGCAACCGCGTTGACCGTCACGCCGTGGGGTGCCAGTTCCAGCGCAAGCGCGCGCGTGGCCTGGTTGATGCCGCCCTTGAGGGCCACGGCCAGCAGCGCTGGCACACCGCCGTGCGGCTGAAGCGCCAGAGACGCTGTGATGTTGATGATCTTGCCGCGCTTGCGTTCGCTCATGTGCCTGGCCGCTTCCTGCGACGGATACAGCACGCCCTTCAGGTTGGTGGAGATCTGCTCCTCCACTTCGTCCGGCGTGAACTGCACAAAGGGCTTGGCCGCGAAGATGCCCGCGTTGTTTACCAGCACGTCGACCTTGCCGTACTTGGCAATGGCCTGCGCGAAGACCTGGCGCGCCGACTCGGGCTTGCCGACGTCGCCCGCGACACCCAGGAAGCGCTCGCCGGCATTCAGCCGTTCAGCGGTGGCTTGCAGGCGCTCGGTGGAACGGCCGGTGCCGACGACGTTGTAGCCCGCCTTGAGGAAGGCTTCGGCCAAGCCCAGGCCGATGCCGCTGGTGGCGCCGGTGATGATGACGGTGTTGTCGGTGTTGCTCATGATGGTCCTCCAATGGATCCAAATTCAGGTTCAGATTCAGGGTCCGGTGCCGGACTCCAAAGCCGTCACCGATGTGGAGGGACTATATTGCTGCTATTGAGCGCAATAAACGGGGTTTGCTACACTTGTCCTATTACATGGCGTAAAGAATATGCACCGGCAATTCGACGACATCCTTCTCGGCAGCATCGAGCTCTTTTGCCTGGCCGCCGAGGCCGGCAGCTTCACGGCGGCTGCCAATACCGCAGGCGTCACGCCTGCCGCCGTCAGCCGTTCGATCTCGCGCCTGGAAAAGCGCCTGGGCGTACGCCTGTTCGTGCGCTCCACGCGCAGCATCCGGCTGACTGAAGGTGGCAAGGAATACTTCGAGCAATGCCGCGCCGCGCTCAATCTGCTGGTCGAAGCCGAGCGCAAGGTCACCGGCGAGCAGGTGCAGCCCTCGGGCACGATCCGCATCAGCGCGCCGACCACCTACGGGCACCATCGCCTGTTGCCGCTCCTGCCCGCGTTTCGCGCCAAGTACCCGCTGATCAAGCTGGAAGCCCATATCAGCAACCGCAACGTCGACTTCCATGAGGAAAACTTCGACGTCGCGATCCGCTTCCGTACGCAGCCGGACTCGATGATGGTCTCCCGGCACCTTGAAGACGCGGCACTGGTGGTGGTCGCGAGCCCCGCCTATCTGAAGCGCGCCGGGGTACCCAGAACGCTGTCGGACCTGGACCAGCACGAGTGCATCCAGTTCGATCTACCGAGCAGTGGGCGGCAGATCTCGTGGCTGTTCAAGGAAGGGGGGCACGAGAAGGAAATCTTCTCGACGGGCAACTACATGTGCGCGGAAGACGTGCTGGCCGGCGTGACGCTGGCCAAAGCGGGCGCGGGGCTGTTCCAGACCTACCAATTCGTCGTCGAGCGGGACCTGGCGCAAGGCGATCTGGTCGAGGTACTGCAAGCTTTTGCCGGGCGCATGCGCCCCGTCAGCCTGATGTACCCGCACGGCCGTTCGCTGCCATCGCGCGTGCGTGCGTTCGTCGAGTTCATGATGGAACAGGCGCGTCCGCCAACTGCTGTTCAACACGGCGCTTGACGACGACGACAGCCGTATTGAGCATGATTTTCGGCACATCAGTGCATCCGTGCATCCGTGCATCGGTTGCCCCTTTTTGCTCACATTCCGCGGCAAATCACCCAAACGCCACAATCTTCGCTCCCAACGATCCCAGCCCCCAGAAGGGGCGTAAGGAAATGTATCCAGCGTTGCGAGCTTGTGCGTCTCGATAGAAAGTGTGTTGGCATTTCCATGACGCAGCCGCTGGCTGTAAAGCCAGCGGCCCATCCCCTTCGCCGGAGACGAAGATGCTCAGCCCACATGAAATCGCCGCCTTGATGATACTCAAGAGTGCAAACGAGAATCTTGATTTAGACCCCGCTGACCTCAGGACTCTTGAGCGGCAGCGGCTTGTAAAACGGCATCGAGCCGCACAAGACCCGGGACACGTCCGCCTCACGAACGAGGGGCGAGACTATCTGGATACGGTCGCCAAAATGCGTTGACGCGTGGCCTATGCGGGCCACGCCCACTCGCCCGCCAGAATATTGACTAGGATCAGAGACGTGGTGGTGCCCGGCCCGGCGCGCCCGCCGCTTGCATGCCATCACGCGCGGCTTGGCCGCGCATGCCTGCGACCGCTGTCACGAGGAGGATCCCGATGACGGAAGATTCCGTGCCGAATGCCCCGCCCCCCACGCCACCTGCCGCGCATCCCGGACACGACACCCGCACCGCGATGTCCAGCGCCACCATCCGGCGCGCCTTTCTCGATCATGTGTTTTATACGCAAGGCAAGCTCCCGGGGCTGGCCAGCGGCAACGATCTTTACCAGGCCCTGGCTTTCGAGGTCAGCGAGCTAGTGGGCATGCGAGTAGAACAAGCACCCGTGTTCGAAGCGATCCACGGGCTGGTGTTTCAGTTATTCCGCGAGGCGTGGATCGACGGTGTACGAGTGGACCACGTCGACGGCCTGGCCGATCCGGCGGCCTACTGCCAGCAACCGGGCGCCCACCTCACCGCGCTCGCGCCCGATCGACCACGGCGGCGCGCCATCGCGCGCCCGTGGCTGGTGGTCGAGAAGATCCTCGCAGAGAAGGAGACGCTGCGCGCGGACTGGCTGGTGGACGGCGCCACCGGCTACGACTTCATGAACGAAGTGGCCTGCGTGTTGCACGACGGCACAGGCGCGGCCGCGCTCACCGCGATTTGGCAAGAGATGAGCGGCGAGACGCGCCGCTTCGAAGCGCAGGTGGAGTCGGCCCGCTGCCATATACTTGACCATCACCTGGTCACCGAGTACGAAGGCGCTTGCCGCCGTCTGCATGCCTGCGCGCGCAGCAACCCTGCCACCCGCGACCTGACGCTGGCCAGCCTGCTGTCATGGCTGACAGCAGGCTGGCCAGCGATAACATGGCACTCCTGGTGGCACGTTTGCCCTGCGGCCCCGACGGCGCGGACCGATTGATGTTGTTTCTGGAGCAGCTCGCCCGGCGTGCCCGACCGCTACCAGGGCGCCGAGGACCGGGATCTCAGCCTGGTCGATCCCGACAACCGCCGTCCCGTGGATTTCGAGTCGCTGCGCGCCTGGCTGGTTGACACATCTGGGTGGCCCGAATGGCTTGCCAACTGGCAGAACGGCCGCGTCAAGCTGCAGTTGATCCGCAGCGGCTTGGCCGCATGGCAGGCACATGCGGGGTTGTTTGCCGCCGGCGACTATGACCCCATTACGCTGGCCGGCCCGCTCGCCGCGCACGCGCTTGCATTCATGCGCCGTCGTGGGCGGGAGCAGGCATTGGTGGTCGGCACCCGGCTGGCCGCCCGGCTGGCCGAGAGCGACCGGCCCATTCTCGCGCCAGCACAATGGCGCGACACCGTCCTGCGAGTCGGACATGGGGACGACAGTCATTGGATGGATGTCCTGACCAGCCGCCCGCTGGACGCGCGCGCCGGCCGCTTGGCCTTGGCCGAGGTGCTGGAGATGCTGCCAGTGGCGCTACTGTTGCGCACCCGGTGACGCGCATCCGATCTGCGGCATTGGGAAAATGCCGCATGGCCCTTGCGACGTCGGCCGGCTACCAATTCAAATGCACGTTCCGATCACCCATCCGCAATTGGGTGTGCTTTTCTACGCCATTGTAGGTTGCCGCGACCTGATAAGTCGCCCTTGGTGCTTTGATGAGGCAGCGCGGCCCACTCGAACGGAAGGATGCAACCTCGACTCCGTTGCGCGAAAGGGTGATTGCCACATCGGATAGATACTCACCGCGTGCGCCCTCAGTGAATAACAGTCCCATATCAAAATCCTTCGACTCCGACTTGATTGCCTGCTGCTCGTCCTCACCAACACCTCCGCAAACGTAGCTGACCGGGCCTACGGTCTGGCGCGCAAGATCGGTTGCGTGTGCGCCAGGGCTCGCCAACAAGGCAACAAGTGCGCCGGCCGTAAGCGCGCAGAGGCTGTTCTGCTTGAGCGTCGCCCTGCACATAGGGAACAGGCGGCGCCATATATGACGATTTGCTTGCATGGATTATCTCCAACTATATCCATACAAATTTGACGACTTGACATTGAAATTGTTCTATATTATTTTAAATAATTTAATCCTATTAAATACATGAATTTATATATAATAATTATAATTATCCATGTGTTTCTTAGTTTGCACGAATCGATAAGTTGATCCGAACCGACAGATTATAAAATAGTGGAATATCCACTCGTTGACAAATCGATGTGCGCCGCCAATCTCTCCGGTTCCGATTTGCATTTCCCCGAATCGAAAGCATGGCGAGCGGCGGGTTCTTGGTAATGCTGCTGCCACGCCCCGGGAGTTTCCCCGGGGCCGGCCGGTTGCAGACTAGCGCGATAAGACCTTCAGTTCGTCGTTCACCGCACTCACCCCCTCAACGTTACGCGTGGCGTCGATAGCAATCTGGTGCTGCTCCTTCGTCGGCACCGAGCCGCTCAGGTTGACCGTGCCGTTTTTGGTCTTCACGTGAATGCCCGTGGACTTCAAATCCTTGGTGGCAAGCAGTTTGGTCTTCACCTTGGTTGTAATGGCGCTGTCGCTGACGGATTCCTCGGCCTTCTCCGCGCTCATTTCAGTGGCGGCCACAAGCCGCTGGTCGCGGTCACCCTCGGCCCGGCCCGGCATGGCAGGGGCCGAGCTGGGTGGCGCAGTCATCGTGGTGTCGGTGGCGACGCGCATGATGCCGCCTGTATCGAGCGCGAACGCGCCGCCAGAAGCAGCCGCCATCGCTGCAGCGACACAAGTCATACGCAGGGTAAGTGCAAGAATCTTCATCGCTCTCTCCTGATGGTGTGGTCACACGGTTCGTCATGAGGGCTCGCGGGAGATGCATGCATCGAAGCCACCAGTTCTCGTGAACCGCAAGAACATGAACTGCAAGGAGCGTACCTGCCGACAGGGGCGGGAAGCCGCGGCGACCTGCTGCGTATGTCACGCTCGGGCCACGCCACTATGTGTAATTTGGAGCCGGATTTTGTAATTTCGGCCAACACATAAGCGAAACCTGCGAAACCAACACCGCTTCTGCATGCCGAGGATCGCTATCCGAGGCATCAGAGGAGCGACATTTACCCGGCGCCCCGGCCAGGTTCCGGTAACCGACCGGCAGGGTCAAATAGGCGTGCCGTCCGGGCCACGGCATGCGCTGTCAAGAGGCAGAGCGATGTCGGATCTATTCGCCGAAGGCGACGCCGTCGCGCTCCTATGCGAGCTGGGTGTTGACTAGTGCGAGCGACTTGCCTCCTTGTTTGTCGCGCGCGTTCGCGCGGCCTTGCGGGCCGCTTCGGAGCGTACAACCGGCCCTTTGGTGCTAGCGGCCTTTTTGGCGGAAGCTGAACGATCAGCAGCAGTGCGGGTGCTTGCCGCGCGCTTGGCCTGTGCGGACAGCGCCTGACGTGACACGCCTGCCGTGCCCTCGCGCTTGAGCGCCTCGATGGCAGCGCGCGCGCGTGTGGCCTTGCTTTCTGAACTGGCCCGTCGCGGCGTCACCTTGCCGTTGCCACCCTTGCCGGTGGACTTGGGCGGCGCCGACCGGGTGCCTGCGGGCTTGGTCTGCGCCCTTGTAGCGCCCTTCTTCGGCGGCACCTCGATGCCAGCGCGGCGTGCCTCCGACAACCCGATCGCTATGGCCTGTTTTGCCGAGCGCACGCCGTGCTTACCCCGGCGCACTGCTTCGATCGCGTCGTGAACGAAATGGCCTGCCTGCGTGGTCGGCGCCTTGCCCGCCCGCTGGTCTGCTCTGGCCTTCGCTATGCTTGATGCTCTTGGCATGATCGTCTCCATGACTATCCGCGGTCATCCAGCAACGGGTCATGGCAGATGCGACGTCCGCGGCGCAGATATCGGAGCCCGCCATCTGCCGGCGGGCCAAGAATGCTCGACGCAATTGCCGTTCCAGGCTCGTATCCGTGGGACCGCTATCGCCGAGCGGCAGATGCACTGCGCAGGAGCAAGCACTGCGTCCGCGGCACAGCAATTCTGCTCCCTGGCAGCATAGGTCGCCGGGCATTCCGAGAATCCTGCCGATCTCGCTGCTTACCGCGACAGAGCCCCTCGCTGTCTCCCGCTCAGCCATGGTGGGCCGCCGGCAAGAGACCAGGCCAAGTGCCGACAACTAGGTAGGACGGTGTCCGATGGCGAGTATTGCCCACCTTTCCTACGCTGTAGTTACCGTCTCCAGGGGAGTTCAGATGCGCAGAGACATTATGGTTTGTGCCGTGCGCGCCGGTTGGATCTTGAAAACCTGTGGTGCAGCCACCGCAATCTTGGAATTCGAAGGCAAAGACGAAGCAATCCACATTGGTCAGTCCTTGGCATCACGCTACGGCGTGAATCTCGTCATCGAAGAATCGCACGGTATGTTGCAGTTAGCTCGCCCGGCTTTGGAATTGGCGGCGTGAGCGAATTCCTGTAGGAGCCTCCCCCTCGCGGGCAAGTCCGCATGATCCTGCCAGCGATTTCGCCCCCGTCGTCCCATCCCTGCGTCGGCGGGGCGCTTTTCCCGTGAAGGGTGCGCCGAGATACCTGCGATATCTATTTCTCGACCTCCAGGCCGTCCACCACGGATTGCACGCCCTCCACTGCACGGATGGCATTCAAAGCTGTCAGCTTCTCTGAATCGTTTCGAACCTTGCCATCGAGATGCACAACACCGTTTTCGGTTCTCACTCGAATCCCGGTGGGCCGGAGTCCCTTCGTGGCAAGGAGCTCGGCTTTGACTTTCGTCGTGATCGCGTTGTCACTGAGCTTCGCCGCTAACTCGGTAGTCGGTGCCATGCTGTCAGACTCGGTGCGCACCGGCGTTCCAGGCGAGCTGTTCATGAGCAGAGCGCCATCCGTTGCGGCTAGAGTGCCGGCATCCGCCAAACTAGCAGCAGCAGCCGAAGCCGCAAGCAAGCCGGCAACGCTAGCAAGGCATATCCTTTGAATTGATTTCATCACTGTCTCCTGCTGTTATTCGCGCAGGCCGCGACACATATCCCCCGGGCAACGCGCCCCTGCAATTGCTCCTTTCTATATAAAAGGGACCATCCAGAAAAACAGTGAGTTCCGCAGTGACGTGGCTACGTTACACACGGAAATAGGTATTGCGATTCGGTCACAATGGAAGGCTCCAAAACGCGTGAAAAAGTGTATCGGCTGGAGCCTCCAACCTGGCGTGATCGCTGCCGTCGATCTGGATCAGTTCGCTGAGACACGTCCGACGGTTGCGCGGCTGGTGAAGCTTGGGCGGGCGCTGCCTCTGCGGCACCCGAAGCCTGCGCCGATCATGATCCGCCGCACCGGCTCGTTGGCCAAGTGGGCGCCGTGTCGCTCGCGCAGCTTAACGCAGGGCCAGCGTCGGGCCAAAAATCGACGGGGCTATCAGTGCGACCATGCTTTCTTGTATGCCGTGAGTCACTTGGCAACATGGGCTGGCCGGACACGACTGAGTCTTCTTAGCGTGGCGAAGGGCTGGCACCGGCCGCAAGCCGCGGTCCGGCGAATTCGCCGATAGCCGTCGTCGCAGAGCGACCTGGCTAGCCACGGCCCCGGGGTTACCAGAAATGCTGCAACCCCGCGAATGTCCTATTATGTCCTACAGTGAATTCGGAATTTTTCGGGTGCTTCTGTCGGTTATCAAACCTTGGGATATTTGCTTTTCTTCCCTTTTGGAGCGGACCCTATGAAAACAATGACGTGCAGGGAACTCGGCGGGAAATGCGACCAAAAGCTGTCGGCCAGTTCTTGGGATGAGATGGTCAAGGTCATGACGAGACACGTCCTGGAGAAGCACCCGGACGTAGCAAAAATGATGGAGCAAATGCATAAGGAAGATCCGGCGAAATGGGGCAATGAAATGAGGCCAAAATGGGATGCGGCTCCGGAAACCTAATGCGGATAATATCGCCCAGACTTTGCCAGAGATCCTTGCTGCTTGACACAGCGCGGGACTTTTTCCACGGGCTGCTCACGGGTTGCCAGGATAAGACATAGGAGACATGTCAATGACAACGCCAAAAAACATCGACGTGCTTTTCGTCGCCGGTTTTGGCCCGATCGTTCGCGACCCGGCCGCAAGCCGACGATTCTATTCCGAGGCATTGGGACTGTCGTTCCAGGAAGATGCCAACGGTTATCTGCATACGGGAGGGCTGGATGGCGTGAAGCATTTCGCCCTGTGGCCGTTGGCGCAGGCGGCTGAGTCATGTTTTGGCACGGATCAATGGCCTGGCAATCTTCCCGTGCCACAAGCGTGGATCGAATTTGACGTAGCGGATATCGAAAAAGGCACCGCGGAACTGAAGTCGCAGGGCTACACACTGCTGGTTGCGACGCGAACGGAACCCTGGGGTCAGACCGTCACGCGACTGCTGGGACCGGAAGGTCTGCTGGTGGGCATAACCCATACGCCCGCGATGCGGAAGTGAATTCGTGCGCCCTCACTCTCCGAGTCCATTCCTGAGCGATCATGCCCGAGGTGCCATATCGAGCGAACAGCACGCTTTTGGTGTGCTCCCATTGCGTTTCCGGACGTGTAGCGTCCGCCGCGCCGCAACAAGACCCACTTGGCATGCCCAACCACGGAGTACCGTTCATGCGACATCACCTTGGGTTCGGCGTGGGCCAATGGGGCGGCCGGCATCACCTGTTGCATCTTGCACTTTGCGTGGCCTTGCTAGTGGGCATCGCCCATGCGGCCCATGCCCAGGAGATTTACGTGCTTGGCGGGCTGCAGCAAACGCCGTCGCTGGGAGAGAAAACATACGGCTACACTTACGAGTACGCCCATAACCTGACCGACAACGTCTACGCCTCCTTCTCGTACCTGAACGAGGGGCACGTCACCAACCATCATCGTGACGGACATAGCGCGCAGTTATGGGGACGGTTGCTGTCGACGGACCGGCGGTTTGCCTTCTCGCTTGGGGTCGGTCCTTACCGCTATTTCGATACCACGGTGAGAACGGCCGAAGGCGGTGTCAATGACCAGCATGGCTGGGGAATCCTGATCAGCGCGGCAGCCAACTGGTATATCAACGGCGGCCCTTGGATCGCCCAGGCCCGATACAACCGGGCGCAGGCATTTGGCAGCATCGACACCAACACCTTCCTGATTGGCGTGGGCTATCAGATCGATCGAGGGAGCAGGGATGGTCCGGTGGTGCCACCGCCTTCGTACACCCTCAACACGACCAGCAACGAGCTCACGGTCTTCGGCGGTACCACCATTATCAACAACTTCGATTCACCCAGCGGCACCGCTTTCGCGGTGGAGTACCGCCGCGGCATCCTGCCCTATGTAGACCTCACTGCCACCTATCTGAACGAGGGCGATGCGCGGGTTGTACGCCGGCAGGGTGTCGCAGCGCAGGCCTGGCTGGTGCGACCGTTCTTCAATGACCATCTGACGCTGGGGATTGGACTGGGCCCCTATGTGGCGCGCGACCGGGACGAGGGCGGTGGCATCACGCACACGCTCGGCCTATTCACCATGTCGGCGAGCTATCGCATCAGCCGGTCCTGGACCAGCCGCTTCTCCTGGCACCGCACCGTTACGACCAATAGCCGCGATTCCGATGTGATGGTGCTCGGCCTAGGCTTTCGGTTCTAAGAGCCCGGCTGATCAATCAAGGATGGGCGATTCTGCATAGCAGCATCCCGCCCATTGCGATATAGACTGACTAGACTGACGATCGTTGCACGTTGACGGGCTTGTATGCGGTTGATTGTGCTTCAACGGTATGTCACTTCGCGATGCCGGGACCATGCTGGCTGTGGAAGACGGCTATATACAGGTGAACACGATGGAAAGCTTCCTGGTACGGCAGGCCACGCGCAGACAAGCAATGCTCGCCGGTATCACGGCGCTACTTATCCTGTGCGTCTTCGCGATCGCAGTCCCTCGGGCAACCCAGGTGCTCCCTGCGGTTCCCCCCTTCATGCCGATGTGCGCGCTGACGGTATTCACCACCGCCTGTATCGCCAGTTTTTTGCTCGGCGCGCAATTTACGGTGACCCGGCAGCCGATCCTTGGAGCACTGGGTGGCGCATACGCGTTTACCGCATTGGCGGTGGCTTTGCAGCTGCTAACGTTTCCCGGCGTTTTCACCCCTGGGGGCCTCTTTGGCGCCGGTCCGAATAGCGCCGCATGGATGTGGGTCTTCTGGCATGGGGGCTTTCCGTTTTTTGTGATTCTCGCAGTGGCGGTGCGCAGTTTATCCATGAAGGAGCTGATCCGCCCCAAGAATGTCGGCCTATGGGCATGGGGGCTAGTCGGTGGGCCCGTCGCGATTGGTGTGGTGTTGTGTGGGCTGGCTATATACGGTGATCTGCCATCTGCCCTGAACGCAGCGGGAGACGCCGGGGCCTACGAGAAAAATGCAACCGCGCTGGCGATTTGGTCGCTCAATGTCGTTGCCATTGCTATCGTGTTGCTGAGCGGTCGCCTGCGGGCCGTACTTGACATATGGCTATCGATTGCCTTGCTCGCTTGCCTCATCGATACCAGCTTGAACCTGCTGAGTGCCGCCAGGTTCAGCGTGGGCTGGTATCTCGCCAGGATTTTCAGCATGTTTGCCCCGGGTGTCCTGGTGTGCGTTCTAGTGTGGGAGGTCACCGTTCTGTACCAGCGTCTTTTTGCGGCCCATGCCAGCCTGCTGCAAACATCCGTCCATGACGCGTTGACGGGGATCTATAACCGGAGCTATTTCAATGAGCACTTCCGCAAGGAGTTCGACCGTGCGAAGCGTAAGAATTTGCCACTATCGCTAATCATGATCGATGTCGATCATTTCAAGCGCTACAACGACACCTTCGGCCACATAAAAGGGGATGCTTGCCTTGTCGCAGTGGCGACTGCTCTTGCTGGGGTCGTTCGCCGGCCGGCGGACCTAGTCTGCCGTTACGGCGGAGAGGAATTTGTGATAGTTCTCCCGGATACAGGCCGTCGTGGCGCGTCCGAAGTCGCGGCGCAAGCGCTCCAGTTGGTGACGCAGTTAAAGCTCGACGCTCCGACTCCCGTTGGCTTTGTCACAGTCAGCGCCGGCTGCGCCACCCTTCAGCAAGAACGCTTCCCCGACGAGCTTGTTGAGGCGGCCGATGCAGCGCTGTACAGAGCGAAAGGCGCTGGGCGAAATCGCGTTTACCTCGCGAAGACTGAATGAAAGCTCCTCCGTGCTCTGTCGCATTGGTCGCTTCAGGATGGCAGGCCATCTGTACAACCACATGACGACGAACAACCAGGTTCCATTGGCGACCTCTGGCATCTGACCGTCACGAAGGCAGCGTCGAATGACCCGGCAGCGCGTGAGTATTTTTCCTTTACTAGCCAGCACGAGTGCGAGACGCTTCGCCGAGAACTGCAGCTGGAGAATGCCGGCATGGTATCGGTATGTAGGATCAGTACCATGCGGAATATTTAACGGAATTTCCGGCCGGCCACGCTCGTCCAATGTCCGGCCGTGGCCGGGCTCCCGCATGGCTTGGCAAAAATCGGGATGTATATTTGATCGCTGAGGCTTCAGGCTCCAGTTGTTGAGTCGGCACCTCGCGTACCTGGCGGACCTTCCGGCGCGGCCTCCTTTTCGGCTAGCGTACAATTTACGCCCGCGCGCGTGGCCGTGTAACGACCCAAGAAACATCCCGATGGCCTTGGCCTACGACAGATAAGTGATTTTAAAGTACCCCAACCTTTTCATGACAGCCAGCGTTGGCCTTGCCATGGCCATCGCCACCATTGGAGCCGGAGCGCTCGTTGAGATGCGCCAGGACGCATTTGCGCGCGCGCAGGAAGCATCCTCCAACCTCTCACTCATCCTTGAGCGAGATATTGCCCGCAATCTGGAGATCTTTGAGCTGTCGATGCACTCCGTGATCGACGGCGTCAAGGATCCGGAGATTCTCCGGTTGAATCCCGCCATCCGCCAATTGGTGCTGTTTGACCGCTCCACGAACGCAACCGACTTGGGCTCCCTGTTGGTGACGGACGAGCAAGGTAATCTCGTTCTCGATTCACGCTCCACCCCTCCCCGCCCCGTCAATGTCGCTGACCGCGACTACTTCAAGGTGCATCACGATTCGGCAACGGCTGGGTTGTTTATCAGCCAGCCGTTCCAGCCTCGCTTGACGGAGCAAGCCCAATCGATCGGTTTGAGCCGGCGGTTGTCGCATGCGGACGGTAGCTTTGCCGGCATCGTCGTCGGCACGCTGCGCCTCAACTATTTCAGGAGGCTCTTCGAGGGGACGAAACTCGGCCCTGGGGGCACCATCACATTGCTGCGTGACGATGGCATCGTGTTGATGCGCCGTCCTTATGACCCTGCCACCATCGGCCGTAGCATTGCCGCCAGCGCATCCTTCGCGCCGGTTGTGCAGGCACAGGAAGGATCGTTTGTCGGCATTGCCGCGCTGGACGGTAACGAACGGTTATACGATTTCCGCCATGTTGCCGGTTTCCCCCTCGTGGTTGTCATTGGCCTGTCGACCGACGATATTTACGCGGAATGGCGAAAAAGGGCATGGCTGCTCGGTGGACTGATCCTTACGCTAGACCTTGCGATCCTTATCCTCTCCATCCTGATTTCCCGGCAGTTCAAGCGCAGGCAAGCGATGGAAGAGCACCTTCGGCTGATGGTCAACACAGACGGGCTGACAGGCATCGGAAGCCGGCGTGCCCTGGACGAGGCCGCGGACATCGAATGGCGCCGGGCATGGCGCAACCAGCAGCCCTTGTCGTTGCTGATGATCGACGTGGATCATTTCAAGAATTTCAATGACCATTACGGGCACGCGGGCGGTGATGATGCGCTGGCTGCGGTCGCCCGATGCATTGCCAGCAACATCCGTAGGCCGGGCGACTATGCGGCCCGCTACGGTGGCGAGGAGTTTGCCGTGCTGCTACCCAACACGGGTTTGGACGGAGCCATTGCGGTTGCCGAGAAGATCCGGTCGGCCGTCCAGGATCTGGTTATCCCGAATGCGGGAAGCGCTAACCGGATACTCACGGTCAGTATGGGCGTGGCTTGTGCGGATGGCCGTGTACGTTTCCCTAGCCTGCGGTTTTTCTTCAATGCCAGTGACGAGGCGCTATATAAGGCAAAATCATCCGGACGCAACCGCGTAGCCGTCGCGGAGACGCGGCCGGAAATTCAAGCCCGCAGCGAGATCCCGGAGCACTAAACAGCGATTCCACAGTCCGCTGGGTGTCCTCGGACAACCGCATCAGCGCCTGGTTGTTCTGTTCGGCGCCGCCGGCCTGGGCCTGCATGCCCTCCTTGCTATTTGCACCCGCGGAGCCAGCGACTGCATCTGGCCGATCAGCATAGGCCGCGCGTAGGGATGGAGGCGGCAGCGCCATCGGCCTCATGATGGCGCCGCGCTACCTCGGCGATCCGCGCGATCAGAGCGCCGCCGTATCGTATCGGCTCGCGGCGATCATCTCCTCTTCGCACAGCGCATCCTGGAGCACAAAATCGAAACGCACGTGCGTAAACGGGCCTGTTACGCCAAGCGACGCAAACTCCGTCGAGCCTTCCACCTTCGTGAGCGCCACCACCAGGCCGTCGCGGGTGGCGAAGGCGAAGTCGTCATCCAGGAAGGTGTCTCCCGGGATGTTGACCTGCGTGGTCAACGCGCGCTTGCCGCCACCCGATACCAGGAAGTGAATGTGAGCCGGCCGGTTGCCGTGCCGCCCGAGCAGGTCGAACAACTCGGAAACCGGGCTGCCCGGCGGAATCGCGTAGCCAGGCGGCAGGAAGCTGCGGAAGCGATAATTGCCCTCGGCGTCGGTCTCGATCCGGCGGCGCAGGTTGTAGGCGGGCTGGTCAGGATCGAAATGCGAGTAGCGTCCGAGTTCGTTGCAGTGCCACACGTCGACACTGGCGTGCGGCACTGGCTTGCCGTCGAGGCCCAGCACGCGGCCTTCCATTACCAGCACTTCGCCTTTTCCTTCGTTGCCTTCATCCAGGCGGACCTCGCGCATGGCCAGCGGTGCGCCGGCCACATATAGCGGCCCTTCGATGGCGCGCGGCGTGCCCTTCTCGCGCGCTTCGGCCTCGTCTGCTTCTTCTGCCAGGATATCCAGCAGGCGGTCGAAACCCAGGCCCGCGGTGATCAGGCCGACCATATTGGCTTCGCCCAGGCGGTTCAGCCATTTCATGGCCGACCAGAATTCATTGGGGGGGACCTTGAATTCCTCAATGGTATGGAACAGATCGGTGACGATACGCGCGGTGACAGCACGCACGCGCTCGTCGCCAGCGCTGACCTGGCTGCCATTGACCAGCGCCAGAAGTTGGGAGGTGGTGTACTCGGCCATGAGGCATGGTCTCCTTAGATTTTAGAGTTTGTGAGGGGGGTGAGAAAGATTGAAAATCGCATCATCGCCGGCAGCGTTGCCTTGCTCCGTGGCCGCATAGTCTCCCCGCTGTTTTTCTATCGTTCTATCTCTCGATGCCTGTCAAAGCTTGGCCAGTGGCACGCTTTCATCAGCCAGGCTTGCCGGACTGACAGGAGTGCGCCTCTCGATCAGGCGGCGCGCAAAACGCAGGTCGCGGGCGGCGTTGCCGCCCAGCGCGGCCACCACCCGTTCGCCTTCCAGGTAGAAGAAGATGAAGCCACCCGCCGCTGGCAGATCGCGCACGACCACTTGATGGGATGGCGACGGCACGCCGTAGATCTGCAGGTTCAGGCCGTATTGGTCGGACCAGAACCACGGCAAAGGGTCGTAGTGCACGGCAACGCCGAGCACCGACTTTGCCGCCGCGATCCCCTGCTCCTGAGCGTTCTGCCACGACTCGAGCCGCACGTTGCGCCCGGCCCGGCCGTTGCGCGCGACCGCGAGGTCTCCGGCAGCGAACACGTCCGGATCGCTGGTCCGGCACTGTGCGTCGACCAACACGCCGCCGTCGCAATGCAGTCCGGCCGCACGGGCCAGCTCGTCGTTGGGAAGCAGGCCGATGCCCACCACCGCGACGTCGCAGACGATCTCGCGGCCATCGATCAACTTGACCATGAGGGCGCCGTCCGCCAGGCGCGCGAAGCTGGCGACATTGGCCTCCAGCAGCACGTTGGTGCCGTGTGCCGTGTGCAGGTCAAGCAGCCGCTCCGACAGCGCGGCCGGTACGCTTCGCTCGCATAGCCGGCGCATTGCCTCGATCACTGTCGCTTGCGCGCCGCGCTGACGCGCGGTAGCGGCCACCTCCAGACCGATCCAGCCACCGCCAACAACGGCAACGCGAGAGCCGGGGCGCAGCGCGGGCGCCAGGCGCAGGGCGTCGTCAATCGTGCGCAACACATGCACGCCTGGCAGGCTCGCACCGGGAGCGTCGAGCGCGCGGGCACGGCCGCCGGTACACAGCACAAGCCTGCTGTAGTCAATGCACTGCCCGTCAGCAAGCGTAACCCGCTTTGCCGCGCGGTCCAGCCGGGCGACGCGTGTGCTGCCCAGCCACTCGATCGATAGCGTGGCCATCATTTCGGCGCTCAGCAGGTGCACGCTTTCGGGCGTTGCCTCGCCCGAAAGTACCGCCTTGGACAGCGGGGGGCGCTCGTAGGGCGGATGTGCCTCGTCGCCGATCAGCACGACCCTGCCCTTGAAGCCTTCGTCGCGCAGCGTGCGTGCCGCCCAGCTTCCGGCCTGGCCGGCACCGATGACGACGATTGTGGTGAGGTTCGTATTCATGGCACTCCAGGCGCTCAGGTGGCCGCTACGACTTGCGGCAGGACCTGGATCTGCACCCGGCCTTCCGCCACACGCAAAGGAAAGGTCTGGACCGGCTTCACGCACGGCGCCTTGCGCGCTTCGCCGGTACGGAGGTCGAACAAACCCTGATGAAGCGGGCACTCGACGCAACCGTCTTCGACAAAGCCTTCCGACAGTGGCACGCGCTCGTGCGTGCACAGGTCGTGCAGCGCGAAGAGCTCCTCGCCCACTCGGAACACCGCGACGGGCAAGCCCGCCGCCTCGACCGCGCGCGGCTCGTCCTCGATGAATTCGTCGGCCGCGCCGACGTCATGCCATGTACTCATGGGAACCGCTCCTAGATCGGCGTAGCGAGAAGGGTCTGGACACGCGAGGTGTCATAGATGACCCGTTTTTCCTTGTAGCGCCACTCGCCGTCCTGCTTGACAACGGTGTCGCGATAGCAGCCCGCCTGGTAGACGACGCTCTCGCCGGCCGCACCGGTATTGACGACGATATAGCTCGACAGCGTGCGCACTTCCTCGTCGCTCATCGACTCGATCACCAGGCCGCCTAGTGCGTGGCGATAGGCGTGTGCTTCAAAGATGTTTGCGTGGCGCAGCGCAACGATGCGGTCTCGCATCATCATCTGGTTGCGGCAGTGGATCACCGGCGCCGGCAGGCCGCGGTCGGCGTTCTCGCGCGAGATGATCGTGTACGTGCCATCTTCCGTGAAGAAGCCCGGCCAAGCCTCGAGCAGGTTGTTGTCGATCGCGTGAACGTAGCGGCTTTGCAGCTCGCTCAGCTCCCACCAGATCTGCAGGTTCTTTTCCATCTCAGTACCCCATCGCCCGCTGATATCCCGCCCAGAAGCGGCGAATCAGGTTTTCGGTGATATTGCTGTTGGTCTGCTCGGGCACATCCAAGCCCATGCCCATATAGGAAGTCTTGTCGCCATCCCGGACGGTGCCACGCTGCACCAGTTCGGTGGCCTCGGTATCCTCCATCGAGATAAAGCCCGCCGGCCCGACGAGGTTGGCTTGCAGAAGGCGCAGCTCGCGCAGCTCCGGGGTGTCGTCCTCGTAGCCGAAGAAGTGAAACACCAGCTCGAAGTTGCTCGGGCCCTTCGGCAACAACTGGCGTGCAACCAGCGTGTTGTGGATCTGCTGGATGACCAGTTGCGGGAAGAGCGGCTGGATATGGTTGGTGCAGTCTTCTTCGAACTCCGAGATCTGCCCCAACACGTAGGGGTCCTCAAGCGCGAAGCCGTCCTGCATGGAGCGAATCTTCTGGTCGGTATACGCCGCCGCGGTATTGGTGTCGATCTTCGGCTTGGTCACCGTGATCAGGCTGTGCAGGCCGTGCGTTGCATCCGGAATGGAGCGCGCGCTCATGCCGACACGGAAAATGTTGAACGTGGTGTGGAAGAGATGCAGCAGGCTCGCGTGATACGGATCCTTCACGTTCTCCAGATAGAGCTTCCAGTTCGACTTTGAATACTGGCGCGTGCAACCCAGGTACACGATGGGCTTGTGGAAGACGCGATCCACCCAGGGACGCATCTCGGCGCCCAGGTATTCGGCCAGTGGCGGCGTCTCGTCGCTGAAGGTGGCGAAGAGCAGGCCCTTGTACTCTTCGACGCGCAGCTTCTGCAGGCCGTGTGCCTTGGGGTCGAAGGCCTTAGCCATGCCGACGAGCGTGACCGCGCCTTGCTTCTGGCCGCGGCGGAACGGCACCCCTTGCAGGTCGCCCTCGCACGAGTAGTTCCACTGGTGATAAACGCAGGTATGCGATTGCGCATTCCCATATTTCTCGCGACAGACCATGGCGCCGCGATGCGCGCAGCGATTGACCCAGCAAGCGAACCCGTTGGCAATGCGCGTTACCACCACCGGTGTATCGCCGACAAAGGTACTCTTGAAGTCATTGAGAGCAGGAATCTCGCAGGCCAGAGCCACGAAGCTCCAGTACGGCCCGCGATAGATGCGTTCCTGCTCCCGGTCGTAGACCTCCTGTGAGCTGAAGACGCTGTAGGGGACGCAAGAGCCGTCCGTCTGGGGGAAGAACACCTGCCGGCTAGCAGCGCTCCCCGCGATCTGTGGAGAATCTGACATCACTGTCTCCGTGAAGTTATGCGTGTTATCGGATGGAGACAGTGTAGAAATCCGCCCTGCCGCGGACTATCCGGAAATGGTGAACTTGTGGCGCGGGCAAGTCCGCTTCTTGCGATTCGCGGCGGGACTATCCGAAAACGGCAGCGATGCTGCCGGTGTCCATCCGATTCCGGCAAAGCTGCGTCGCGGCCTCGCACGGGCACTACTTCTGCCGCGGACGCTGTGGCAAGATAAGCCGCATAAGAGGGGCGATCGACCCCTAGTCAATCAATCTGGGTCTTATGTAGCGGTTCCAGGATAAAGGGCGCTGCGGTCCTCGCGTACGCCACTTGGCGATGCAGCGAATGCGACAAGGCAGCGCTGCGGCGCTAGCGTCTTATGCATCGCATGGAAACTGCCGTAAAGTCAGAATGGGGACAAAAGATGCCACTCTCGCCGCGGACCCCCGCCCTGTCGGCCTTGTACAGGAATCCACTCTTCCGCTCGGATATGCACGTCGAGGCGCACGAGCAGGTCGCCCACGAACTTGCAGACCATGTCCTGCGCTGGAAACCTGGCGCGCCGGATGCCGCGATGTTCAAGGGCGAACTCTACCGCCTGAAAACCTACGCGCTACGCTACGGCGCCGAGGTCGAGGTCTCGGCACGCCCGTTCGATGATTTTGTATTGGTCCATACCTCCCTGCACGGCGGCGCCGAGATCGAATGCGATGGGCATCGCCTCTGGGTTGCGCAAGGACGCACTGCGGTGCTCGCACCGAAGGAACGCATTCGCCTGCGCTGGAGCCCAGGTAACCAGCAGATGATCGTGCGGGTTCCGCACAGCCTGCTGCGCGAGGCCATGACATGCGAAGAAGACGAACGCATTGACCTGGTGCCGGGCGTCCTGCTGCCGCGAGCGTTCGAAACGCACTGGGAACTGCTCGCGCATTCGATGCTGAACCTGCTCCCGCCCGCCGGCGACGCAGCCGCGCATGCCAAATGGGTAGCGCACTTTGAACGGCACCTGGCGTTGTTCCTCCTGCTGCACCAGCCGGCGGAAGTTGCGCCGCTGACCGCCTCTCGCGACCACACCATGCTGTCAAGCGAGACAGTCGATGCCCACGCGAGCCGGGGTAGCCGCCAGATGGACGCCGTCATCGCATACATCGAGTCCCACCTCTGCGCGCCGGTTTCGCTTGAGGATCTGGCCAGCGTTGCCAGAGTGAGTTGCCGCACGCTGAATACCCTATGCCATCGCTACACCGGCATCGCACCGATGGCGTTGTTGCGCAACGCGCGCCTGGACGCCGTGCGCACGCGATTGCTACTCGATCCCGGCGCCAGCATCACCGAGACCGCGCTGGCGTATGGGTTCGGGCATCTAGGTCGTTTCGCAGCCTACTACGCGGCCCGCTTCAATGAACTGCCGAGCGACACTCAGAAGCGTCGCGACTAGGATAAGAACAAGACGTCAAACGATGATCGGATTGATATCGACCTGAACAACGTCACTTCGCGCCATACCCCCATACCCCCATACCCCCATATCCCCATATCCCTGAGTTCCTGAAGCAATCGCCTGAGATCCGGTTGGGAGTGGGCATCCGGCCTCTGCCGATCGACTGTCCAGTGAGCGACAAGACCTGCTCTGGAGTGAGCTTGCGACGTAAAACGTCCAGATGCGCAGTGCGACCACCTCACCGCTTCCCGCACTCCCACCGCGCCACCACCGCAAACGCCTCGTCTTCCACCTCCGGCAGCAAAGCCAGCACTGCCTGCGTGGTCTCGTCGCTGATCATCTTCGCCGCCTCATCATCGGGTCCCGGCAAGGCGTCGGCAAGCACGCGCGCAAGTCCGGCCCGCATCGCCTCGGGCAGATACCCCCGCAAGGCTTCGATGTTCGCCGCCACGCACTGCACCGCCTCGGCGGGGCTGTAATCGTCGTCGAGCAGATGCGAGAAGTCCGCGGCGCTGCACACCAGGGCCTCATAGACGAAGGCCGCGAATGAAACGGCTTCGATCCGGCTTGTGCCGCGGTCGTGCCAGACCAGCGCCACGCCGACGTCGCCGTTGGCTAGCGGCGTCAAGCAGTAGGCGTCGCCCGCCCCGGTCTGCGCGAACGGCAGGAAACGCCTGCCGTGCTGGAAGGCCGGATTGAGCCATTTGGCGATGGACTCGCCGGCCTGCTTCGCGTCGATCCACTCCAGATCGTAGACGCAGGAAAGCACCGGCTGCGCTGCCAGCGTACTGGCCTTCCAGTCGGTGCGCCAGACCTCGATGTCGGCGCCGTAGCCGGTGCGCCCTGTGTCGATCAATTGCCTCAGCATAGCTGGCAAGGTGATGCCGCTGGCGTCCGCTAGTGCTGAAAAAGTATCCATCCGTGTTCTCTCCGTGGGATGCTGCCGGTCGATGCCAGATTTCTGGATGCGCCCAGACGTAACTAAGCCCGCGGAATCGCGGGCTTAGTTCACTGACTACCTCTTATTGCAAGGTGTTGCACTTCAGATTTGAGGCCGCCGGGAACAAAAATGATTGACCTAGCGTTTACAGCCATGACTCAAGTCCTACCTGGCTGTAGCCGCCGCATTGGCCCGCGCCTTATGCAGTTTTTTGTAACTGTCGATCAGGCGGTGGTGCCTATCGAGGCCCTCCAGTTTCATACTTGTTGGCGTTAACCCGAAGAAGCGCACGCTGCCGTCCACTGACCCCATTACCGCGTCCATCCGAGCGTTGCCAAACATCCGACGGAAGTTGACCGCGTAGTCGTCTAGTTCCAGGTCATCGTCGAGCAGCACCTCCAGCACCACATTCAAGGCCTGGTAAAACAATCCACGCTCGACCGTATTGTCGTTGTATTGCAGGAAGGCGCCCACCAGCTCTTGCGCCTCCTCAAATTGCTGCAAGGCGAGATGAATCAGCAGCTTCAACTCGAGAACTGTTAGCTTCCCCCAGTCCGTATTCTCGTCAAATTCGATGCCGATCAAAGTGGCAATATCGGAGTACTCATCCAGCTCACTGTTATCCAACCGCTCAAGCAGATCTGCCAGGCCAGCATCGTCCAGGCGATGCACGTTCAGAATATCGGCGCGGAACAACAGCGCCTTGTTTGTGTTATCCCAGATCAAATCCTCTACCGGGTAAACTTCCGAATAACCGGGCACTAAAATCCGGCAAGCCACGGCGCCCAACTGGTCATACACCGCCATGTATACCTCTTTGCCCATGTCTTCGAGAATGCCGAACAACGTGGCGGCTTCCTCGGCATTGGAGTTTTCACCCTGGCCAGAAAAATCCCACTCAACAAAGTCGAAGTTCGCTTTGGCGCTGAAAAAGCGCCACGACACCACACCGCTGGAATCAATGAAGTGCTCAACAAAGTTATTTGATTCAGTCACGGCGTTACTGACAAAGGTGGGCTGAGGCAAATCGTTCAGGCCCTCAAAACTGCGCCCCTGCAGCAATTCCGTCAGACTCCGTTCCAGCGCCACCTCGAAGCTTGGGTGCGCGCCGAACGAGGCAAAGACACCGCCAGTCCGCGGGTTCATCAAGGTGACGCACATCACCGGATAGGTCCCACCCAGCGACGCGTCCTTTACCAGCACTGGAAAGCCCTGCTCTTCCAACCCCTGAATCCCGGCCAGAATGCCTGGGTATTTCGCCAGCACTTCGTGCGGCACATCAGGCAATGCGATTTCACCTTCCAGAATTTCGCGCTTTACCGCTCGTTCGAAAATTTCGGACAGGCATTGCACCTGCGCTTCAGCCAGCGTATTACCGGCACTCATGCCATTGCTGACGAATAGGTTTTCGACCAGGTTGGACGGAAAATACACCACTTCGCCGTCCGACTGCCGCACATACGGCAGCGAACAGATACCGCGCTGCACATTGCCGGAGTTAGTATCGTACAGATGCGAGCCATACAACTCGCCATCGGGATTATAAATTTCCAGGCAGTACGCATCCAGAATTTCAGCCGGCAGCGCATCTTCAGGGCCAGGCTTGAACCAGCGCTCGTTCGGGTAATGAACAAACGCCGCATTGGCGATGTCTTCGCCCCAAAACGTACCGCCATAGAAATGGTTGCAATTCAGGCGCTCGATAAACTCTCCCAACGCCGACGCCAGTGCGCTTTCTTTGGTCGCACCCTTGCCATTGGTAAAACACATCGGCGAGTGCGCATCGCGGATATGCAGCGACCACACATTGGGAACGATATTGCGCCACGAAGCGATTTCAATCTTCATGCCCAGATCCGCCAAAATGCCCGACATATTGGCGATGGTTTGCTCCAACGGCAGATCCTTGCCCGCAATATAGGTGCTGGCGTCAGATGCCGGCTTCAACATCAGCAACGACTGAGCATCGGCATCCAGGTTCTCTACTTCTTCGATGACAAACTCGGGGCCGGCTTGCACCACTTTTTTCACCGTACAGCGCTCGATCGAGCGCAAAATACCTCGACGGTCTGCCTCCGAGATATCCGCCGGCAACTCAACCTGAATCTTGAAAATCTGTTGGTAACGGTTTTCCGGATCAACAATATTGTTCTGCGACAGGCGGATATTTTCGGTAGGAATATTGCGGGTTACGCAGTACAACTTCACAAAGTAAGCGGCACACAAGGCCGATGAGGCCAGAAAATAATCGAAAGGACCAGGCGCCGAGCCGTCGCCCTTATAACGGATAGGCTGGTCGGCCACTACGGTGAAGTCATCGAACTTGGCTTCAAGACGTAGCTTATCGAGAAAGTTGACTTTAATTTCCATGGGGGGAATTCTGAAAATGGTGCACAAAATGACGTAGCCACTACTATCCGCCGCCACGCTGGTGCCGTGCAATGCATCGAAGCTTTCGCAAACGCTGCCGCATACGGATAATTTTTCAGGCGAACGCCATGGCGCAGGACATGGCTGGAACCAGGGAGCTTCCATGTGCCATGGCGACATCCACGGCAGCGCCAAGTGCCGTTGTACCAAACTGAATCGCCACGAGTTCCTCCAACACTCTCCAGAATGCGGGAATTACCAGGCGACAATCCGAAATATAAAGCCCCGTAAAAACAGGGCTTTAATAGTCAATCAACTAGCGAATCATGTTTCCCAACGGGAATTTCACTCCCACTCGATTGTCGCCGGCGGTTTGCCCGACACGTCATACACCACGCGATTCAGCCCCCGAACCTCATTGATGATGCGGTTCGAGCAGCGGCCCAGCAGCGCGTACGGCAAATGCGCCCAGTGCGCCGTCATGAAGTCGGTGGTCTGCACCGCGCGCAGCGCGACTACGTAGTCATAGGTGCGGCCGTCGCCCATCACGCCRACSGACTTGACCGGCARGAACACSGCRAAGGCCTGGCTGGTCAGGTCGTACCAGCTCTTGCCCACTTGCGAAGGCTCGCACATGCCCGCAGCGGCATCCTGCTCGGTAGCAACCGTGCCACGCAGCTCTTCGATGAAGATCGCGTCGGCGCGGCGCAGCAGCTCGGCGTAGTCACGCTTGACTTCGCCCAGGATACGCACGCCCAGGCCCGGGCCGGGGAACGGGTGGCGGTAGACCATCTCCGGCGGCAGGCCGAGCGCCACGCCGAGTTCGCGGACTTCGTCCTTGAACAGGTCGCGCAGCGGTTCTAGCAGCTTCAGGCCCAGCGTTTCCGGCAAGCCGCCCACATTGTGGTGGCTCTTGATGGTAGTGGCCTTCTTGGTCTTGGTACCGCCGGATTCCACCACGTCGGGGTAGATCGTGCCTTGGGCCAGCCACTTCGCGTTGGTCAGCTTCTTGGCTTCGGCCTGGAACACTTCGACGAACTCGCGGCCGATGATCTTGCGCTTTTGCTCGGGATCGGTCACGCCGGCCAGGTGGCCGAGGAACTGCTCGGACGCGTCGATGGCGATGACCTTGGCGTGCAGGCGGCCGGCGAACATGTCCATCACCATCTTGCCTTCGTTCAGGCGCAGCAAGCCGTGGTCCACGAACACGCAGGTGAGCTGGTCGCCGATGGCGCGGTGGATCAGGGCTGCCGCCACCGAGGAATCGACGCCGCCGGACAGACCGAGGATCACTTCTTCGTCGCCGACCTGTTCTCGGATCTTGGCGACGGCTTCGGTGATGTGGTCATGCATGACCCAGTCAGGCTTGGCGCCCGCGATCTTCAGCACGAAGCGCTCCAGGATGTCGCGGCCCTTGGCGGTATGCGTGACTTCCGGGTGGAACTGCACGGCGTAGTAGCCGCGCGCTTCGTCGGCCATGGCGGCGATCGGGCAGCTGGGCGTGGAGGCCATCAGCTTGAAGCCCGGCGGCAGCTCGGCGACCTTGTCGCCGTGGCTCATCCAGACCTTGAGCATGCCGTGGCCTTCGGGCGTGGAGAAATCTTCCAGGTCCTTGAGCAGCGCGGTGTGGCCATGCGCACGCATCTCGGCGTAGCCGAACTCGCGATGGTCGCTCCACTCCACCTTGCCGCCCAGTTGCACGGCCATGGTCTGCATGCCGTAGCAGATGCCCAGCACCGGCACGCCGAGGTCCCACACGGCCTGCGGCGCGCGCAGCTGGTGGTCTTCGTAGGTGCTGGCGTGGCTGCCGGACAGGATGATGCCCTTGGGCGCGAACTCGCGCACGAATTCGTCCGTGACGTCGTTCGGGTGGATTTCGCAGTAGACGTGCGCTTCACGCACGCGGCGGGCGATCAGCTGCGTAACTTGCGAGCCGAAATCAAGGATGAGGACTTTGTCGTGCATGATGGGCGGATGGCGTTTCGTCCGGTGCGGGCTCGGTCATCACTTCGGTGCCCGGACCATAGCCGGGCGGCGGCGTGACACCCGGCTCGCGCCGGTATTCGGGTGATTGCGGCCGGCGTGCCACGGGGGCGGTGCCGGCATCCTTGTTTTGCGTCTCTTTTTGCAGCTCGCGTTCGCGCACGCGCACGCGCTTGGCGGCCGGGATCTGCACCGCGGCGAAGAAGGCCAGGACCGCGGCCAGCACCGGCAGCCAGATCTTTCCGGCGCCCTGCACCGGCAGGTCGAACATAAGCATCCACGCCACGATCAGCACCGCGCTGGCGAGGTTGACCTGCCCGACTGTTCGCGCCACCGCCACCGTAAGCTGCCCGTTGACGGTTGCCTGCCACAGCAGCAAGGCCAGGCCGACCAGGGCCACGCCGAGCAACTGCCCGTACATCGCGGGCTGCGGCTGCGGCAGTTGCAGCGCGCTATAAAGGGTCGTGAAAGGCGACAGCAGCATGACGATGCCGAGCAGCAGATTCAGCAACGCGTCCAGGAACAGCACGGCACGCAGCAATACTTTCATGAGAACTCCTCCGGCCAGGCGCAGTGCCTGGCTTGCGGGCGGCGCCGGGCGGCGCAGCCGGCGCGCGGCTGGCGGGACATCCAGGTCCCGCACAGCCGCCAGTTCATAAAGACCTGCCTGGTCGACTCACTGACTCGACTTAGTCGATGTAGTAGTTCGGCGCTTCCTTGGTGATCTGCACGTCGTGCACATGCGACTCGCGCATGCCCGCGGCGGTGATCTGCACGAACTCGGACGTCTCGTGCCAGTCGGCGATCGAGCTGCTGCCGCAGTAACCCATGGAGGCACGCACGCCGCCGCACATCTGGTGGATGATGGCGGTGACCGAGCCCTTGTAGGCCACGCGGCCTTCAATGCCTTCGGGGACCAGCTTGTCGACGTTGGCGGTGTTGTCTTCCTGGAAGTAGCGATCTGCCGCGCCGTCCTTCATCGCGCCGACCGAACCCATGCCGCGGTAGCTCTTGAAGGAACGACCCTGGTACAGGAACACTTCACCCGGGGCCTCTTCGGTACCGGAGAACATGCCGCCCATCATGACCACATGCGCGCCGGCAGCCAGTGCCTTGGCGATGTCGCCCGAGTAGCGGATGCCGCCGTCGGCCACCAGCGGCACGCCGGTGCCCTTGAGGGCTTCGGCCACATTGGAGACCGCAGTGATCTGCGGCACGCCCACGCCAGCAACGATACGGGTGGTGCAGATCGAGCCCGGGCCGATGCCGACCTTGACGCCGTCGGCGCCATGATCGACCAGCGCGCGCGCGGCAGCACCGGTGGCGATGTTGCCGCCGATCACCTGCACTTGCGGGTAGTTCTGCTTGACCCAGCGCACGCGGTCCAGCACGCCCTGGCTGTGGCCGTGGGCGGTATCGACCACGATCACGTCCACGCCGGCCTTGACCAGCAGGTCCACGCGTTCGTCGTTGTCAGGGCCCACGCCGACTGCGGCGCCGACCCGCAACTGGCCGCGGTCATCCTTGCTGGCCAGCGGATGTTCCACTGCCTTCTGGATGTCCTTGACTGTGATCAGGCCGTTGAGCTCGAAGTCCTTGTTGACCACCAGCACGCGCTCGAGGCGGTGGCGGTTCATCAAGCGCTTGGCGTCTTCCAGCGATGCGTCTTCGCCCACCGTGACGAGCTTTTCGCGCGGCGTCATCTTGGCGCGCGCGGGCGCGTCCAGTTCTTCCTCGAAACGCAGGTCGCGGTTGGTGATGATGCCGACCACGGTCTTGCCTTCCACCACCGGGAAACCGGAGATGCCGTATTGATGTGATAATGCAATCACATCACGGATCTTCATGTCGGGGGGAATGGTGATCGGGTCACGCAGCACGCCGGATTCGTAGCGCTTCACGCGCGCCACTTCCCGGGCCTGGTCGGCCGGCTTCAGGTTCTTGTGGACGATGCCGATACCACCGGCCTGCGCCATGGCAATTGCCAGGCGGGCTTCCGTGACGGTATCCATGGCGGCGGATACCAGCGGAATGTTCAATTCGATCGAACGGGTCAGGCGGGTACGGAGCGAAACATCCCGGGGCAGTACCGACGAATAGGCCGGCACGAGGAGCACGTCATCGAATGTGAGTGCTTTCTGGACAAGACGCATAGCAATTCCTCTAGGCGTAAAACCGAATTATACAGGAATGGCACGTTTCTTGACGCGCCTGCGAGTGCCCTTGTTCAAGTCTGCTATGCTCTTTGTCTTTTTTTCAGGGATAGGCAAGCCACAATGGGTATTGGCGTACTGTGCGGCCTGCTGGCCGGCGCCTTCTGGGGCATGGTGTTTATCGCCCCCAAGCTGCTGCCCGTCTTCTCCCCCTGGGAACTCGCGATCGGCCGCTACCTGGCCTATGGGCTGGTCGCCTTCATCGCCGCGCTGCCGCTGATGAAGCGCATTGCGCGCAAGCTCACGCGCGCGGACTGCCTTGCGCTGCTGCGCCAGGCCTTCACCGGCAACCTGCTGTACTACGTGCTGCTGGCGTTCGGCGTGCAGCTGGCCGGCGTGGGCCCCACCTCGCTGATCATCGGCATCCTGCCCATCTCCGTCACCATCATGGGCCGGCGCGACCATGGCGCCGTGCCGCTGTCGCGCCTGATCTGGCCGCTGCTGGTGGTGGCCGCCGGCATCGCCTGCATCAATATCGACCTGTTCGCCGGCGGCGGACATGCGCACGGCGCCGCCGCGGGCGAGGCGGTGCGCACGGTCTGGCAACGGCTGGCCGGCGTGATGTGCGCGGCCGGCGCGCTGGTGTGCTGGACGCTTTATGCGGTCGACAACGCACGCTACCTGCAGCGCAATCCGCAGTACAGCGGCAATGAATGGTCCGCGCTGTATGGCATCTCCACCGGCGTCGTGTCGGTGGTGCTTGCGCTGCTGGCACTGCTGGGCTGGCTGGTCGCCGGCGACAGCCTGGATGCGGCCGGCGGCGGCCGCGACTGGCAGTGGTTCTGGATGGTCAACGCGGCCGTGGCGCTTGGTGCGTCACTGATCGGCAACAACCTCTGGAATATCTCCAGCCGGCGCCTGCCGCTTACGCTCTCGGGGCAAATGATCGTTTTCGAGACGCTGTTCGCGCTGGCGTACGGCTTTGTCTTCGACCATCGCCTGCCGCGCCCGCTGGAGATCGCGGCCATCGCGTTGCTCATGATTGGCGTGGCCTGGTCGGTTCGCTTGCACGCTGTCGACAAGTCTGCCTAAACTAGCGGCCAATCCCGGCAGCCAAGGGCGCGCGAGTCACTCGCACAGCGGGGTTACAGCCCTGCGCGCCCTGCTGCCCCAACACGCTAAGCCATGAAACGATCGACCGCGCACATCAAGCTCGCCACGCTGGCCGCCCTCGCCTGCCTGTGCCAGGCAGCCACCGCCCAGGCGGATTCGCAATGGCAGTGGCGCGACGGCAGCGGCCGCATGGTCTACAGCGACGTGCCGCCGCCGCCCTCGGTGCCTGCTGCCAGCGTGATCAAGGCACCCGGACGCTTTGCCGGAAGCTTGCGCCCGGTCGAGCCGCCGGGCGGCTCGCCAGCCGCTGGAGCCAGCCCTGCAGGCGTTGCCGCCGCCACCCAGGCTGCGCCGGAGCCGGGTACAAAGGGCAATGGCAACGTGAAAAAAGAGTCCGTGGCAAGTGCCGAGGAAGCCTTCGAGAAACGCCGTGCCGCGCAGGCGAAGGCCGAAGCGGACCAGGCCGCCAAGGACCTGGCCGCGCAGGAGCGCCAGGTGCGCTGCGCGCAATCGCGCAACTATGCGACGTCCCTGCAGCAGAACCGCCGCATTGCCGTGTCAGCGCCAGACGGCTCGCCGCGGCAACTGAACGATGATGAGCGGCAGGCCGAATTGATGCGCGTCAACGCCACGCTCGAGCAAAACTGCACCTGAGCGCCTGCACAACTCCGCGCCGGAGCCTGTCAGCCGCCACGCAGCCATTTCTGCCCTTCGCGCGTGCCGCCCTTGCGGGTCTTTTGCACGCGCCGGTTGCGGGCCGACTGGGGATCGGCCACCAGCGGGCGATAGACCTCGACGCGGTCGCCGGCCCGCACCAGGGTATCCGGCGTCTTGAGCTTGCTGAAGATGCCGACCCGCATGGTGGCGGGATCCACCTCAGGACAAGCCTGCAGCAGGCCCGAGGCGGCGATCGCGGCGACAATGCTGGTGCCGGAGGGCACCTCGACCTCCTTCAGGAAGGCGTCGCCAGGACGGGCATAGCAAACCGAGATGCGCACCAGGGCCGCGGTGCCGGCGTCGTGCTCAGCCATTGCCGTAGACCATTTCGGCACGCTTGACGAACGCATCGACAAACGTATTGGCGATCATGCTGAACACCGGCCCGATGATTTTCTCCAGCAGGAAGCTGGAAAACTCGTAATGCAGGTGGAATTCGATCTTGCAGGCATCCTCGCGCAACGGCGTGAAGCGCCAGGAACCGCTGAAGGTCTTGAAGGGGCCGTCCTCGAACACCATATCGATCTTCGTGGGCCGCTCCTGCGTATTGCGGGTGTGGAAATACTGCTTGATGCCGTTGAAGTGGATGTAGATCTTTGCGTCGAGCATCGTCTCGGTCTGCTCGAACACCTCCACGCCACCGCACCAGGGGAGGAACTTGGGATAGTCCTCGACTTGCGTGACCAGGTTGTACATCTGCTCGGCGGAATGGCCGAGCAGCACGGATTTATGGACGTCTGCCATGTAGTGGGGAATCATGGCCCGCGCAGGCGCCGCCAGCGCCATGACGCACTGCGGAATCCACCGGAGCGGGCCGGTTTGCTAGAATCCCGATTTTAGCCCACGCGCGCGCCGACGGCACCCCGGACGCGCACGATAGCGCCCAAACCGCGGCCTGATGGCCTTGCACGGCCCTGCAGCGTCTTTCCCCTACGTTTTTTGGTGTTTGTTTTACTTATCTCCATTTCCACTATCCGGACCGCATGACCATCGCAGACAACAAGAAAGCCTTTTTCGACTACTTCATCGAAGAGCGATATGAGGCGGGGATCGTGCTCGAGGGCTGGGAAGTCAAGGCGATCCGCGCGGGACGCGTGCAGATCAAGGAAGGCTACGTGGTCATTCGCGACGCCGAGCTGTTCCTGATCGGCGCCCATATCAGCGCGCTGAACAGCGCCTCCACCCACATCTCGCCCGACGCGGTGCGCACCCGCAAGCTGCTGCTCAAGGCAGAAGAAATCAAGCGCCTGATTGGCAAGGTGGAGCAGCGCGGCTTCACGATCGTGCCGCTCAACCTGCACTACACGCGCGGACGCGTCAAATGCGAGATCGGCCTGGCCAAGGGCAAGAAGATGTTCGATAAGCGCGAAACCGAGAAGGACCGCGACTGGCAGCGGGAGAAGGCACGCATCATGAAGGGTGCGGGCAAGGAGTAAAAGACCAAGGCAGCCCGGCGGCACGCCGCATGACTGCCTGCTCTGTGCAAGCCCTCTCCTTCAAGCCCCCTCGCTTCAAGCCCCCTTCTGCTGGCCTTTGACGATCTGCAGCGCCGACGCAATCATGGTGCTCATGTCGCCAAGGTTGCCCGGCACGATCAGCGTGTTGCCCTGCTTGGCCAGATTGCCGAAAGCGCTCACGTACTCCTCCGCCACCTTCAGGTTCACCGCCTCCATGCCGCCGTCCGTGCGGATGGCATGCCCGATCTTCTCGATGGCCTGCGCGTTGGCCTCCGCCACCGCCAGGATCGCCGAGGCCTCGCCCTGCGCCCGGTTGATGGCCGCCTGCCGCTCGCCTTCGGACTTCTGGATGGCGGCCTCGCGCGCGCCCGTGGCCAGGTTGATCTGCTCCTGGCGCTTGCCTTCCGATGCGGCGATCAGCGCGCGCTTTTCACGCTCGGCGGTAATCTGCGCCTGCATCGCATGCAGGATTTCCTTGGGTGGCGTGAGATCCTTGATCTCGTAGCGCAGCACCTTCACGCCCCAGCTCGCCGCGGCCTCGTCCAGCGCATTGACCACGCTGTGGTTGATGTACTCGCGCTCTTCGAAGGTCTTGTCCAGCTCCAGCTTGCCGATCACCGAGCGCAGCGTGGTCTGCGACAACTGGGTGATAGCCACCACGAAATTGCTGGACCCGTAGGATGCCTTCATCGGGTCGGTTACCTGGAAATACAGCACGCCGTCCACCTGCAATTGCGTGTTGTCCTTGGTGATGCAGATCTGGCTCGGCACATCGAGCGGGATTTCCTTCAGGACATGCTTGTAGGCCACGCGATCGATGAAGGGCAGCACGACAGTCAGCCCCGGCGTCAGCGTGGCGCGGTACTTGCCGAGGCGCTCCAGCACCCAGGCATGTTGCTGCGGCACGATCTTGAAGCTTTGCGCCACCAGCACGATGACGGCGACCAGGATCAGCAGGGGCAGCAGGCTGCCGAAGAATTCGAACATGGGACCTCCGTGACGGGATTGAGAAAAGCGAACTGCAAAAAACGGGGAAAACCGAGGCCGCGCCCTGCCTCGCCCTACCTTGCGCTATCGCGGGCTGACGAAGAGCGTGTTGCCGCGCACCTCGACGATGCGAAAACGCCCAGGCGCTGCCGGGCCGGCCGCCTGGAGTTCCACATCCCAGTCGGTGCCGCGGTAACGCACGCGTGCCCGCCCCGCGTCGCCCCAGGCCGGCACCTCGAGCTCCTGGCCGATGTCCGGGTTGACGTTGGGATCGCGCTCCGCCGCATCGCGCCTCACGCGTCCATAGCGGGAGCGCCGCAGCGCGACAAAGCCGGCTAGCGCCACCAGCGCCGCCAGCAGGGTCTGGGCGGCTGCGCCAAGCCCGGCCAGCGCACCCAGGCCACCCACCGCGGCGCCAAGCGCCACCATCAGCAAATACAAGGTGCCGAGGCCCAGTTCCGCGATCACCAGCACCGCGGCCAGCGCAAACCAGATGTAGTACGGCGCCATCTTTGCCTCCTTGCTTAACTGCTTACTTGCCTACCTGCTTACCTACGTTTGTCCTGGCCACGGCCAAAACAAAAAACCCCCGCAGCGCCAGGGCGCCTGCGGGGGTTCGGAACACCTGGCGCAGGGCCGGTGTACCGCTATTGTGACGTCAAATGCCTCAGGAAGCCAGTTGCTTCCAGGTATCGACCACCGAATCCGGATTCAGCGAGATCGACTTGATGCCTTCCTTGGCCAGCCACAGCGCAAAGTCCGGGTGGTCCGAGGGGCCCTGGCCGCAAATGCCAACGTACTTGTCCAGGCGCAGCGCGGTAGAGATAGCGCGCGACAGCATGAACTTGACGGCCGGGTCGCGTTCGTCGAAGTCCTTGGCCAGCAGCTCCATGCCGGAGTCGCGGTCCAGGCCCAGCGTGAGCTGGGTCAGGTCGTTCGAGCCGATCGAGAAGCCATCGAAGTACTGCAGGAACTCTTCAGCCAGGATGGCGTTGGACGGCACTTCGCACATCATGATGACGCGCAGGCCGTTTTCGCCGCGCTTCAGGCCGTGCTTGGCCAGCAGCTCGATGACCTTCTCGGCCTGGCCGAGCGTGCGCACGAACGGCACCATGATCTCGACGTTGGTCAGGCCCATGTCGTCGCGCACGCGCTTCATGGCCTTGCATTCCATCTCGAAGGCTTCGGCAAAGTCTTCGGAGATGTAGCGCGAGGCGCCACGGAAACCCAGCATGGGGTTTTCTTCGTCCGGCTCGTAGCGCGAACCGCCGATCAGCTTCTTGTACTCGTTGGACTTGAAATCCGACAGGCGCACGATGACCGGCTTGGGGTAGAACGCCGCGCCGATGGTGGCGATGCCTTCGGCCAGCTTGTCCACGTAGAACGCGCGCGGGCTGGCATGGCCGCGGGCCACGCTTTCCACGGCCTTCTTCAGGTCGGCATCGACTTGCGGGTAGTCGAGGATGGCCTTCGGGTGGACGCCGATATTGTTGTTGATGATGAACTCGAGGCGGGCCAGGCCAACACCCTGGTTCGGGATCTGGCAGAAGTCGAAAGCCAGTTGCGGGTTGCCGACGTTCATCATGATCTTGACGTCGATGTCCGGCATTTCGCCGCGCTGCACTTCGGTAACCTCGGTTTCCAACAGGCCATCGTAGATGCGGCCTTCATCGCCCTCGGCGCACGACACCGTCACCAGCGTGCCGTCCTTGAGCAGGTCGGTGGCGTCGCCGCAGCCGACCACGGCGGGCACGCCCAGCTCGCGCGCAATGATGGCCGCGTGGCAGGTACGGCCGCCGCGGTTGGTCACGATGGCGGCGGCTCGCTTCATCACCGGTTCCCAGTTGGGATCGGTCATGTCGGCAACCAGCACGTCGCCGGGCTGCACGCGTTCCATTTCGGACGGGTCATTGATCACACGGACGCGGCCGGTGCCGATCTTCTGGCCAATGGCGCGGCCGCTGGTGAGCACGGGCGCGGTGCCCTTGAGCTTGAAGCGCTGCTCTGCCTTGCCGGCGGACTGGCTCTTCACCGTTTCCGGGCGGGCCTGCAGGATGTAGATCTTGCCGTCGCGGCCGTCCTTGCCCCACTCGATGTCCATCGGGCGGCCGTAGTGCTTCTCGATGATCATCGCGTACTTGGCCAGCTCCGACACATCGGCGTCGGTGATGGAGTAGCGGTTGCGCAGTTCGATGGGCACGTCGACGGTCTTGACGCGGCCGGCTTCGCCCGGCGCGGTGAATTCCATCTTGATCAGCTTGGAGCCGATCGAGCGGCGGATGATCGGGTACTTGCCCGCTTGCAGCGTGGGCTTGAAGACGTAGAACTCGTCCGGGTTGACCGCGCCCTGCACCACTGTTTCGCCCAGGCCATAGCTGGAGGTGATGAAGACGACATCGGGGAAGCCGGATTCGGTGTCGATGGTGAACATCACGCCTGCGGCGCCCACATCCGAGCGCACCATGCGCTGCACGCCAGCGGACAGSGCGACGATGTCGTGCGCGAAGCCCTTGTGCACGCGATAGGAAATGGCGCGGTCGTTGTACAGCGAGGCGAACACGTGGCGGATCTTGTCCAGCACATCGTCAATGCCGCTGACGTTGAGGTACGACTCCTGCTGGCCGGCGAACGATGCATCCGGCAGGTCTTCGGCGGTCGCCGACGAACGCACGGCGAACGAAGCCTCGGCGCCTTCGCGCTCTTCGGCACGCGCGTAGAACTCGCGGATTTCCTTTTCCAGGCGGGGCTGGAACGGCGCTTCGATGACCCAGTTGCGGATCTCGGCACCAGCTTCGGCCAGGGCCTTGACGTCATCGACGTTGAGGGCCTTCAGGCGATCGGAAATGCGTTGGGTCAGGTTGCTGTGGGCGAGGAAGTCGCGGAAAGCCAGCGAAGTGGTGGCAAAGCCGCCGGGCACACGCACGCCAGCCTCGGCCAGCTGCGAGATCATCTCGCCGAGCGACGAATTCTTGCCGCCCACGGTTTCCACATCTTCCTTGCGCAACTGCTCGAACGGCAGCAGGTATGCGCCGTCAATTGCCGGGTTGTTCATAAAAGCCTCAAAACAAAGTAAGAAACCTGTTGCTGACGCCCGGAATATTGTTGGAGTTCTGCTACCGGACGGATCGCTTGGCTAAACAGCCCCAGCGGCTCACAATCGGTGTGCGATCGTGATTGCTGCAGCGCACATTGTTGACAATTCGTGGCCGAATCGTTGTACCAACAGCGCTGGCGGAATTGCTTAGCGAAAAGATCGCCGCTATTCTACCGTGCCGCACCGCACTTTCGCGGAACGCGGATTCAAAAATAATTGTCCATACATGTCCCTCCCCGACGCTCCCCAGCCCGACGCTCCCGCCGCGCCACTTGCGCCGCAGCACCCCCAGGAACCGCGTAAGGAGGAGGAGGAGCGCCCCGCCATCCGCACGGTCTTTATCGTCTCCGATGGCACCGGCATTACCGCCGAGACCTTCAGCCACTCGATCCTGGCCCAGTTCGAGATGCGTTTCCGCAAGGTGCGCATGCCGTTCGTCGACACGCCCGAAAAAGCGCATATCGCAGTGGGCAAGATCAACGAGGCGTTCTACGCGGAGGGCGTGCAGCCCATCGTCTTCACCACCCTGGTCAACCAGGAGTCAAACAAGGCGATCCGCCGCGCCAAGGCCATGATCCTGGACATGTTCCAGACTTTCATCGAGCCGCTGGAGAAGGAACTCGGCCTGAAGTCCACCCATGCAATCGGCCGTTTTCACCAGAACGCGGACACCGAGGCCTACCAGAACCGCATCGAGGCGATCAACTTCTCGCTCGCGCATGACGATGGCCAGTCGCACAAGAACCTGGCCGAGGCCGACATCATCCTGGTGGGCGTGTCGCGCAGCGGCAAGACCCCGACCAGCCTTTACCTTGCCATGCAGTACGGGCTGAAGGCGGCCAACTACCCGCTGATTCCAGACGACTTCGAGCGTGGCAAGCTGCCCACCGCGCTCTACGCGTTCAAGAGCAAGATCTTCGGATTGTCGATCAACCCGCAGCGCCTGGCCGAGATCCGCAACGAGCGGCGTCCGGGCAGCAAGTACGCCGCGCCGGAAAACTGCCGCTACGAGGTCAACGAGGCCGAGGCCATGATGCGCCGCGAGGGTATCAAGTGGCTGTCGTCCACCCACAAGTCGATCGAAGAGATCGCCACCACGATCCTGCAAGAGATCAAGGTGGACCGCGACAGCAACTATTGAGTCAGCTGACGCCGCACGGCGGGCGCGCAGGCCCGTCAGTGCGGCGAAGTGGTGGCAGGCTTAACCAGGACGGCGCTGCCGCACCGCCTCGAACAGGCAGATCGCCGTCGCGGCCGCCACATTCAGCGACTCCAGCCCACCCGGCTGGGGAATGCCCACCGTGCGGCTGACCTTGGCCATCCACTCCGGGCTCACACCCGCGCCTTCATTGCCGACCACCCAGCCTACCGGCGCGCGCAGGTCCGTGTCGAACACAGCTGCCTGCGCGTGCGAGGACGTGGCCAGCAGCGGCACCGCGAGGCGCGGCGCCAGCATGTCGAGCGTGCAGTGCTCGACAATGTTCAGGTGGAAATTGGCGCCCATGGCAGCACGCAGCGTCTTGGTGGACCAGGCGAAGGCGCTGCCCGTGACGAGGAAGGCGTGCTGGATGCCTGCGGCCGCGGCGCTGCGCAGGATAGAGCCGACATTGCCGGCATCCTGGACGCCGTCCAGGATGATGCAATCGGTGTCGATATGCGATGGCAGGTGGCCGGAGGGCGTATCGATGACCAGCATCAGGTCGATGCCGTTGACCACGCCGGCGATCAGATCGAACAAGGCATCCGCCAGCAGGACTACGCGCTCGGGCTCGATCTGCCTGAGCAGCTGCGCCACCTCGGCATGATCGTAGTGCCGCTCCGACACCACGCACTGCACCGGCTGGCCCAGCGCGTCCAGGTAGGCTTGTGCCAGGTGCACGCCATCCAGCACCGACTGCCCCGCCTTGCGGCGTGCATGCGTGGAACCAGTCAGTGCCTTGAGGTGCTTGAACAGCGCGTTTTCGCGCGACGTGACGTGTTTCACTGTAGCGGCTCCGGGAATGCTGGCGCCGGGATGGCGGCCACGGGCGCGATCCGCCCCATCGCGATGGCTTCGCGCACGGGCGCAAACGAGCGCCGGTGGTGCGGCGTGGCGCCGAACTCGGCAAGCGCGGCCAGGTGCTGCGGCGTGCCGTAACCTGCGTGGGCATCGAAGCCGTACTGCGGGTATGCGGCATGCAGCACCAGTAGCTCGCGGTCTCGCGCCACCTTGGCAAGGATGGAAGCCGCCGAGATGGCCTGCACCTTGGCATCGCCTTTCACGATGGCCTCGACCGCAAAGCGCACCTGCGGGCAGCGGTTGCCGTCGACCTGCACCAGGTCCGGCTCCAGGCCGGAATCAGCCAGGCCGTGCACGGCACGCTGCATGGCCAGCATGGTGGCATGCAGGATGTTGATCGTGTCGATTTCTTCCACCGAAGCCTGGGCGATATGCCAGCCCAGGGCGCGCTCGCGAATCTCGTCGAACAGCGCCTCGCGGCGGCGCGCGGTCAGCACCTTGGAGTCCGCCAGGCCCTGGATCGGGCGAGCCGGATCCAGCACCACAGCGGCGGCGTAGACCGGGCCGGCCAGCGGGCCCCTGCCCGCTTCATCCACGCCGCACAAATGGCGTACCTGCGCGGCGGTGCCGGCCAGGTCAAAGCCGAGCTGGGCCGAATCGCCCTTGGCGGTGGCTGTAGGTCGGCGCGCCATTACACGCCCCTCCGCTGCCGGATCAGGTCGGCGACCACAGCCGAAGCGATCTCGGCGGTATTGCGTTTAAGCGTCTGGTGCATCTGGGTGAAATGGTCGCGCAGGAACGCGGTATTGCCTTCGTCGTTCAGCTGCAGCAGYGTCTCGCGCGCCAATGCCTCGGGCGTGGCATCATCCTGCAACAACTCGGGCACGACAAAACGCCCGGACAGGATGTTGGGCAGGCCCACATACGGCAGGTAACCCTGCCGCTTCATGATCTGCGCGGTCAGCCAGGGCACCTTGTACGAAATCACCATGGGCTTCTTGTACAGCGCGGCTTCCAGCGTGGCGGTACCGCTAGCCAGCAGGATCACGTCGGCGGCTTCCATGGCCAGGTGAGACTGCCCGTCGATGATGGTCAGCGGGATCTGCGGATACTGCTGGTGCAGGCCCACGACGATCTCTCGCAGCGGCGCGCTGGCAACGGGCAGCACAAAGGCGAGATTGCCGTCCATGCTGTGCATGCGCGCCATGGCCGCGAAGAAAGTCGCGCCCAGGTTGCGCACCTCGGACTGCCGGCTACCGGGCAGCACGGCCACCACACGCAGCCCGGCCGGCAGGCCAAGCTTCTCGCGGGCGCCCTGCGTGTCCGGCACCATCGGAATCACGTCGGCCAGCGGATGGCCCACATAGGTGGCGGGAATCCCCGCGCGGGCGTAGATCTCCGGCTCGAACGGAAACAGGCACAGGATGTGGTCGACCGCGCGCGCGATGGTGCGGATGCGCCCGCCGCGCCAAGCCCAGATCGACGGGCTGACGAAGTGCACCACCGGAATGCCGGCACGGCGCAGCGGCACCTCGAGCCCGAAGTTGAAATCCGGCGCGTCCACGCCGATAAAGCACAGCGGCGGCTGCGCCAGCAGCTTTTCCTTGATGGCGCGGCGCGTGGCGAGAATCTCGCGCAGCGAGCCCAGCACCTCCACGTAGCCGTTGACCGAGAGCGTGTCCATCGGCCATTGCGACTCGAACCCCTGCGCCATCATGCGTGGGCCGCCAATGCCGGCGTAGCTCACTTCACCGAGGCGGGCCTTGAGCCCGCCCATCAACAGGGAGGCAAGCAGGTCGCCGGAGTTCTCGCCAGCCACCATGGCAATGGTGCCGCGATTTCCCGCGCCCGCCGCAACCGGCATGGCCTCCATGGCCGGTAGGACACCGTCGACCATGGCTGTATCCGGCTTCAGCGCACAATGCCGCGCTGCGTGGCGGCAATGAAGTCGAGGAAATCCTGCAACGGAGCCGTGGCGGTGCCTTCGGCCTGCGCAATCAGTTGCGCGATCTCGTTGCGGGCGGCTTCAAAGCTCAGGTCGGACTTGTACAGTACCTTGTAAGCCTGGCGCAGGGCCGCGATCTGCGCGGCGTCAAAGCCACGGCGGCGCATGCCTTCCACGTTGATGCCGTGCGGCGTCGCCTTATTGCCGCCCTTGTCGCCAGCGGCGATCACGAACGGAGGCAGGTCCTGCACCAGGGCCGAGGCGCCGCCCAGCATCGCGTGCGCGCCGATGCGCACGAACTGGTGCACCCCGCTCATCCCGCCAAGAATGGCCCAGTCGCCCACCTGCACGTGGCCGGCGATCTGCGCGTTGCTGGAGAACACCGTGTGGTTGCCCACCTGGCAATCGTGCGCGATGTGCACGTAGGCCATGATCCAGTTGTCGTCGCCGATGCTGGTCACGCCCTGGTCCTGCACCGTGCCGGTGTGGATGGTGGTGAATTCGCGAATGGTATTGCGATCACCGATCACCAGCCGGGTCGGCTCGTTGCGGTACTTCATGTCCTGCGGCGTGCCGCCCACCGAAGCGTAAGGCCCGATGCGGTTATCCGCGCCAACAGTGGTATGCCCTTCGATGGTGGTATGCGCGCCCACCTGGGTACCGCTGCCAAGGCGCACGTGGGGACCCACGATGGAAAACGGCCCGACGGTCACGTCGGCTGCAAGCTCGGCCTTCGGGTCAACCAGTGCGCTGGGATGGATTTGCGTCATGCGTCCTGTCCTATGGTCTGAGATGAAAAGATTGAACGGTCAACACAATGAGCCGAATACGTCCAAGACTCGCCTTCAGGACGTAGCCCTGAAGGCGGGTTTCTAGTCGGCTTGTTTGACGGTGCACATCATCTCAGCTTCACAAGCCACCTTGTCGTCGACAGTGGCAAATGCCTTGAACTTCCAGATGCCGCGGATATAGCGCTCGACAGATACCGTCATGTGGAGCTGGTCGCCCGGCGTCACGACCTGCTTGAAGCGCGCGCCGTCGATGCCGACCAAGTAATACAGCGAGTCTTCCTTGCGCTCTACGTCTTCGCCGAAGGTCAGCAAGCCGGCCGACTGCGCCAGCGCTTCGAGGATCATCACGCCCGGCATCACGGGGTGACCCGGGAAATGGCCCTGGAAGTACGGCTCGTTCATGGTGACGTTCTTCAGCGTTTTGATACGCTTTTGCGGCTCCAGTTCAAGCACGCGGTCTACCATCAGGAACGGGTAACGATGCGGCAGCAGCTTGAGGATCTTGCGGATGTCGATATCGACGGCGTTCATGGTTTTTTCTCTTCGGTATGCTGGATAGATTTGCCGGCGTCCTGCCCTTGCAAGCGCTTCTCGAGCTGGATCACGCGATCACGCAATTTGCTCAGGCCTCGCAAGGTGGCTGCGGTGCGTTCCCACTCGCCATGCGGCTGGACCGGGAACACGCTGGTGAAATGCCCGCCGGGCTTGGAAATGGATTTAGTGATCGAAGTGCCACCGGACACCGTGGTGCGGTCGGCAATGTTCAGGTGGCCGGCAAAGTTGGCCGAGCCCCCGATCACGCAGAAGCGCCCGACCTTGGTACTGCCGGCAATCGCCGCGCATCCCGCGATCACAGTATGCGCGCCGACCCGCACGTTATGCGCGATCTGTACCTGGTTGTCGATCTTGCAGCCGTCCTCGATGATCGTGTCGGCCATGGCGCCGCGGTCGATGGCGGTATTGGCGCCGACCTCGACGTCATTGCCCAGCACAGCGCGGCCGGTCTGGGGAATCTTGACGTATTCGACGCCAGCCGGGCCGATGTCCGGGGCGAAGCCGAAGCCATCCGCACCCAGCACCACACCGCTGTGCAGTATGCACCTCACGCCCACCACGCACTGGTGATAGACCGAGACATTGGCGAAGATCAGCGTGTCATCGCCGATCTGCGCCCCGGCGCCGACAAAGCTGTTGGCCAGGATACGCACCCGCTCGCCAAGCCTGGCCCCGCTCTCGATCACCACGTTGGGGCCGATAAAGCAGGACGCCGGCACCACGGCATCGGGCGCCACGCTGGCACGCGGGTCGATGCCGGTACGGTGATCGGTATTGGCGCGTCGATCGAACCCCTGCGCGATACGTGCAAAGCACACATAGGGATTGCGTGCCACCAGCCAGTTGCGGCCGCCGGCCTGCCCTTCGGCGCGAATGCGCTCCAGGTCGGCCGCCGACACGATCACGGCGCCGGCACCGGAGGCCAGCGCCTGCGGCAGGTATAGGGGATTCGAGAGAAACGAGAGCTGGTCGGGGCCGGCCTGGTCGAGCGGCGCGAGGCCGCGCACGGCGAGGTCGGGATCACCCACAACCTGCGCGCCGGTATCGGTGGCGAGCTGACCCAGTGTGGGTGTTTGCATGGCAGTACTTCCTTGGACGGCGAAAACTGGCAGCTTACTTGCTGCCGGCGTTCAGCGCTTTCATCACATCGTCGGTAATGTCGATGCGAGGATTGACGTACACGGCCTCTTGCACGATCAGGTCGTACTTGCGCTGCTCCGCAAGCTGACGGATCACGCGGTTGGCGCGCTCCAGCACCTGGGCCAGTTCCTCGTTGCGGCGCTGGTTCAGGTCCTCGCGGAATTCACGTTGCTTGCGCTGGAATTCGCGATCGAGATCGGCCACTTCGCGTTGACGGCGCTGGCGGTCGGCATCGGCCAGCACGGCGGTGTCCTTGTCGAGCTTGTCGGCCATGCCCTTGATCTTCTGGGCCATGTCCTGCAACTCGCGGTCGCGCTTGGAGAACTCCTGCTCCAGCTTGACCTGGGCCTGCTTGGCAGGCACCGAATCACGCAGGATACGCTCGGAATTGACCGCGGCGATGCGCGCTTCCTGCGCCATGGCGGGCGCGGCTGCCAGCAGCGCGCCAGCCGTCAGCGCAGCCGCCGTCAGGTTCTTGATCAATGGGAATGTTGTTTTCATGAATCCGTTCCTCAATCTTCTATCTTCTATGCCCGATCAGAATGCAGTACCGATCTGGAACTGGAAGCGCTGTACCTTGTCGGTCTCGTCCTTCTTCAGCGGGAAGCCCACGCTGATCTTGAGCGGACCGATCGGCGACAGCCAGGACATGCCCAGGCCCGTCGAATACTTGAGCTGGCTGAACAGTATCGGGGCCCCTTCCTCGTACACGTTACCGAAGTCGAAGAAGGTGAACAGGCGCAGCGTCCGGTCCACACCCGAACCCGGCAGCGGGAAGATGAATTCGACGTTGCCGATCATCTTGGAAGCGCCACCAATCGGGTTGCCGTTCTGGTCCTTCTTGCCCAGCGTGCTGGTCTGGTAGCCGCGAACCGAGCCGATACCACCGGCGTAGAAGTTCTTGAACACCGGGAACGGCGTATTGCCATAGCCGTGACCGTAAGCCACTTCACCGTTGAAGGCCAGCGTGAAGGCCTTGGACAGCGGATAGAAATATTGCTGCTGGGCACTGGCGCGATAGTACTGCGTATCGCCGCCGGGCACGCCCACTTCAAGGTTGACCTGCGTGTAGGGTCCCTTGGTCGGGACCAGCGCGCTGTCGCGGCGGTCGCGGGCCCAGCCGATCGTGAACGGGAAGTTGTTGATCGGATCGCCGCTCGACTTCCCGATCTTGGTCAGCCACTGGCCGTACTGAATCGGCGTGTTCGGCGAGATGGTCACCTGGGTACGCTCGTAGCCGATGCCGAAGAACACGGTATCCGTTTCCGTGAACGGCACGCCGAACTTGACGTTGCCGCCCTCCGAAACGATCTTGTAGTCCTGGTCGCCGGTGTAATACAGCGGCCGCGACGTACGATAGTAGATATCGGTCGAGCGGCTGATGCCGTCCACCGTGAAATACGGATCGTATTGCGTCAGCGAGATTGTGCGGAAGGACTTCGCGGTGTTCACGTCCAGGCCAAGGCTGGTACCCGACCCGAACACGTTGTCCTGGCGCAGGCCGGCTTGCAGCACCAGCTTGTCCGTGGAGGAGAAACCCAGGCCCAGGCTGATCTGTCCGGTCGGCTTCTCGGTCACGTTGACGTTCACATCGACCTGGTCGGGCGCGCCGGGCACGTCCTCGGTGGTGATGTTGGTGTCGGTGAAGTAGCCGGTACGGTTGATACGGGCCTGCGATTGTGTCAGCTTTTCGCTGTCGAACCACGAGCTTTCCATCTGACGCATTTCGCGGCGCACCACTTCGTCGCGCGTCTTGCTGTTGCCCACCACGTTGACGCGGCGCACATAGACGCGACGGCCCGGATCGACCATCAGGGTCAGCGCGACTTCACGCTTTTCCTTGTCGATCTGCGGCTGCGGGTTGATGGTGGTGAACGCGTAGCCGTAGGTGCCCAGCAGGTCAGTAATGGCCTTGGTGCTCTGGGTCAGCTTCTCGGACGAAAAGACCTCGCCCTTCTGCAGCTTGAGCAGTTTTTCCATCTCGGCCTGCTTGCCGAGCAGCTCGCCCGCGAGGCGGATGTCCGACACCTTGTACTGGTCGCCTTCCTTGATGTTCAACGTCAGGAAGATGTCCTTCTTGTCCGGCGTGATCGACACCTGCGTCGATTCAATAGCGAACTCGAGGTAGCCGCGGTTCAGATAGTACGAACGCAGTGCTTCCAGGTCGGCGGTGAGCTTTTGCTTGGAATACAGGTCGTTCTTGGTGTACCAGGACAGCCAGTTCGGGGTCGACAGCTGCATTTCATCGCGCAGCGTGCTTTCCTTGAAGGCCTTGTTGCCAACGATATTGATCTGGCGGATCTTGGCCACCGGACCTTCGTCGACATTGAACACCACCGATACGCGGTTGCGGTCAACCGGGGTGATCGTGGTCTGGATGTCGGCGGCATAGTAGCCGCGCGCCACGTACTGGCGCTTGAGCTCCTGCTCTGCCTTGTCGATCAGGGCCTTGTCGTAGTACCGGGCCTCGGCCACGCCCACCGCGCGCAGCGAGCGGCGCAAGGTGTCCTTGTCGAATTCCTTGATGCCGACGAACTCGAGCTGCGAGATGGCGGGGCGCTCTTCCACCTGGACTACCAGCACGCCGTCCTCGGAACGGATCTGGACATCCTTGAAGAACCCGGTGTTATACAGGGCACGAATGGCGTCCGCGCCCTTGTCGTCGCTGAAGGTTTCGCCGACCTTGACCGGCAGGTAGCCGAACACCGTACCCGGCTCGACCCGCTGCAGGCCCTCGACACGAATGTCCTTGACGACGAATGGCTCCGCGGCCCAACTCACTGGGGTCCAGGCCGCGATGATGGCACTCGCCAGCACGCCCAGCGAGATGCGCTTATGTCTGATCAATCTTGATCCCCTCTTTGATTCCATGCAGGATTGGGCTCCGATGCTTCACGGGGCTGCGCCTTGGCTCGGCATCCGGCGCGGGGTGTCAGTGACACCCGCACGCCGCAGCCGGCAACCTATGTCTAGCCGCGCGCTAAAAACAGCCGGCTGACATCGTTGAACAAGGCGAGCGAAGTCAGGAGCAAGACGCAGGCAATGCCGACCTTCTGCAGCACAGCCTGCCAGTGGTCTGGTACGGGCCTGCCAGTCAAAAATTCAACGCAATAATACAGCAAATGACCCCCATCCAATACCGGAATAGGTAACAAATTCAATACACCGAGGCTAACACTGACCAACGCCAGGAAGCCGACAAAGGGCTGCCATCCGAGGTGAGCGGCGCGCCCCGCGTAGTCCGCCACGGTCAGCGGGCCGCTCAGGTTCTGCAGCGAAGCCTGCCCCACCAGCATCTTTCCGAGCAGCTTGAGCGAGAGCGCGCTGGTGTTCCAGACCTGCCCGACCGCGCGGCTCAGCGCCTCGACCGGCTGGTAGCGCACGGTTTCCATCTCGACCGCCTGGCTCAGCGCGGCGCCCAGCTTGCCGGTGGCGGCGGCTGCCGCGCTGGCACCCTCCGCCGCGGGGACCGTATCGAGCTTCACGGGCACATCCAGGCGCCGGCCCTCCCGCTCGATGCCAAGCGCGACCTCGGCGCCTGGCCGCGCCCTGACCCCGCGGATCAGTTCGCCAGCCTGGGTCAGTGGGCGTCCTTGCCAGGCCACCACGCGATCGCCCTGGCGCAGGCCAGCGCGTTGCGCGGCGGAGTCCGGCAAGACTTCAGTGATCGTCACCGGCCCGCCCTTGAGGGCCAGCCCCAGCGTGGCAAGCGGGTCTTGTTCGGGATTGCCGCCGGTGTTCGGCAGCCGCGGCAGCTTCACATCCCGCTCGGCGCCATCGGCAGCGCGCACGTGCAGCACCGCGCTGGCGTCGCCAAAACCCTGGGCGAACACGGCCATGCGCAGGTCGTTCCAGGAACGCACCTGCTCGGTCTCGCCGTTGGCCTGCAGCGCCAGCACGCGGTCGCCCTCGCGCAAGCCCGCCGCCGCCGCGGGGGTGCCGGCAGGCGGCGCCGCGACGATGGGCGCGGCCTCGCGCATGCCGCCGGCAAACAGCACGAAATACAGCACGATGGCCAGGGCAAAGTTGGCCAGCGGCCCGGCTGCCACGATCGCGAAGCGCTTGGCCACCGGTTGCCGGTTGAAGGCGCGTGGCAGATCCGCAGGATCGAGCGGCGCGTCATGACCCRGATCGCTCTCCCGCTCATCGAGCATCTTGACGTAGCCGCCGAGCGGAATCGCGGCGATGGTCCACTCGGTACGGTCCCGCCCCTTGGACACCCAGCGTACCAGTGGCCGCCCGAAGCCGATCGAGAAGCGCAGCACCTTGACCCCGCACAGGCGCGCGGCCAGGTAGTGACCCATTTCGTGGAAATAGATCAGGATGCAAAGGGCAGCGACGAAAGCAATTACAGTTTGCATGGCAGGCAGCTTGTCGTCAGGGGCCGGAACGCCCCGATGGCACAAAGTAGACACCGGGCACGAGGCGCGGCAACCGGTGCGCCGGCATCGGCCGGCGCGCCGCTATTGTCGCCGATCCCGGCCGCGCCGCCACCGGCGTCAGCACGAACGCGCGCTTTCCAGCAAGGCGCCGGCGCGGCGGCGCGCATCCTGGTCGACGTCCATCACGCCTTCCAGCGTGTCGACACTGCCCGGCGAGGCCTGCGCCAACACCTGGGCCACGATGCGCGCGATGTCGGTAAAACGGATCCGGCCTTGCAGGAAGGCCTCGACGGCAACCTCGTTGGCGGCGTTCAGGACGGCCGGGGCCACCCCGCCCGCCCGCAAGGCGTCGAACGCCAGGCCCAGGCAGGGAAAACGCGCCAGATCCGGGGTTTCGAAGGTCAGGGCGCCGGCACGGGTAAGGTCCAGCGGGGAAACGCCCGCGTGCATGCGCTCGGGATAGGCGAGCCCGTAGGCGATCGGCGTACGCATGTCCGGGTTGCCGAGCTGGGCCAGCACCGAGCCGTCCGCGTAGGACACCATCGAATGCACGATGCTCTGCGGGTGGATCAGCACCTCGATGCGGTCCGCCGGCGCGGCGAACAGCCAGTGCGCCTCGATCACCTCCAGCCCCTTGTTCATCATGGTGGCGGAGTCGACCGAGATCTTGCGGCCCATCACCCAGTTCGGATGGGCACAGGCCTCGTCCGGCGAGATATCGTGCAAGGTGGCCGGGTCCCGAGTCCGGAACGGGCCGCCGGAAGCCGTCAGCAGGATCTTCGAGACGCCTGCGCTCAGGCGCGGATCGTCCGCCGGCAGGCACTGGAAGATGGCATTGTGCTCGCTGTCGATCGGCAGCAGCGTGGCGCCGTGCTCGCGCACGGCATCCATGAAGAGCCGGCCCGACATCACCAGCGCTTCCTTGTTGGCCAGCAGCACGCGTTTGCCCGCCCGCGCCGCGGCCAGCGTGGGACGCAGCCCGGCGGCGCCGACGATGGCGGCCATCACCGAATCGGCCGCGGGATCGACCGCCACCGCTTCCAGTGCCCCTTCGCCATAGCCCACCTCGGTTTTGATGCCGTCGGCACGCAACAGCGCCTGCAGCTCGCTCGCAGCCTGGGCGGTGCCGACCACGGCGTGCGCCGGGCGGAACTCGCGGCACTGCGCCGCCAGCTTGTCGACCTGCCGGTGCGCCGTCAGCGCATGGACGGCATAGCGCTCGGGGTGGCGCTTGACCACATCAAGCGTACTCTCCCCGATCGAGCCGGTGGCACCCAGGACGGTAATACGACGCATATCAGATCAACTCAAAGATAGATGGCCAGCAAGGCGGCCAGCGGAAACACGGGCAACAGCGCGTCGATCCGATCGAGCACGCCGCCATGGCCGGGCAACAGCCGGCTGCTGTCCTTCATGCCAACCTGGCGCTTGAGCAACGACTCGAAGAGATCGCCGACGACGCTGGCGACCACCAGCAGGGTCGACAGCAGCGCCACGACAGCCAGGCCGTTGTGGTCGGCCATGCGAGAGAACCAGGTCGGGGAAAAAGCTTGGGTAGCGGCCAGCCCGAGTGCGATCAGCAGCACCAGCAGCCAGCCGCCGAGGGCGCCTTCCCAGGACTTGCCCGGGCTGATGGTCGGGGCAAGCTTGCGCCGCCCGATCGCCTTGCCAACGAAATAGGCGCCGATATCGGCAGCCCAGACCAACACCGCAACGGACAGCAGCACCCCGATGCCCAGCTCGCGCAGGATCAGGGTGGCATGGCCGAACGCCGGCAGCATGAACAAGCCGAGAATGGCCCCCAGCAAGGTAAAGGACGGGCTCGCCTGGCGCACGCCGCGCGCCAGAAGCACCACGGCGACGCCCCAGCAGGCCACGCCGATCTGCATCAGGCGCGTCAGCGCCTGGCGGTCTGCGGCGTCATGCCAGCCGATCAGGGCGACCAGGCAGGCCACCGCATAGACATAGGGCCAGAAGCCGCGCAGCCCGATCAGGCGGCCAAATTCCCAGCCCGCCAGGACGACGATCACCGCCACCAGACCGGCCAGCGCCGACGGAGGCGCCAGGAACAGGATCGGCAGGATCAGCAGCAACAGGCATACGGCGGTGATGACACGGGTAAGAAGCATGCGCTGCGGGATTCCGGTGAAAAAATGGAAAACGGGCTTCAGGCGGTGCCGGAAAGGCCGGGTGGTGCGACCACTTGCGCGCTGGTACGGCCGAAGCGGCGCTCGCGCTGCCGGTACGAGGCAAACGCCTTGTCGAGCTCCGCAGCGCTGAAATCCGGCCAGAACACGTCGGTGAAATAGAGCTCGGAGTAGGCCAGCTGCCACAGCAGGAAGTTGCTGATGCGCTGCTCGCCGCCGGTGCGGATGAACAGGTCCGGCTCCGGCGCGTAAGCCATGGCCAGGTGCGGCGCGAGCACGGATTCGTCCACGGATTCCGGATCGAGCATGGGCGAGCGCGCCAGCATCTTGCGCATGGCCTGGAGCAGGTCCCAGCGGCCGCCGTAATTGGCGGCGATGGTCACCGTCAGGCCGGTGTTGCCGTCCGTGCGGGCCTCGGCATCGGCGATCAGCTGCTGGATGCGCGGGCTGAAGCGGCTCAGGTCGCCAACCACCCGCACCCGGATGTTGTTGGCGTGCATCTTGATCACCTCACGGCGCAGCGCGGTCATGAACAGCCGCATCAGGAACGAGACTTCGTCCGCCGGGCGGCGCCAGTTCTCGGAACTGAACGCGAACAGGGTCAGGTACTGCACGCCACGCGCGGCGCAGGCCTCCACCACGGCCCGGACGGCATCCAGGCCACGGCTGTGGCCGGCTACGCGTGGCAGGTGCCGCTGGGTCGCCCAGCGGCCGTTGCCATCCATGATGATGGCGACGTGGCGGGGCACATAGGTAGAGTCGGGGACGCTGAGCGTGGAACTGATGTGATGCATGATGGGAAACGGTACCGGACACGGCGGCGGCTGGCAAGCCGCCGCATCATGCGTCACACCGTCATGATCTCCTTGTCCTTCTCAGCGACCATCCTGTCGATCTCGGCAACGAACTTGTCGGTCAGCTTCTGGACATCGTCCTGGCCGCGGCGCTCGTCGTCCTCGGAAATGGCTTTGTCCTTGACCAGCTTCTTGAACTGCTCGTTGGCATCGCGGCGCAGGTTGCGCACGGCGATCTTGGCGCCCTCGGCCTCGCCCTTGACGACCTTGGCGAGTTCCTTGCGGCGCTCTTCGGTCAGCATGGGCATGGGCACGCGGATAGTCTCGCCCATGGTCGACGGGTTCAGGCCCAGGTCCGCGTCGCGGATGGCCTTCTCGATGGCGCTGACCATCTTCTTTTCCCAAGGCTGCACGCTGATGGTGCGCGAATCGGCCAGGCCGACGTTGGCCACCTGGCTGATCGGCACCGGGGAGCCGTAGTAATCCACTTGCACGTGGTCGAGCAGACCTGTGTGTGCACGACCAGTGCGAATCTTGGCCAGGTCGGCCTTGAACGCTTCAATGGTCTTTTGCATTTTCTGCTCGACGCTCTTCTTGGTGTCGGCGACGCTCATCTTTACCTCCGAAAACGGGTAACCATGATCCCGGACGGCGGGATCGAAAATGAATCATTCTACTCTTTGCCGGCACGCGCGCCACCTTCGGCGGCAGCGCGCCAGCGCCTGGTGCAGCACTTATACGTGCACCAGCGTACCTTCGTCTTCGCCCAGGATTACGCGTTTGAGCGCGCCCGGCTTGACGATGGAGAACACCTTGATCGGCAGCTTCTGGTCGCGGCACAGGGCGAATGCCGTAGCATCCATCACCTGCAGGTTGCGTGAGATAGCCTCATCAAAGGAGATGGTGGTGTAACGCGTGGCGCTGGGGTCCTTCTTGGGGTCGGCGGTGTAGACGCCGTCGACCTTGGTCGCCTTGAGCACGATCTCCGCGCCGATTTCCGCGCCGCGCAAGGCCGCCGCGGTATCGGTGGTGAAGAACGGGTTGCCGGTGCCGGCGGCGAAGATCACCACCTTGCCCTCCTCTAGCTGGCGGATGGCGCGCGGGCGGATGTAAGGTTCGACCACCTGGTCCATGCGCAGGGCCGACTGCACGCGGCCCACGATGTCGGCGTGGCGCATGGCGTCCTGCAGGGCCAGCGCATTCATCATGGTGGCCAGCATGCCCATGTAGTCGGCCGTCGCACGGTCCATGCCCGCTGCCCCGCCGGCCACGCCGCGGAAAATATTGCCCCCGCCAATCACCACCGCGACCTGGACGCCCAGCCTCACGATCTCGGCGATGTCATTGACCATGCTTTCGATGGTGGAGCGGTTAATGCCGAAGGCATCATCGCCCATCAGGGCCTCGCCGGACAATTTCAGTAGGACGCGCTTATAGGCTGGCATATTGATCCCCGGAGCTGGTTCGGCTCGTTCTGTTGAGCCGGATATTTGAAGGCAGGCGGCACGGATCGGCGTGCCGCCGCTATAAAAGCCGGTTTTCGGGGTGGCCTGGCTCCGGCACGGCAACAGCGCGATAACACACGAAAACTCGCGTTCAAAGCGCCCCTGGGGCACGGCAGGTCAGACGACTGCGGAAACGGGCTACCAAGCCCGCGCCGCACGGGTAAGCGCGGCGCGGTCATTTGTGCCGAGGGGCACCTTGCGGTGCCCCTCGGCATTATACGGCGACCGGTGGGGCACCCTACCGGGCACCCTGGCCGCCAGGACTTCAGGCCTTTTGGGCAGCTGCCACTTGGGCGGCCACTTCAGCGGCGAAGTCGTCCTGCTTCTTCTCGATGCCTTCACCGACCACGTACAGGGTGAAACCCTTGACCGTGGTGTTGGCGGCCTTGAGCATCTGCTCGACGGTCTGCTTGTCGTTCTTCACGAAGGTCTGGTTGAACAGCGACACTTCCTTCAGGTACTTCTGCACCGAGCCGTCAACCATCTTGGCGACGATTTCGGCCGGCTTGCCCGATTCGGCAGCCTTTTGCTCGGCGATGCTGCGTTCCTTGGCGATCAGGTCGGCGGGCACGTCGGCGGACGACAGCGACACCGGCTTCATCGCGGCAACGTGCATGGCCACGTCCTTGGCGGCGGTTTCGTCGCCGTCGAACTCGACCATCACGCCGATGCGGGTGCCGTGCAGGTAAGCAGCCAGCTTGCCGCCATTGGCGTAGCGGGCAAAACGGCGGATCGTCAGGTTTTCGCCGATCTTGCCGATCAGGGCGGTACGGGTGGCTTCCACGGTCACGCCGTCGATTTCCAGCGCCGACAGCGCTGCCACGTCGGCCGGGTTCTGCTTGGCGACCAGTTCGGCGACCTTGTTCGAGAACGCCATGAAGTCATCGTTCTTCGACACGAAGTCGGTTTCGCAGTTCAGTTCCACCAGCGCGCCGGTGGTACCTTCGATGAAGGACACGACCACGCCTTCGGCGGTCACGCGCGAAGCGGCCTTGCTGGCCTTGTTGCCCAGCTTGACGCGCAGCAGCTCTTCAGCCTTTTCCAGGTTGCCTTCGGCCTCGGTCAGGGCCTTCTTGCATTCCATCATCGGCGCGTCGGTCTTCGCGCGCAGTTCTGCCACCATGCTTGCGGTAATTGCCGCCATTTGTCACTCCTTGAATGGTTCGCCCCGCCCTACCCCGCCGTCGATGTGGCGCGATCCGGGACCGGAGGTAAGTTCAACTTCACCCGCGCCAGATCATGCCAGGGGCGGATGACAACAATTCGAAAAAAGGGGGCGTAAGATTCGCCCCCTCGGTTGCCGGAAAGCCCCCGGCTGCGCGCAGCGCCCCGACCCAGGGGCCGGTTGGCTAGCGATGATGTGTCAGCTTGCGATGCGCGCGGTACGGGGTCCTCTCGGCAGCAAGCCTTTAGGCTTCTTCGACTTCGACGAAATCGTCGCCGCCGCGTGCGGCTTCAACCACGTCCTGCACGGCGTTTGCACGGCCTTCCAGGATCGCGTCGGCCACGCCGCGCACGTACAGGGCAACTGCCTTGCTCGAGTCGTCGTTGCCCGGGATCACGTAGTCGATGCCTTCCGGCGAGTGGTTGGTATCGACCACGCCGATGACGGGCACGCCCAGCTTCTTGGCTTCGGTCACGGCAATCTTGTGGTAGCCGACGTCGACCACGAAGATGGCGTCAGGCACGCCGCCCATGTCCTTGATGCCGCCGATGGACTTTTGCAGCTTGTCCATTTCGCGCTCGAACATCAGGGCTTCCTTCTTGCTCATGGTTTCCAGCGCGCCAGCTTCCTTGGCGGCTTCCATGTCCTTCAGGCGCTTGATCGAGATCTTGACGGTCTTGAAGTTGGTCATCATGCCGCCGAGCCAGCGGGCATCGACGTAAGGCATGCCGGCGCGGCCTGCTTCTTCAGCCAGGATTTCGCGCGATTGACGCTTGGTGCCCACGAACAGCACGGTGCCGCGGTTTGCTGCCAGTTGACGCACGTACTTCAGCGCGTCCTGGAACATCGGCAACGTCTTTTCGAGGTTGATAATATGGATCTTGTTGCGATGGCCGAAGATGTACGGAGCCATCTTGGGGTTCCAGWAGCGGGTYTGGTGGCCGAAGTGGMMRCCGGCTTCCAGCATTTCGCGCATGGTMACGGACATGAAAAATCTCCAAAAGGGTTAGGTCTGAAGTCCGCCCCGACATTCCTGAAAAGGAACACCCCGGATGGACGGACTCGCAATTTCAATAACTTTGTATTTAATAAGCGCAAGGCGCCTGTCAAATACCGCAGCACAGTAGCGACTGCCCGGCCCGCCAGCTGCTGCCCGCAAGGCCACATCGGCCTGCCAGGTAGCCGCAAGAAGGCTAGCCAGCGATTGTAGCAACAAAATAGGACTTCGCTCAAGGGGCCACTTGCCATGGAAAGCAGGCGCCTGTAGCCGGCGAAGCCCGTTTTCGGCTGCGGTTGGTGCCCGATGGTGCGATAATCCCACTTTCAGATTCAATTTGAGGCGCAGCCCGTGGCTTCGCCGCCACTTTTGCGAGCAGCATGAGCATCCATATCAAGAACGCCGACGATATCGCCCAAATGCGGGTAGCCTGCCGGCTGGCCTCCGAGGTCCTCGACTACATCACGCCCTTCGTCAAGCCGGGGGTCACCACCGGCGAACTCGACCGGCTGTGCCACGCCTATATGTGCGATGTGCAGGGCACGGTACCCGCGCCCCTGAATTATGCGCCGCCCGGCTACCCCCCCTTCCCCGGCGCCATCTGCACGTCGGTCAACGACGTGATTTGCCATGGCATCCCGGGCGAGCGCGTGCTGAAGTCCGGCGACGCGGTGAACCTCGACATCACCGTGATCACCAAGGAAGGCTACTACGGCGACACCAGCCGCATGTTCATTGCCGGTGAGGGCTCGATCCTGGCCAAGCGCCTGGCGCAGATCACCTTCGAATGCATGTGGAAGGGCATCGCCCAAGTGCGCCCCGGCGCCCGCCTCGGCGATATCGGCCATGTGATCCAGGTCCATGCGGAAGCGGCCGGCTATACCGTGGTGCGCGAGTACTGCGGCCATGGCATCGGCAAGAACTTCCACGAGGACCCGCAGATCCTGCACTACGGCCGCCCCGGCACCGGCATGGAAATCCAGGCCGGCATGATCTTCACGATCGAGCCGATGGTCAACGCCGGCAAACGCGATATCCGCACGATGCCCGACCACTGGACCGTCAAGACGCGTGACCGCAGCCTGTCCGCGCAGTGGGAGCACACCATCCTGGTGACCGAGACCGGCTACGACGTGCTCACCGTCTCCGCGGGCACGCAGGCGCCGCCGTCGTTCGTCACTGATTCTGTTACAGCCTGACGCTACGGGCGCCAAAGTTGGCGCCCTTCTTGTTTCAGCCGTCCCTTCGATGCCCCAAGCCCTAGCCATGGACGCCACGCCGGAAATCATCCTCGCCACCCGTGTTCGCGATCAGTTGAAAGCCGACAAGCAGGCCGTGTTCGCGGACTTCAACGCGCACGGCCATGTCGGCCACCTGCTGACGCGCCTGCGGCGCGCGGTCGATGCCGCGCTGGTCGAAGCCTGGCGCGGCCTGGGCCTGCCGGACGACAGCGCGCTGGTGGCGGTGGGCGGCTACGGGCGCGGCGAGCTGTTCCCGTTTTCCGATGTGGATGTGCTGCTGTTGCTGCCATCGGAGCCCGACGAGGACACCACCTCCAGGCTGGAGAAATTCATTGGCCTGTGCTGGGACCTGGGCCTTGAAATCGGCTCCGCCGTGCGTACCGTGGACGACTGCATCCGCGAATCGCGCCAGGACGTGACGATCCAGACGTCCTTGCTGGAAGCGCGCCTGCTGACGGGCAACCGCAAGCTGTTTGCCGAGCTGCAGACGCGCTACCAGGCCGACCTGGACCCGCGCGCCTTCTTCCAGGCCAAGCTGCTGGAAATGCGCCAGCGCCACGCCAAGTACCAGGACACACCCTATTCGCTCGAGCCCAACAGCAAGGAAAGCCCCGGTGGCCTGCGCGACCTGCAGGTAATCCTGTGGATGACCAAGGCCGCCGGGCTGGGCGACAGCTGGAAGGAACTGTTCGAGCGCGGGCTGCTGAGCGAGCGCGAAGCGCAGGAACTCGCCCGCAACGAGCGCCTGCTCAAGACCATCCGCGCGCGCCTGCATCTGGTGGCCGGGCGCCGCCAGGACGTGCTGGTGTTCGACCTGCAGACCGCGCTGGCCGAGGCCTTCGGCTACCGCCAGAACAATAACAAGCGCGCCAGCGAGCAGCTGATGCGCCGTTACTACTGGGCAGCCAAGGCGGTCACGCAGCTCAATATTGTGCTGCTGCTCAATATCGAGGCCATGTTGTTCCCGAGCGAGTCCAAGGTGACGCGCGTCATCAACGAGCGCTTCGTGGAACGCCAGGGCATGCTCGAGATCACCAGCGACGATCTCTACGAGCGCGAGCCCCACGCCATCCTGGAGACCTTCCTGGTGTACGAGCGCACGCCGGGCGTCAAGGGCTTGTCGCCGCGCACGCTGCGCGGACTGTACAACGCCCGCACGGTGATGGACGCGAGCTGGCGCAACGATCCGGTGAACCGCCGCTTGTTCCTCGCCATCGTGCAGGAGCCGCAGGGCATCACCCACGCGCTGCGCCTGATGAACCAGACCAGCGTGCTGGGCCGCTACCTGATCAACTTCCGCCGTATCGTCGGGCAGATGCAGCACGACCTGTTCCACGTCTACACGGTGGACCAGCACATCCTGATGGTGGTGCGCAACATGCGCCGCTTCGCCATCGTCGAGCACACGCACGAGTTCCCCTTCTGCAGCCAGCTGATGGCCACCTTCGACCGCCCCTGGGTGCTGTGGGTGGCGGCGCTGTTCCACGATATCGCCAAGGGCCGTGGCGGCGATCACTCCAAGCTCGGCACGGCGGATGCGCGTCGCTTTTGCAAGCAGCACGGCATCGAGCGCGAAGATGCCGACCTGATCGCCTGGCTGGTCGAGCATCACCTGACCATGAGCCATGTCGCGCAGAAGCAAGACCTGACCGATGCGGACGTGATCCATGCCTTCGCCCGCGTGGTCGGCACCGAACGCTACCTGACCGCGCTCTACCTGCTGACCGTGGCCGATATCCGCGGTACCAGCCCCAAGGTGTGGAACGCGTGGAAGGGCAAACTGCTGGAAGACCTCTACCGCATCACGCTACGCGTGCTGGGCGGCGCGCGCGTGGACCCGCACTCGCTGTGGGCTCAGCGCAAGGACGACACCATTGCGCAGCTGCGGCTCAAGGCGTTCGACCCGGAACTGGGCAAGCCATTGTGGGCCCAGCTCGACGTGGCCTTCTTCCTGCGCCACGACGCGCGCGACATCGCCTGGCTCACGCGGCACCTGTACAACAAGGTGGACAGCCCGGTGCCGGTGGTCAAGGCGCGCCTGTCGCCCGCGGGCGAAGGCCTGCAGGTGGCGGTCTACGTCAAGGACCAGCCCGACGTGTTCGCGCGCATCTGCGGCTATTTCGAGCGCAAGAGCTTCTCCATCCAGGAAGCCAAGATCCACACCACGCGCCACGGCTATGCGCTGGATACCTTCCAGGTGACCGACCCGGGCATCAGCAGCGATGCCAGCGGCAACTACCGCGACATCATCGCGCTGGTGGAGCATGAACTGGCCGAGCGCCTGCAGCAGCAAGGCGCGCTGCCGGAACCCGCCCAGGGGCGGTTGTCGCGCCAGTCGCGCAGCTTCCCGATCAAGCCGCGCGTGGACCTGCGCCCCGACGAACGCGGCCAGTACTACCTGCTTTCCTTGTCGGCCAACGACCGCACCGGCCTGCTGTACGCGATCTCCCGCGTACTGGCCAAACATCGCACCTCGGTGCATACCGCCCGCATCAATACGCTCGGCGAGCGGGTGGAAGACGTTTTCCTGGTCGATGGCAGCCGCCTCGCCTCGGATAACAAACTGCAGTTACAGCTTGAACAGGACCTGCTGGCGGCGCTGGCCATCTAGGCCGGACGCCCCACATAGAAGATATGACCGATAGCAATTCGCCCAAGCGCAAGACGCTGGGCATCAAGACCGCCGCGCCCGAGGGCAATGCCCGCAAACTCGCCGCCACCCGGCCGGTGCGGGTGTCCGACCTGAACCGCGGACGCGTGCGCGCCGTGGTCGACGGCATCAAGCAGGCACAGGAACGCGCCGGCGGCCGCAAGAAAGCGGAAGACGCTGGCCAGCGCCCGCCGCGCGGCCCGCGCACGGGCGAAGGCCAGGATCGGCCCCGCCGCTTTGCCGGCGACAGCAACGACCGCCCACGCAATTTCGGCTCCGGCGAAGGCCAGGACCGTCCGCGCCGTTTCACCCCGGGTGAAGGCCAGGATCGGCCCCGCCGCTTTGGCGGTGAAGGCAACGACCGCCCACGCAATTTCGGCTCCGGCGAAGGCCAGGATCGGCCCCGCCGCTTTGCTGGCGAAGGCAACGACCGCCCGCGCAATTTCGGCTCCGGCGAAGGCCAGGACCGTCCGCGTCGTTTCACCCCGGGTGAAGGCCAGGATCGGCCCCGCCGCTTTGGCGGTGAAGGCAACGACCGCCCGCGCAATTTCGGCTCCGGCGAAGGCCAGGACCGTCCGCGCCGTTTCACC
>NZ_JBFTOQ010000020.1:0-132237 GCF_056398045.1 Cupriavidus sp. 05L411 | reverse complement strand
ATGGCAGACCGAGCGCGCCGGCACCAGCAAGAGCTACGAGTTCGGCGGCCGCTGGGGCCTGGTGCGGATGCTGGAGCGCGCGCACGTCGAGCCGGTGGATAGCGCGAACTACCAGTTGACGTGGCAGGCGAGGCCGGATGCGCAGGATGCGTCGGAAGCGCTGGAAGGGCCAGGTGCGCCGAAGGCCCCTGCCGAGCGCCAGGCCGATGCGCACGGCCGGACCTTCGCCGAAGATCCCGACAGCCTGACCGCGCGCAGCGCCCAGGCGCCCGTTGCGGCGGAGGTGACCTATCCGGTGCGCTACCTGATGCGTACGGAGGTCGGCCAGGGGCCGCTGGAGATGTTGGCGCTGCGGGGCTTTGTGCTGCCAACGCGGATCTTCGTGGGCCGGGAGCCGCAGGCGGCGGCGCACGCCACACCCGCCCTGCGCAAGTAGAGACAGACAGGGACAAACAGGGACAAACAGAGGCAAACAGGGACAACGTGGCTTTGTTCGATTTTTGTCCGATCTTTGTCAGTTGGTCTTATCCTCAGGAGCAGCAAACAACGAAGTCACATTCTTGGTCAGCACCAGCAACGTCGCAGTTTCGGCCAACGCCTGCTCCTTGCGCCTCAACTCCCTCTCCAACTCCCGAATCCGCTTCTGGTCCTGCTCATGGCGCCTGCGCACCGCGCCAATCCCGCGGTTGTCCGCCAGCGCCGCCGCGGCGCTTTGCCGCCAGCATTCCAGCTCGGTCGGGTCGATCGCATTTTCGCGGCACCAGGCGGTCTTCTGCAACTCGCCCATGGTGCCGGTGGCAAGCACGGCATCCAGGCGCGCTTCGCCGGCGCCGGGTGGGTTGGCCGGGGGTGGGGCGAGGGCCACCGCGCGCCAGCGCTCCAGTGCCGCCGGCGATATCCCCATCTCGGCGGACACCTGCGCAACACTGGCGTTCTCGGGAGGCAGCATCCGCGCAACGGCGCGTTCCTTGAAGGACTGTGTATATCTAGCCACTGTGATTCACCTTGATTCCTCTGTTGCCGCTCGGTTGCTGTCCTTCCTCCCCCGGGGCCAGGCCACGGCCTGGGGTATTGGCAGTCGGTAACTCGAGTCCCGCGCGGCACGTGGCTTACGCCCGCGGGGACGGCGTCGGGTCAGCTCACGCGGCGTGCTGCTCGGCCGGCTGTGCGGCAGGCGTGCCGCGGCGGCGGGCCGGGAACAGCGCATCGCGAATGCGCAGGAAGGGGAACTCGATCGCGCGCGTGGCGGCATAGCCGGCGATGATCGCAACGGCAAACTGCAGCGCAAGGGCGAGTCCCCAGGCCACCATGACGGGGATGCCGAACGTGCTTGCCTTGCGAATAAACACGTCGCCCGGGGCCAGCGCCACGGAGTGCCACAGATAGATGCCGTAGGAATACACGCCGATCCACGCCACCGCGCGGTATAGCCTGGCGCTGCGTATCGTGCCGGAGTATTCGAGCACCAGCACGATCAGCGCGGCAAAGCCGATGGCCTGGATGGTGTAGCCAATGCTTTCCTCGAGCACCAGGTTGCGCTGCAGGAATACCAGCCAGACGACCGTGCCTGCCACCACGGCCAGCAGCAGCAGTTTTTGCCCGGCGATGCGGCGGTACAGTTCCGGCTTCATCCAATAGACCGTGGCCAGCATGACGCCGAAGAGCAGGCTGTCGATGCGATATTGCGTGTAGGCGGAGGCCGCTTCCAGCTCGCCACTGGCGACCGCGGCGCAGCGCGCGGCCAGCACCACCACGCACAAGGTGCCCAGGGTCCACAGGATGGTGTTGGCGCGCACGCGCAAGCGGGCGAACAGCAGCACCAGCGCCGGCAGGAACAGGTAGAAGTGCTCTTCCACGRCAAGGCTCCAGGTCTGCGCAATGGAGGAGCCGAGGTAGTTCTGCATGTGCGTGAGATTCTGGTACAGGAAGGTGCTGGTCGGGTGGCGGCCGGCCAGCACATGGAACAGGATCAGGGCGTAGTAGGCGGGCCAGATCTTGAAGATGCGGCGGATGATAAAGCGCCGCGCATCCACGCTGCCGCCCTGCGCGTACTGGCGCAGCAACAGCCCCCCGACCAGGAAGCCACTCAGGGTGAAGAACAGGTTGACCCCTTCGCGCCCGAAGTTCTTGAGCGGATACTCGATCAGGGCGACCCACTGGCTGCCGGTGCTGACCGTGTGGAAGTGCATTCCCATCACGGCAATGATGGCCAGCCCGCGAACGAAATCGAGTTCGATGGACCGGCTGGTCGGGTTGACGTCGCGGCTTGCCTGGTAGTCCATGCTGCTCTCCTTATAGGGGGCCGGAAGGGGGCGTGATGGCGGCGTGGCCAGCCGGGTCGAATCGCTTGCGGATGAACCGGCACGGATTGCCGCCGTAGATGCCTTCGGCCTCGAGCGAGTGATGCACCACCGAGAGCGGCGTGACCACCGCCGAGCGGCCGATGGTGATGCCTTTCTGGATGACGCACTTGGACGTGATCCACACACCGTCCTCGATCACGATCGGCGCGACATGCAAGTCCATGTTGCTGTCCAGGTCGTGCGAGCCCGCCGTCAGGAAGCTGCCTTGCGAGATGCAGACGTTGGAGCCGATGCGGATGCTGGCCTGGTTGTAGATCCACACATCCACGCCGAACCAGCAGCCATCGCCCACTTCCAGGTTCCAGGGCGACTTGACGCGCAGCGGGTGGACCAGCCGGCAGTGCTGGCCGATACGCGCACCGAACAGGCGCAGCAGGGCGACGCGCAGCCCGGAGAACGGATTCAGCTTGTTGTTGATGATGCCGGCTTCGACCAGGAACCACGCCGCCTCGACCAGCAGGCTGCGCCGGCGCACGTAGTTGCCCTTGCCGGCGCGGGTGAGGTCGATGACGCGATGTCCCGGCGTGCTGTCCCGGCTTGCATCGCGGTTGCTTTCGCGGCTGCTTTCACGATTGGCCTCGCGGCTACTGTCACGGCCGGCCCCGCGTGGATCGCCGACCACATCGAGACAATCGGCATAAGCTTCGGTATCCATGTTCCGCCTCTCACTGGGTGGCCCCGCGGCGCTCTCGGCAATGCCGGGCATCGCCGCGCGGAAGAATCCATCGTATTGCTCGCTGCATGCTGCATGCTGCATTCGCAGGAACGAACGCGAATTCATTCATTACGTTCCTGTCGGGAAAATTATCGAACGTGAAAACGTGGCTGGCCGGCAATTTGGCGCGATTGGCCTTTCGCAAGGGGCGTTTTGGCGGCTCCGCACTACGCCGGGCGCGCAGCGCGGCATGGCCGCGAGGTCAGGCGCCGATCTTGCCCTTGCCAAGCATGTCGGCGTTGCCGCGCGTGCCCGCCGGAAAGAGCGCGTCGCGCAACCGCAGGAAAGGCAATTCAACGGCACGGGTGGTCAGGTAGCCCACCGCGATCGCAATGGCGAACTGCATGACGAGCGCCAGCACCCAGACCATCGCCGGGGGCAGCCCATGTGCCAAAGCCTCATGAATGATCATGGCGCCGGGCGTGCGCGCCACCGTATGCCACAGATAGATGCCATAGGAATACACGCCGATCCAGGCGATAGCCCGGTACGCGACACTGTCGCGCAGGCGGCCCGAATGCTCCAGCACCAGCACGATCAGGGCGATGAAGCCGATGGACTGGATGGTGAAGCCGATGCTCTCCTCGACCACGATATCGGCCTGGCAGAACAACAGCCATGCCAGCAGTCCGGCCACCGCCGCTGCCAGCCAGCCGCGCCGTGCCGCCAGCTTGTGGTAGATGCCGGGCTTCAGCCAGTACACCACTGCCAGCATCACGCCAAACAGCATGCTGTCGACGCGATACTGCGTGTACACATAGGCGCCCCGGATGTCGCCGCTGGCGACGGCCGCGCTGCGGGCAAGCAAGACCAGCACGCACGCCGCCGCCAGCAGCCATAGCAACCGTCCCGGCGTCAGCCGCCAGCGCGCGCACAGCAGCAGTGCAATCGGCAGCAGCAGGTAGAAGTGCTCTTCCACCGCCAGGCTCCAGGTCTGCGCGATGGAGCTGCCGAGATAGTTCTGCAGATGCGTCGCGTTCTGCAGCAAGAAGGTGCCGCGCGCATGATGGCCGGCTAGCGCGTGGACCAGGATCAGCAGGTAGTAAGCCGGCCAGATCTTGAAGATCCTGCGAATGAAGAAGCGCCACGTGTCCACGGTGCCGGTCTGCGCGTACTGCCGCAGCAGCAACCCGCCCACCAGGAATCCGCTGAGCGTGAAGAACAGCGTGACGGCTTCCCGCCCAAAGTTCTTCAGGGGATATTCAAGCAGCCAGACCAGGCGGCTGCCGGTGTCAACGGTATGGAAGTGAATGCCCATGACGGCGATGATGGCCAGGCCCCTGACGAAATCCAGTTCGACGAGGCGGCTGTGCGAACGCGTGTGCGCGTCTGTGGTGCGATGCATGCAAAGGGCCTCCTGCCGGTGCGTTTGCGCACGGCGTGCTGTCGACCCTGGGTGATCTGGATTCGTGGCCATGGCGTTGCCATGGCTGCGCGGGCAGCGGCACCCCGTACGGGTGCGGCTTGTATCGGAAGCGAGCGTCAGGCAGCCGCGCGGCGCAGGGTCTGCTTGAATTCGCTCAATGTGTGCCGGGCCAGCAGGTGGGCCCTGGCGGCTGCGGCCGGCGGCGCCGGTGCCGCCACGGGCCGTGATAGCTGGTCCAGCGCGCGCTGGATGGCGGGGCCGGACAGGTCTTCCAGCACCGGCCCGAGTTCCTGCCCCTGGCAGAACCAGCCGATCAGGCCGTCGGTGGTGGCGATCACGGGCTTGCCAAAGCGGTAGGCCTGCACCAGTACCCCGCTCATGCCGTAGTGGCCCTTGTAGCCCAGCCAGACGGCGTCGCAGGCGGAGAACAGGTCGGCCTCTTCTTCGTTGGTGATGAAGCGGTCGAAGATCACGGGCGGCGGCGACAGCGTGGACGCGGCCGCCTGCAGGAACGCGCGCGTCTGCGGGTCTTGCTGGCCGGCCACCACCAGCGTGGGCGCGCGTGGGTGGCCGGCCAGCGCGGTGACCAGCTCGCAAATGCCCTTGCGTTCCGTGACCGCGCCGTACACCAGCAGGTAGGTGCCGGCGCCGTGTCGCGGGCTTTCCGGGCCCTCCGGGCCTTGGCCCAGCCTCAGCCGCAGCCTGGCGGCAGCGGGATCGGCCGGGAACGCGTCGGGACAGGGATCGGCCAGGTAGGCGAGGGCGGTGCGGCCGTTGCCGCGTGGGTACCACTGCGGCAAGGTCGGGTCGATCGACAGCAGCGTCTTCATGCCGCCGGACTCGACGGCGCGCCGGAACAACCACGTCTTGACCGCGTTCACCAGCGGCTGGTGCGGGGACTTCACGCCCACCTTGCTGTGGTGGAAGTTTGCGCGCATCGTAATGCCGACCCATGGCACCTTGGCGAATGGCGAGCCAAGCAGCGGGAGCACATAGAGGAAGTAGTCGGCATAGGGCACCAGCACCAGCGAGATGTCGCGCAGGCCGGCGGCAACCTGGAAGGCATGGCGGAAAGTGCGCCAAAAGCGCACATAGCTGAGCTTGCCGAGGCCGCTGCCCACCGCGGGCGGCGGCTGCGTAAAGACGATACTGGCGACGATGCCGGCGGCGGGTTCCTGCGCGGCCAGCATGCGCTGGGCGAGCGGGTGCGCCTGGTTGCCGGGGTCGGTCACCACCATGCAGTGGTAGCCGGCCTCCGTGTAGGCCTGCACCGCCCATTCGACGTAGCGCCAGCGGTGGCCGGTGAAATCGTGCTCGATGATCAGTGCGGTCGGCTCGGACATCGCGTCTCCAGGCACGGTGGGGCGAGCCCGGTGTGCGGCGGGTTGCGGATGTTGCCACACTAACACCGCCGTCTTTGCGCCGGCCGCCAATTTGCGGGCCGGCTTGGCGGATAAAGGCGGGCCCGATTGCGCAAGCCCACCCGGGTGCCGCGCGCAAGTGACGGATTAACGCTAGGCGATGGCGATTCCTGTTGCCGCGCCTACGGTAAGTTGTGCTTCATGGCTGGCGCGCGGCGCCGGCCGGGCCGGCACGGATGCCCGTGGTGGCCGCGCCGGTGCCTGGCATCGGCGCTCAACCCATGGTGGGGCAATATGGCCAGATCCCTGAGGAATGCCTTCTTCCTGCCGCTGACCGGCCTGCATGCTAGTTCGGCCGCATGGGTGCTGGGGCAGCAGGTGCTGGTGCGGGGGCTGGTGGCCATCAAGTTCCTCATGGTCGGGCGCATCCTCGGCCCGTCTGCGGTCGGGATTGCCGCCGTGGCGTTGCTGGCCGTGGCGATTGCCGAGGCGCTCAGCGACACCGGCTTGCCCCAGGCGGTGGTGCAGGACAAGCAAACGCCCACCCCCGACCAGCTTAGTGCGCTCTGGACCGCGCTGACGTGCCGGGGCGCGGGGGTGGCATTGCTGCTGGTCGCGCTGGCGCCGCTGCTGGAGGCGCAGTTCCACCTCGCGGGCTCCTTGCTGCTGCTGCAGCTGGCCGCGGCCCTGCCGCTGATCCGCGGCCTGGCGTCGCCGGCCTATTTTGTGGTGACGCGCGACCGGGGCTTCCAGCATATTGCCGGGATCGAGGTAGCGGCCGCCGGCACCGACTGCGGCGTCAGCCTGGCGTGCGCCTTCGCGGGCGCGGGCGCCATGTCCATCCTGATCGGGCTGCTCGCTGGCGAATCCGTCAAGACCGCGCTCACCTGGCTGAGCATGCGCCCCCGGCCGCCTCTGCGCCTCAAGTGGGCCGGCATCGGCCAYTACRTGGGRTTCAGCCGCTGGATCTGGGCGGGCAGYGTGGTCAACCTGCTGCTCAACCAGTTCGACAAGGTCATCGTTGGCAAGCTGCTTGGACCGGCCCAGCTGGGCGCCTACCAGATGTCGTCCAAGTTCGCACAGATGCTGCTCGCCGATGCGGGCATCGCGATCTCGCAGTACCTGTTTCCCACCTTTGCCGCCCGTTTCCGCAAGCAGGATGGCTCCGATGCGGTGCTGCTGCGCCGCTTCGTGGTGATCGGCGGCCTGGGGCTGGCGATCGTGGTGGTGCTGCTGCGGCTGGTGGCGGAGCCGCTGTTCCTGCTGGTGCTGGGGCCGGCCTGGCTCGGCGCGGTGCCGTTGTTCCGCATCTTCACCATCAACATGGCGATTGGCGGGCTGATCGCCGTGCTGGTCGCCTACCTGCGCGCCGTGGGCATTCCCAAGGCCGCCACGCATGCCTCGGTGCTCCAGGTCTGCGTATTGCTGGCCACGGTGCCGCCCGCCACCCGTTACTGGGGTGCGCAGGGCATTGCCTGGTCGATGACGGCGGGCCTGGCGGTCGCGGCGGCATGGATGCTCTACCAGATCCTGAAAATGAGGAGGGTGTGATGCGGATTCTCCATCTTGTGCTGGCACCGCGCCTTTCAGGTGCGGAGATGCTGGCGAAAGACCTGGCCATCTACCAGCAGGCCCACGGCGACACGGTCTGCGTGTCGGCCCTGATGCCGCAGCAGGAGGACTTCGCGGCGCTGCGCGCGCAGCTCGACGCGGCTGGCGTGCTGTGCCTGTTTCCGGACCGGCCACGGCGCCTGGCGGGCCGGCTCTGGCACCTGCGCGGCGTGCTGCGCGACTACCGGCCGGACATCATCTTCGCGCACGCCACCATCCCGGCCTTCTACGCGCGGGCATTGCCGTCGCGGGTGCCGGTGGTCTACGTGATGCACTCCGCCGCCAACGATTTCGAGAGCACCATGTTCCGCTATTTCGAGCGGATGCTGTCCACGCGCGCGCGCGCGGTGATCGGGGTGTCGCAGGGGAATCTGCGCGATTACATCAACTCGGTGGGCACGCACCCGTTGATGGCGGTGATTCCCAATGGCGTGGACACCCGGCGCTTCTTTGTGCGGCCCGCGGGCCAGCGCGAGGCGGCGTCGCGGCTCGTCATCCAGGTGGGCCGCTATGCGGCGATCAAGAACCAGCTGCATACCGTGCTGGCGTTTCGCGAGGCGCTCAAGAGCGTGCCGAACGCGCGGCTGGAGATGTATGGCGTGATCGAGGATCCCGATTACTACGTCAAGGTCTGTGCCCTGGTGGAAGAACTGGGCCTGGCCGGCAAGGTGGGGGTCAACGGGCCGCAGACCAATATCCCGGAGCTGCTGGCGGGCGCGGCCGTGTTTGCCATGCCGTCCGCGTCGGAGGCGCACAGCATAGCCTTTCTCGAAGCATTGGCCACAGGCATGCCGGTCGTGGCGAGCGGCATCCCCGCCTTTGCATTCGCCCGCGACTTCGCCGGTGTGCAACTGCTGGACACCGGCGACGCCGCCGCCTATGGCGCGGCGCTGACCGTGGCGCTGGCGCAGCCACGGGTCGCGCGCTCGCTCGATGGCCTGACGCTCAAGGACACGGCAGACCAGTACCGCGCGCTGGCGCGCAGGCTGATCAGCACGGCGTGACGGCCGCCCTTGGGCGCCTGGCATCACGGGATAAGAGCAGGAGGAGATATGGAACGCAAACGTGTATTGGTGCTGAGCCCGCACGCGGACGACGCGGAGCTGGGCGTGGGCGCCTACCTGGCCCGGGTCATCGATGCCGGCGGCGAAGTGATGGTAGCCCTGGCAACGGTAGGAAGGAGCCGGTCGCTCTGCCTGGGCCGCGAGGTCACAGAACAAGAGCGGCTGGACGAATTCTCCGAATCGATGGCCGTGCTTGGCGTACAGACGACCGAGGTCTTCACCAGGGGACTCGACGGCGTGCTCGACAGCTTCCCGCGCGCGCAGATGGTCGGCATGCTGGACGCGCTGCAGAATCGCTTCGAGCCTGACGAGGTGCTGATTCCGCTGTCGTCTTCGCACCAGGACCATCGCTATTGCTGGGAGGCCGGCGTTGCCGCCACGCGCCTGAACCCGGCCAAGCATACCCCCCGCCTGGTGGCGGCCTATGAATATCCAGCCACGTGCTGGGGCGGTGGCGGCATCGTCAATCCCTTGGGTGGCTCGCTCTATATCGATGTGAGCGCCACATGGTCGCGCAAGGTGGAGGCGTTGCGCAGGCACCGCTCGCAAATGCATGAGGGTGCCGGGCACCTGGTCAGCATCGAAGGCGTCACGGCGCTGGCGCAGTGGCGAGGTGCGGAAGCCGGCTTCGCGCTGGCGGAGGTGCTGCACATCATGCGCGCGCGCTGGCCGGGATGAGATTGGCCTGCTGCCCCAACTCTGCGCATGCACAGGGCAGCGCGCCAGGGGCAGTGTTGCGCACCGCGGCGCCAACAGACTAGTCCGGCACGCTTGCGTCAATTGTGTAAGTCACCGGCTGCGCCGGGCCAGGTACCCGGCGCGCCGGCGCTCGCGCGCTCCATCTTTCAGTCCCCCAGGTCAAGCAAGCCGTCTGTGTTGTGACGGAGAAGCCCTGCTGCGCCCCGGGCAGACATAATTATTTCATTAATCGAGAGCGTGACAGAAAAAATCCGGGACGGCCATCGTGCGATATATCCACATTGCTGATCTGATGCATTAATTAATTTGTCATAATTTTTAATGTTTAGAAATGATTTTTATGTTATCTGGTGTGGGTGCAGATCCGGCGGGAATCGTGGAGTTAATGTCGGATTCCCGCTCTCGTGCACCTTTTACGACCCTTATGTTCGGTAGCCAACGCACGGATTGGTGCAGGATTTGCTGCAATGCATCATTCCTCATAGAGTAGGAGCTAGTTGCAGAACAGCACGCTGGGACAAGCGATTTGAGGCGAGGTCGCTACCCGGAAAAGGCTGTATTTACAACGTCTTGCATGGAATTTTGGAGCGGGCGGACACCTTCCGCCAACATCTCGCTACTTTCCGACACGGACACATTTCTCGGATTCGGGATCGCTACGATGCATTGCAGCACCAATAAATTCGCGCAAGAACGGATCAACAATTCTTTGGGGGAAAATCATGCCGTACGCCCAACTTGAGCCCGCAACGGTTAGTTGGCTTCATACCTCGACTAACCGTTCAAAGTGCGCCGTGCGGCGCGTCGGCATTTTACTGTTCGATGGTTTTTCATTATTGGGGGCGGGTTTGGTGGCTGAATTATTCCAGACCGCCAATGAATGTTCCGCGTCCGATCCCGCCAAAGAATCCGCTTATGACGTGCGCCTGCTTTCCGTCGACGGAGGCAGCGTCGCCTGCTCCGCGTCCGTACGGGTCTGGACCGACGGACTCGATCCGCGCCAGTTCATCGGTTTCGATGTGCTCTTCATCGCCGGTGGCGCGGGCGCTCATGCCGCCGCGGCGGACGAGCGGCTGCTGCGCTGGCTGCGCGTTGTCTCCCCCCGCACGCCCACGGTGCGGCCCATCGCCGAAGGCCGTGCCGTGCTGGCGGCGGCCGGCGTGCTAAAGCCGCACGAGGACGAGCATCGCCATCCCGTGTTCGGGCTGCACGCCTCGGACGAGTCCGGCGAGCAGTACGAGCTTGTCAGGGGCGCGCTGACGCTGATCAAGCGCGATCTTGGCCTGGACGTGGCGCGCGCGGTCGGTACCCGGGTGATGCCCGCCTGGACCGCCCGCCTGATGCCCAGGCTCGCGGATACCGGTGCGACCAGCGCGGGGGACAAGATCCGCGCGGCCGCGCGCTGGCTGCATGAGCACTGCGAGCAATCCATCTCGGTGTCCGATGCCGCGCAGGTGGCGGCCATGAGCGAGCGCAACTTCCTGCGCCGCTTCAAGCTGGAAATGGGCGTGACACCGTCCGACTACCTGCTGCACGCCCGCCTGGATACCGCGTGCAGTTTCCTGGCCGAGACGGAGCTGCCTGTCGACAAGGTGGCGCGGCGCTGTGGCATGGGCAATGGCGACCGGCTGGCCAAGATTTTCCGCAAGCGCATGTCGATTTCCCCAACGGAATACCGTCAGCGCAGCAAGGTCAGCGCAGTGGGTTAGCAGGCATGTGGGGCATGAAGGGCATGCGGGACCGGCGGCGTATCCGCGGGCCTGCAGGTCCGCGCATTGCCCCGCGTAGACGATTGGCGCCACGGGCCGCTTGCGCAAGAGCGCGGCGCCCGACCAGGGAGGGCTGGATCATGTCGAATAAAGTGCTGGAGCCTGTTGCCGTGCAACCCGGGGACACCGCCGCGGTGGCACCGTGCGCCCCCGTGCGCTTGCGCATTGCGCCTGTGGTGCTGGCTGGCGGCGCGGGCACGCGGCTGTGGCCGCTGTCGCGAGAGCATTTCCCCAAGCAACTGATCGACCTGGTGGGCAAGGACTCGCTGCTGCAGTCCACGCTGCTGCGCATGCAGGGCTTCTCCGCCGGCCACGAGATCGCGCCCAGCGCCATCATCGTCTGCGGCGACGAGCATCGCTTTATCACCAGCGAACAATTGCAGGCCAGCGGCATGCAAGGCCGGCTGGTGGTGGAGCCGGTCCGGCGCAATACGGCGCCCGCGCTCACGCTGGCCGCATCGCTGGCGCTGGCGGACGGCCAGGACGCAATCCTGGTGGTCATGCCGGCCGACCACGCGATTCCCGATACCGGTGCCTTTCACCGGGCGCTGTCGATCGCGGCCGCGCATGCCAGCGAGGGGGCCATCGTCACCCTTGGCGTGCCGCCCACGCGGCCCGACACGGGCTATGGCTACATCAAGCTTGGCGAGATGCTGCCCGACGGCGTGCGCCACATGGAGCGCTTCGTCGAGAAGCCTGCGATCGAGCTTGCCGCGCAGTACGTGGCCAGTGGCAACTACTGGTGGAACAGCGGCATCTTTGTCGTGCGCGCCACGGTCTGGATGAAGGCGATCGAGGCATTGCATCCCGCGATCCACGAGATGTGCGTCGCGTCGGTGGCCGAAGGCAAGCAAGAGGGCCAGTTCTTCCGGCCCGCGCCGCGGCAGTTCTTCCTGAGCCCGTCGGACTCGATCGACTACGCCGTGATGGAGCGCCTGGACCACCCGGCCTCGCCGTGCCGGGGCGTGGTGGTGCCACTGGAGGCGGGCTGGTCGGACCTGGGCTCGTGGGACGCCGTGTGGGATGCCATGGACAAGGACGCCGAAGGCAACGCCGGGCGCGGCCGCGTGGTGTTCGAAGGCGCGCACTCCAGCTATGTCCATTCCGACGGGCGCCTGGTGGCATGCGTCGGGACCAGCAACATCGTGGTGGTGGAGACAGCCGACGCGGTGCTGGTGGTGGATCGCTCGCATGTGCAGGACGTCAAGGATGTGGTCGCGCGCATGAAGATCCTGCACGCGCCGGAGGCCGACACGCACCGCAAGGTACGCAGGCCCTGGGGCTTCTATGACTCCATCGAGCATGGCGATCGCTTTCAGGTCAAGCGCATCGTGGTCCAGCCGGGCGCGCGCCTGTCGCTGCAKCTGCATCACCATCGCGCCGAGCATTGGGTGGTGGTCAGCGGCACGGCGATGGTCACGCGCGGCGAGGAGCAATTCCTGCTCAGCGAGAACCAGTCCACTTTTATTCCGCTCGGCGTGCTGCATCGCCTGGAGAACCCGGGAAAGCTCCCGCTGGAGATCATCGAGATCCAGTCCGGCGGCTACCTGGGTGAAGACGACATCGTGCGCGTCGACGATACCTATGGCCGTTGCCCGGGACCACAAGCGTAACGAGCCGCGGACAAGGGACAAGGGACAAGGAACGAAGGACGGCCGGGCCACGCGGGCGCCGCCGCACGCGACCATGGGGAGGTCGCGCCCGGCGCGCCAGGCATACGCGGCGTGGCGCGCTGCAAAGCGACATGAAGGAAGTCAAGAAGGAAGTCAGGCAACGAGTGGTGAAGAAACGCGAAGGGCTGGGAAGAACGGGGAGAGGAACATGCTCAAGATCGAAGGGTTGCTGGCGCGCCTTCTGGATGTCGCGCTGGTGTTTGCCGGTGCCGCGATTGCCTCGCACATGCGCTTCAACGACATGTCGCAGCGCACGTTCTACGACGTGTTCATCGCGCTGTCCGTCGCGTTCACGCTGGCGCTGTTTCCTGCCTTCGGCATCTACGAGTCCTGGCGCGGACGCTCCAAGATCGGGCTGGCCGGCCATATCGCGCTGGCCTGGCTGCTGGTGCAGTTCAGCGGCGTCATGGTGTTGTTCTCGTTGCACCATATCGACATCGTCTCGCGCCTGTGGTTCGTCTACTGGACGGGTTCCACCGGCGCCATGCTGATCGTGTCGCGCCTGATGACCCATGCGGTGCTGGGCCAGGTACGCAGCGCAGGCATGAACCTGCACAAGGTCGCCGTGGTTGGCTGCGGTGCGCACTGCAGCGCGGTCATCCGGCGCGGCGTGGCCGCGCCTGCCTCCGGCTTTCGCGTGGTGGCGGCGTTCAACGTGGCGGCGCAGGGCGGCAGCCTCAATGCGAAAGTGCCGACGTTCGACGATCGCGCTGCCTTCCACCGCTATATCCGCTCGCAGGATATCCACGAACTGTGGCTGGCGCTGCCGCTGTCCGAGGAGCGCGTCATCCTGGAGTTCGTGGAGGAGTTCCGCGACGAACTGGTCAATGTCCGCTTCATGCCGGACCTGCACAGCCTGGCGCTGTTCGACAGCGGCACCATCGAGCTGATCGGCATGCCCGCGATCAACCTGGTGGCGTCGCCGCTATCGGCTTCCGCGCTGCGCCAGAAGGACGTGTTCGACCGCCTTTTCGCCGCAGCCGCGCTGATCGGCCTGTCGCCGCTGCTGATCGCGATCGCCATCGCCGTCAAGCTGTCGTCGCGCGGGCCGGTGCTGTTCAAGCAAAAGCGCAAGAGCACCGACGGGCGCATCTTCACCATCTACAAGTTCCGCTCCATGCGTGCGCATGCCGAGGCGGCCGGCGTGGTAACCCAGGCCAAGCGCAACGATCCGCGCATCACGCGCGTGGGCGCGTTCCTGCGGCGTACCAGCCTGGATGAGTTGCCGCAGTTCTTCAACGTGCTGCGCGGCGACATGTCGGTGGTGGGGCCGCGCCCGCATGCCATCGAGCATGACGACCAGTACCAGAAGCTGGTCAGCGGCTACATCCACCGCTACCGCGTCAAGCCCGGCATTACCGGCTGGGCCCAGGTAAATGGCTACCGTGGCGAGACGGATCGCATCGAGAAGATGGAAGGCCGCATCGCCTGCGACCTGTACTACCTGGGCAACTGGTCGTTCGCGCTCGATATGCGGATCATTGCCGCCACGGTGGTCAAGGGCCTGGTGCATCGCAACGCGTACTGAGCCGTACTGAGCCGTAAGGAGAGCCGTACGGAGCGCAAGGACAGGGCCGCGGCAGGCGCTAGCGCGTTGCCGGCGGGAAGCGATCGTTAGATGGAAGTCAACAAGACATGGCTACCTCATTCGAAACCCAATACACCGATGTCTCCGGCCCGGCCGAGCTTCGGCTGTCCGATTACCTGGTGACGCTGGTCGACCACTGGCGCATGATTGCCGCCATCACCCTGCTGGCGCTGGTGCTGGGCACCGTCTATGCCTTGCTGCAGAAACCGGTCTACCGCGCCGACGCCATGATCCAGGTGGAGGAGAGCAAAGGCGGCAACGCCGCCAATGCCAACCAGGGCTCGTCGCTGCAGACGCTGTCGTCGATCTTCGATCCCAACTCCTCCACGGCGGCCGAGATCGAGCTGATCCGGTCCCGGCTGGTGGTGGAGGAGGCGGTGCGCAAGCTGCATCTGGATATCGCGGCCAGGCCGCGCTACTTCCCGGTGATCGGGGCGTGGCTGGCGGCATACAACAGCGGGCTGGCGCCGCCCACGGAACTGCTCGGCCTGTCGCAGTACGCATGGGGCGCGGAAGCCATCACGATCTCGCTGCTCGACACGCCGCAGAAGTACTACGGCAAGGTGTTCAGGCTGATCGCCGACAGCGAGCACACCTATACCCTGCGGGATCCCGAAGGCAATACGGTGCTGCAGGGCCGGGTTGGCGAGGAGGCCGCCGGCACCACCGCGCTGGGCCCGGTGCGCATCCGCGTGGACGCGCTGGTGGGACGCAGCGGGTCGCAGTTCGAGCTGGTGCGCGCATCCACCATCGGCACGGTGGAGCGTATCCAGCGCGCGCTCGCGGTGGCCGAGTCCGCCCTGCAGTCCGGCATCATCCGCGCCAGCCTGGAGGGGCCGGACCCCAAGCTCACCGCGGACATCGTCAACACCGTCGCGCGCCAGTTCGTGCAGCAGGACATTGGCCGGCGCTCCGCCGAAGCCGAGCACACGCTGGCGTTCCTGGACCAGCAGTTGCCGGCGCTGCGCAAGGAGCTCGACCTGGCCGAGGAGCGCTACAACTCCTTTCGCAATCGGCAGGGCACCGTCAACCTCGGCGAGGAAAGCCGGCTGCTGCTGCAGCAGATCGTGGAGAACAAGACCAGCCTGGCGCGCTTGCAGACGCGGCTGGCCGAGATCCGCACGCACTACACCGACGCCAACCCGGCGGTGGTGGCGCTGATGGCGCAGATTGAAACGCTGAGCGCGCAGCAGAGCACGCTGCGCCGCAGTGTCTCCGTGCTGCCGGATACCGAGCAGACCGCACTGCGTCTGGAGCGGGACGTGCGCGTGGATACCGAGCTCTATACCAACCTGCTCAACAACGCGCAGCAACTGCGCATCGTCAAGGCGGGCCAGGTCGGCAACGTGCGCGTGGTGGACTTCGCCGAACCTGCGGACGACCCGATCCGCCCGCAACGCGCCATGCTGGTGCTGATCAGCGGCGGCATCGGCCTGGTGCTGGGGGCCTTGCTGGCGTTCCTGCGCAAGGCCCTGTATGGCGGCGTGGAGCATCCGGAAGAGATCGAGCGGATGCTGGGCGTGCCGGTCTGCGCGGTGGTGCCGCGCAGCCAGACGCAGCTGCGCCTGCAGCGCGAGCTGCGCGCCTCCGGCAGCAGCGGGCTGGGCGTGCTGGCGGCACGCGCGCCGGACGACATCGCCGTGGAAGGCGTGCGCGCCTTGCGCACCACGCTGCAGTACGCGCTGCACACCGCCCGCAACAACGTCGTGATGCTGACCGGCTCGCGCCAGGATGCCGGCAAGTCGTTCCTGTCCGTGAACCTGGCCGCGCTGGTCGCGTCCGGGCGCAAGCGCGTGCTGCTGATCGACGGCGACATGCGGCGCGGCGAGGTTCATGTGCACTTCGGGCTGTCGCAGGTGCCGGGACTGTCGGACACGCTGATGGGCACGGACATCGACTCCGTGGTGATCCGCGAGGTGCTGCCGGGCCTGGATGTGCTGACCCGCGGCAGCTTGCCGCCCGATCCGGCGGAGCTGCTGATGAGCGATCGCTTCCACGCCATGCTGGACCTGTTCAAGCAACGCTACGACATGGTCATCATCGACACGCCGCCTGTGCTCGCGGTCACGGATGCCACGCTGCTCGGGCGGCACGCGGGCACCACCTTGCTGGTGGTGCGCCACGGCCGGCATTCCGCGGCCGAGGTCACCGAGACCGCGCGGCGCCTGACCAACGGCGGCGTGACGCTGCATGGCGTGCTGCTGACCGATGTCCCCAAGCCGCCACTGCTGCTGCGCACGGGCTACACCGAGTACTACGGCTACGAAGGACGGGTGAAGTAGGGCCGCGGGGGGCCGCTGACTCGACATCCATACCAAGCATTACCAACGCAAGGCGGGAGAACGATAATGACGCGCAAGGTTGCTCTGATCACTGGTGTTACCGGGCAGGACGGTTCCTATCTGGCTGAGTTGCTGCTCGAAAAGGGATACGACGTGCACGGCATCAAGCGCCGCACCTCCCTGTTCAATACGGACCGCATCGATCACCTTTACCGCGAGCGGCACGATCCCGAGCGGCACTTCTTCCTGCACCACGGTGACCTGACGGATGCCACCAGTATGCTGCGCGTCATCCAGCAGGTGATGCCCGACGAGATCTACAACCTGGCGGCCCAGAGCCATGTGGCCGTCTCGTTCGAGGAGCCCGAGTACACGGCCAATGCCGACGGCCTTGGCACGCTACGCATCCTGGAGGCCATCCGCATCCTCGGGCTGCAGAAAAGGACGCGCTTCTACCAGGCTTCCACCTCCGAGCTGTACGGGCTGGTGCAGGAGATCCCGCAGAAGGAAACCACGCCGTTCTATCCGCGCAGCCCCTACGCGGTGGCCAAGCTCTATGCCTACTGGATCACGGTCAACTACCGCGAGGCCTACGGCATGTACGCCTGCAACGGCATCCTCTTCAATCATGAGTCTCCGGTGCGCGGCGAGACCTTCGTCACCCGCAAGATCACGCGGGCGATCTCGCGCATCGCGGTCGGGCTGCAGGACGAGTTCTACCTGGGCAACCTGTCCGCGCTGCGTGACTGGGGCCATGCGCGCGACTATGTGGAGATGCAATGGCTGATGCTGCAGCAGGACCAGCCGGAGGACTTCGTGATCGCCAGCGGCGAGCAGTACAGCGTGCGCGAGTTCGTCCAGTGCGCCGCTGCCGAGCTCGGCGTCACCGTGCGATTCGAGGGCAGTGGCGTGGATGAGGTCGGGATCGTGGAGTCGGTCAAGGGCAAGGAAACCAAGCTCACCCCGGGCAAGGTGATTGTGCGCGTGGATCCGGCGTACTTCCGGCCCACCGAGGTGGAGACCTTGCTGGGCGACCCGTCCAAGGCCCACGCCAAGCTGGGCTGGGCGCCGCGTACGCCGTTCTCCAAGCTGGTCAAGGAGATGGTCCGCTCCGACTTCCAGATTGCCCGGCGCGATGCGCTGGTGACGCTGGCCGGCTTCCAGGCGCTGGAACACCACGAGTAAGCACCATGGACAAGAACACTGTTTTCTTTATCGCAGGCCACAACGGCATGGTGGGCTCCGCGCTGGTGCGGCGGCTGCGGGCCGATGGCTACCGCAACCTGGTGACGCGGGACCGCGCCGAGCTGGACCTGACGGACCAGGGCGCGGTGCACCGCTTCTTTGCCGATGAGGGCATCGAGGTGGTGCTGCTGGCCGCGGCGCGCGTCGGCGGCATCCTTGCCAATGCCACGCGGCCGGCCAGCTTCCTGTACGAGAACCTGGTCATCGAGACCAACGTGATCCACGCCGCGTACCAGGCAGGCGTGGGGCGGCTGGTGTTCTTTGGCTCTTCCTGCATCTATCCACGCGACTGCGCGCAGCCCATCCGCGAGGAATACCTGCTGACGGGCGCGCTGGAGCCCACCAACGAGGCCTATGCGATCGCCAAGATCGCCGGGCTGAAACTCTGCGAGGCCTACAACCGGCAGTTCGGCACCCGCTATCTCTCGGTGATGCCGACCAACCTGTACGGCCCCAACGACAACTACGACCTCGCCACCAGCCACGTGCTGCCGGCGCTGATCAGCAAGGCCTGCACGGCAACCCGGCAAGGCGCTCCAAGCATGACCATCTGGGGCACCGGCAAGCCGCGCCGCGAGTTCCTGCATGTGGATGACCTCGCGTCGGCCACGCTGTTCCTGCTGGAGCGCGAGGTGCCGCATGGCGTATTCAACGTCGGCACGGGCCGGGACTTGCCGATCCGCGAGCTGGCGGAGCGGATCTGCCGCATTGCCGGCTTCGAGGGCGAACTCGTGTTCGATACCTCCAAGCCGGACGGCACGCCTTGCAAGCTGCTTGATGTTTCGAAACTGGGGCAGATCGGCTGGCGGCCCGCGATCGGCCTTGATGAAGGGATTTCCGCCATCTACCAGGAGTATTCGCGGCGCATGGAAGAGGGGTTGCCCAGGGTCGAGCAGGCAGGGGCAACAGCGCTCTCCGGTGCCGTTATCGAGTGACCGCAAACAGGAGATAACAATGTCAGGCTCAGTCACGATATTCCACAACGTAGTCTGGTCGCGCCACAAGGGCGCGGTGTTCTCGGCGTTGCACAGCCAGTCTGCGGCAAGCTCGATCCATTACGACATGGTGCAGATCGCGGAGACGGAGCACTTCCGGCTCGGCTTCTCGGACGTCGACTACTCGTTTCACAACTATCCCATGCATCAGCTGTACGCCGGCTGCTATGAGGATGTGCCGCGCTGGAAGATGACTGCGCGCCTGACCTGGGAAGTGCTCAAGGCCAAGGGCGAGCTGGTGGTGCTGCCGGGCTACCACCGCCCGGAATACTGGGCGATGCTGCTGGCCTGCATCCTCACCGGCAAGCGGCGCGCGGTGTTTTGCGACTCCACCGGGCGGGACCGGCCGCGGCGCATGCTGACCTCCATTCCCAAGCGCGTGTTCTTCTCGCTGTGCCACGGCTACTTCGGCTTTGGCGAGCGCAGCCGCGAGTACCTGATGTCGCTCGGCGCCAAGCCGGAGCGGATCTTCACGCCCTGCCAGGCGGCCGCCATGCCGGCCACCTACAAGCCGGAGCAAGCCCTGCAGGAGCGCCTGAAGCATCGTGCCGACAGTGCGCCCGTGTTCCTGTATGTGGGCCGCCTGTCGGAAGAAAAGGGGCTGGACACGCTGCTGGAAGCCTTCGCTGGCTTGCACAAGTCGATGCCGTCGGCAACGCTGCGGCTGGTCGGCACCGGGCCGATGGCAGGCACCCTGCGCCAGATGGCGGCGGAGCTTGGCCTTGAGGCTGCGGTATGCCAGGTCGGCAGCCTGCAGGACGAGGGCCTGTCCAAGGAGTACTACCGGGCGGCCTGCATGGTCTTGCCCAGCCATAGCGAGCCGTGGGGCCTGGTGGTCAACGAGGCGCTCGCCCATGGCTGCCCGGCGGTGGTTAGCGAGAACTGCGGCTGCGTGCCGGAGCTGGTGCTCGAGGGCGAGACCGGGTTTGCGGTGCCGGCGCGCAGTGCCGCTGCGCTGCAGGCCGGCATGACCCGCGCGCTGGCGGCGTTCGCGGATACCCAGGCCACCGCGGAGCGTTGCCTGTCCGTGATCCGGCGCTTCGATCCGGCGAACGCCGCGTCGAATATCGCGCGTGGCTGCGCCGCGATGCTGAGCGAGCCGGAAGTGCATCAGCGAACGGGCGTGCAGACCTAAGCCAGAACCCGGAAGCCAGAACCCAGGACCCGGGCCCAGCCCGCCTTTCTTCCTGCCGCGTGTCTTGACCGTGCGATGGCCTATGCGGCCAATGCAGGGAGGGTTGCGCGCGTTCGCTGCATGCGCGGCGTTCCCCGGTCGGCCGGCTGCCCGGGAGGAAGGCGTCAAGTTGCCGGAATGACACACGCAGAACCGAATGGAGAGTCCCGTGAGAATCCTGATCTGCGGACAGAACTATGCGCCGGAGCTGACCGGAATCGGCAAATACACCGCCGAGATGGCCGAAGCGCTGGCCGCCAGCGGGCATGAGGTCCGCGTGGTCTGCGCGCCCCCTTACTACCCCGGCTGGCGCGTGGGCGAGGGATATTCTGCCTGGCGCTACACCCGCGAGCTGCGCGGCGGCGTCCAGGTGCATCGCGCGCCGTTGTGGGTGCCTGCGCGCCCGACCGGCGCCACGCGCCTGCTGCACCTCGCCAGCTTCGCGCTTGGCGCGCTGCCGTCCTTGCTCAGGCAGGTGCTATGGCGCCCGGACGCCGTGATGGCGATCGCGCCCAGCCTGATGAGCGTGCCCGCCACATGGATGGTGGCGCGCCTGGCCGGCGCCAGGACCTGGCTCCACGTGCAGGACTATGAAGTCGATGCTGCCTTCGGTCTGGGCATGCTCAAAGGCGCAAGGCTGCGGCGCGCGGCGCTTGCCACGGAGCGCCTCCTGATGCGCCGCTTCGACGTGGTGTCCACCATCTCGGAGAAGATGGCCGAGCATGCGGTGCGCAAGGGCGTGGCCAGCACGCGCGTGTTCCGCCTGCCCAACTGGGTGGACACCAGCGCCATCTACCCGCTGGAGCGGCCCAGCACCTATCGCGAGGAACTCGGCATCCCGCCGGACCAGAAGGTCGTGCTCTACGCGGGCAACATGGGCGAGAAGCAAGGCCTGGAAATCCTGGTGTGCGCGGTTGCCGCACTGGCCGGCAATGCCGGCATCTCCTTTGTCTTCTGCGGCAACGGCCCGGCCAGGGCCATGCTGGAAACCCACTGCGCCGGGCTGGACAACTGCCGCTTCCTGCCGTTGCAGCCCGTCGACCGGCTTAACGAGCTGTTGAACCTGGCGGACATCCATGTGCTGCCCCAGCGCGGCGATGCGGCCGACCTGGTCATGCCCTCCAAGCTGACCGGCATGTTTGCCAGCGGCCGCGCCATTGTTGCCATGGCGCTGCCGGGGACCGAGCTGTTCGCGGCGGTATCGCCGCGCGGGGTTGCGGTGCCCCCGGACGACGTCGAGGCCCTGGCGGGCGCCATCAAGCGGCTCGCGGCATCGCCCGCGCTGCGTGCGGAGCTGGGGGCCGCGGCGCGCGGCCACGCCGAGGCCACGCTGTCCGCCGCCGCCGTGCTGTCCCGCTTCGACGCCAGGCTGCGCGCCTTGTGCGGCGAAGGCGCGGCCCGGCCCGCGGCGGGGGAGCCCCGCGTTGGGGACGAACTCCCGGCCAATGTATTGCAGCCGGAGAAGGTGGAGTAGGTGCTGCAGGTGCTGTAGGCGGCGTAGGCCGGGCGTCGCGCACGCAACAACAAGAAAGCAGGCGCAGAACCAAGTGCAAAAAAAGACAGGGGAGGTGAAGCATGTCAGCGACACAACCAGGCGCGGCGTCAGCACAAGGCCGAGCGGCAGCGCGGCCCTATGGCACGGCGACGGCAAGCCACGCCGTGGGGACATTGCCCGCGCTCACCAGCATCCGCTTCCTGGCGGCCGTGACCGTCGTGCTCTGCCACTTCACCGAGATCGGCGTGCTCAACGGCCCGGTGTGGTTCCTGCAGCTGGCCGACGGCGGCCGGCCGGCTGTCTCGCTGTTCTTCGTGCTGTCCGGCTTTGTGCTGACCTTCACCTATCGGGACAAGATCGGCCTGCCAGGCGGCGCCGCCGCGTTCTACGCCGCGCGCTTCGCCCGGATCTACCCGGTGCTGGTGCTGTCGCTGCTGTTGTCGCTGCCGGTGACGGTGTGGCTCTTGCATACGGGCGACAGCGAGCTGTTGCGCGAGTGGTATGGGCTCAAGGGGGCGTACGTCGCGATGCTGGCGGTGAGCCTCGTGGCCCAGTTGCTGGCGCTGACCGCGTGGCTGCCGTTCTCGGCGCTCAACCAGCCATGGAACGGACCGGCCTGGAGCATCTCCTGCGAGGCCTTCTTCTACGCCTTGTTTCCGTTGCTGCTACGCCGGCTGGAAAAGCGTGGCAGCGGCGCGCTGGCGCTGCTGTGCCTGGCGCTGTGGCTGTTGCAAGGTGCCTGGATCGCGTTGCTGCTGGCGGTGCTGCCGCCGTCGCGGCATGGCTTCCTGGTGGCGCAGTTTCCGCTGACCCATCTTTTCGAGTTCGTGCTCGGTGTCTGCGCGGGCATTGCCTACGCGCGGCTGCGTGGTGCCGGCGGCAGCAGGCACGCGCTCGGCATGGCCCTGGTGGCCGTGGCGGTTTGCGCGGTCGGCACGCTGGCGGTGCTGCGCCCGCTCAGTCCCGCCTTCTACCTGCAGGCGCCGTTCTTTGGCGCGCTGATCCTTGGCCTTGCCTTGCTGGAGCGGCCGGTGGCAGGCGTGCTGCACCGGCGCTGGCTGGTGTCGCTTGGCGAAGCCAGCTTCGCGCTCTACCTGATTCACGTACCGCTGGCGCGCATGGCTTACCTGGCCGGCTGGCGCCAGCAGGCCGGCTGGCTGGCGGTGGCGCTGGCCATCTTGCTGAGCCTGGCCATCTACCGCTATGTCGAGGAACCGATGCGCCGGCAGCTGCGGCGCCGGCTGGCGCGCCCGCGCGCAGTGCTGCCCGCAGTGCTGTCCGTGGTGCCGCCTGTGGCGCCGGCCGCATCGGCGGCCCAGGCACCGGCCGTGCCGGTGCAAGCCTCCAACGGATGAAGGAGGGCCCGCCATGCGCAACCGCTTCGCGACCATCTGGATATGGCTGATGCTATGCCCGCTGGCAGTGGATTTCAAAAGCGTCGATGAAAACGGCAGCCGCCTGACGCAGATCCTGCTGACCCTGCCGGTGATCGCAGCGGGCATTGCCCTGGCCTTGATCGCGCCGCGCTTTGTCACGCGTACCCGGCTGAGCTCGGTGGTCATGGCGGCGTTGCTGCTGACCGTGCCGGGCAGCATCGTCCCGCAATGGATCCAGGGCAACGACGTTGGCAATTACCTGCGCGTGTTGTTGCCGTTCATGCTGTTCCTGATCGGCTACCTGGCCGCGCGCCATCCGTGGCCGCAAGAGCGCCTGAGGCAGATCGAGTCGGCGATGTTCGCCGCCATGGTGACGTCGCTGCTGTTCAGCTTTGCCTACGGCATGGCGGTGGGGGGCGGGCTGGAGACGGTGCGCTTTCGCATTGTCTCGGTGGTCTTCCTGGCGACGCAGGGCGTGCTGCTGCATGAGTTCGTCATTGCCAGGCGCGTGACCAAGTTCACCGTGCTGCTGTTCATCGGCACCGTGACCATCGAGATGCTCAGCGTTACGCGCAGCTTGCTGGTCGGCACGGCGTTGCTGTTCTGCTTTGCCACTTGGCTGAGCGCGGCGTCGCTGCGCCATCTGCTCAAGGCGGTGCTGCGCGCGGTCGTCATCACGACGGTGCTGGTAGGCGGCACCGCGTTGATTGGCTCGGAGCTGTTTCCGAGCGTCGCCGCGCACTGGACCCAGCGGATTGCGGCGGGCAAGGCCACCGCTTCCGGCATCGACCCGACAACCGCCACCCGGCTCGCCGAGCTCAAGGACCAGTATGACCAGGTCACCTCGAACACGACGTCGCTCGTGGTCGGCAAAGGCTACGGGCACTTCTATCGCTATTCGCCCGCATACCTGAAGGCGCTCGCCGGGCAGATGAGCGAGAAAGAGTTCTATGCGATCAACGAGTGGACGGCGGGACACAACTTCTGGGTCTACCAGTTGTTCGCGGGCGGCTTGCTGTTTGGCATCGCGTTTCCCGCCATCGTGCTGTTCTCGCTCTATCGCGGCAGCATGGCCTATCGCCACTGGCGGCGCGTGGCGCCGAACGCGCCCAACCTGGCCGTGATGGGCCGCGCCTTGCTGGTGCTGGCGGCGCTGCCGGCCACGTCGATCGGCGGCAATCCGCTGGGCCCGCGCTTTTCCGGCGTGGTGTACGGCGTGGCGCTGGGCCTGCTGGTGGCCACGCACGCGCAGCTGGCCCGCTCGACGGCCGCGAAGCTCGCCGCGCAGGGCGCGGCGGCGGCCGAACGCGCGCGGCAGGCACAACAGGCAAAACAGGGAAGGCCCAGGCGAGCCCCGCTGGCGGGGGCGCCCGGGCCCTATGCGCCAATGCTCACAACGATAGCCCACGCGCCGGCTGCCAACGCGGCCGGCGACGACCAATCCGAGCGCGCGCCCAAGCGTCTGCGATTTGCCCCGCAAGGAGTTGACCGATGAACATCCTTCACCTGCTTTCATCGATCGATCCCAGGCTGGGCGGACCCGTGGAATGCGTGCGCCAGGGCAGCGCCCAGCTTGTCGCGCAGGGCCATCGCGTGGAGGTGCTGTCGCTCGATCCGCCGGATGCGCCCTACCTGGCCGACTTCCCCTTGCCTTTGCACGTGCTGGGGCCCGCGCGCGGCTACTACCACTACTCGCCCCGGCTGGTGCCCTGGCTGCGCGAACATGCGCAGGAGTTCGACGCGGTCATCATCAACGGCCTGTGGCAATACCATGGCTTTGGCGCATGGCGCGCGCTGCGCAAGCTGCAGGTGCCGTACTACGTCTACCCGCACGGCATGCTCGATCCCTGGTTCAAGCGCGCCTACCCGCGCAAGCACCTGAAGAAGTGGCTCTACTGGCCGTGGGCCGAGTACCGCGTATTGCGCGATGCGCGAGCCGTGTTGTTTACCGCCGAGGAAGAGCGGCGCCTGGCCAGCCAGTCCTTCTGGCTGTACCGCGCCAGGGAATCGGTCGTGAGCCTTGGCACGCAGTCGCCGCCCCCGGAACACGACGCCGACGGCGTGGCGTTGCGCGAGCGCTTCCTGGCGGCATACCCCGAGCTGCGCGGCAAGCGCATCGTCTTGTTTCTTGGCCGCGTGCACGAGAAGAAGGGCTGCGACCTGCTGATCGACGCCTTTGCCCGCGTGGCGGCGCTAGACCCGCAGGCGCACCTCGTGATCGCGGGCCCCGATAGCGCGGGATGGGTGCCGCGGCTGCAGTCGCAGGCCGCAGCGCGTGGCATTGGCGCACGCGTGAGCTGGCCCGGCATGCTGCGCGCGGAAATGAAGTGGGGCGCGTTCTATGCCAGCGATGTGTTCGCGCTGCCCTCGCACCAGGAGAACTTCGGCATCGCGGTGGCCGAGGCGCTGGGTTGTGCCGTGCCCGCGCTGATCTCCGACAAGGTCAACATCTGGCGCGAGATCGAGCGTGACGGCGCGGGCCTTGCCGCGCCCGACACCGTCGAGGGATGCGAGGCGCTGCTGCGGCGCTGGCTCTCCATGGACGACGCCCAGCGCGTGCAGATGCGCGCCTGCGCCAAGGCAACGTTCAACCGGCGCTTCACCGTGGAAAGCATGGCTCGCGACCTGCTGCGCGTGCTGCAGTCCGGCGAGCCGGCGCAGGCCGAGATGGAGCCCGAGTGGCTGGGCCGCGATGCCTGATGCGGGATGCGCGATGCGTCCGGCAACGCACGCGCTTGGCCGCGGTTGGCGCAATGTTGGCGCACGCGAGCGAGGGCGTCGTACGAAGATGGAAGCGGGAAGGGTAGCGGCAATCCGTCTTGAAACCGGCCAACAGGGGGAGCAGTAGATGTTTATCGACACCAGAAAGCTCGAAGAGGACGCCGTGGTGCACACCACCGTCTGCATCATTGGCGCCGGGGTGGCCGGCATCACGCTGGCGCTGGAGATGCAGCGGCTTGGCATCGATGCCTGCTTGCTGGAGAGTGGCGGCTACAAGGCCGACGACGACACGCGCGACCTCTATCGCGGCGAGAACATCGGGCTGCCCTATACCTTCGCCGATGGCAGCCGCAGCCGCTTTCTCGGCGGCAGCAGCAATTGCTGGGGCGGCTGGTGCCGCCCGCTGGACCCGTGGGACCTGGAAAAGCGCAGCTGGGTGGCGCACAGCGGCTGGCCGTTCGGGCTCGATGAGCTCACCCCATACTACGAGCGCACCCATGCACTGCTCAAGCTCGGGCCCAACAACTTCGATCCCGCTTACTGGGAGGCTGCCATCCGCCGTCCCGACGTGCGGCGCCTGCCGCTGATCGGCGAGCATATCCGCGACACGATCTCGCAGTTCAGCCCGCCGGCCCGCTTTGGCAAGCTGTACCGCGAGCCGCTGGAACAGTCGCATCGCGTCAAGGTGTATCTCTACGCCAACGTGGTCGACATCGGCACCAATGCCGATGCCACGTCAGTGACGGAGGTCTCGGTCGCCACGCTCAGCGGGCGGCACATCAAGGTGGCGGCGCGCTTGTTCGTGCTGGCCACGGGCGGCATCGAGAACGCGCGCCTGCTGCTGGCATCGAACAAGGTGCAGCCTGCCGGCCTGGGCAATGGCGCAGACCTGGTGGGCCGCTATTTCATGGACCATCCGCGGCTGATGTCCGGCAGTGTCCGCTTCAACAAAGGATGGGCGCGCAACAAGCTCTATGACATCAAGTACCACTACCAGAACGCGGCGGTGAGTGCCAACGGCACCTATGTCTCCTCGCAGTTCGCGCTCAAGCCCGCCGTGCTGGAGCGCGAAGGCCTGCTCAATGCGCGGGTGTGGTTCTTCTCGATGTTCTACGGCGAAGGCAGCAAAGGCGCGGAGGCGCTGTTCCGCACCAAGCAGGCACTGTTGAAGAAGGACCAGCCAGGCCACAGCCTCACCCGGGACCTGCTGACCATGGCCGCACATCCGGTCGACACCGTGGGCTTCGGGCTGACGCGGCTGATGCAGCCGCGCTCGCTGATCACCGACGTCAAGATGCAGGCGATCGTGGAGGCCGATCCCGATCCGGACAGCCGGGTGACGCTGTCCGAACACCGCGACCGGCTCGGCGTGCCGCGAGTGCGCGTGCACTGGCGCGTGGGCAGCCTGGTGCAGCGTACCTTCGACCGCACCTTCGCGCTGCTGGCGCAGGAGCTGCAAAGCAGCGGCGTGGCGCAAGTCACGCTGGATCCACCCGTGGAGGGCCAGCCCTGGCCGGCCGCGCTCGAAGGTACCTGGCACCACATGGGCACCACACGCATGCATGATTCGCCAACAATGGGAGTGGTGGACCGCAATAGCCGCGTCCACGGCATCTCGAATCTCTACGTGGCCGGCAGTTCGGTGTTCCCGACCGTCGGCGCGAATTTTCCCACCATCACCATTGCCGCGCTGGCATTGCGCCTGGGCGGCCACATCGCACGGGAGCTCGGCATGCCGTGCGCGACCTACGCGAGCGACGGCACGCCGCAGCGCAAGGCGCCTGCGCGCGAGCCTGAGCAAGCGATGACGCTGGCGGGCGCCGGCATGGGGGCTGCGGCGCAGGGCCTGGCGCCCTTGCGGGAGGAGTGATTTCGGGGGCCGCGCCTGGGTGCGGGCGTGCCTGCGCCACTGTGGCCCAGCGTACATAAAGACCAGGTATTGGCGCGAATCTTGCGGCTATCCGGGGGCCGAGCCCCAGATGGATCGTTGCAGGCACAGCGCCCTCAAACGACTTGAATGCGGTTCACGACAAGGAGACGCTGCCATGGCAACCAGGATCTTTCCCACTCTTGCATTCGTTGCCGCTCTTGGCGGATGCGCGTGGGCGCCGGGTCCGGCACTGGACTCGAGTCGCCTGCATGACGACATCGGCGCCAAGACTGGCACGCAAGCGTACCCGGTGCAACTGATCAACTCGGCGGTGATCTCCCGCCAGATCGACGCGGTCGCCACGACCAACAGCCAGGTGACGCCCGCCACGGGCGCGGACCTTGCCCAGAGCATCGCGAAGTACGAGTACCGCATCGGCCCGCAGGACCTGCTGGGCGTCACGGTGCTGTACAACCCGCAGCTGAGCTCCAGCGCGGCGAACATGCAGCCCATTCCGATCGCGCCCGGCGCCGCCGACGGCGCGCAGCAGCAGGCGCCACTGGAGCAGAACGGGTTTCGCGTCGGCGCCAATGGCGAGGTCTACTATCCGCCCGTGGGCATGCTGCGGGTTGGTGGAAAGACCGTGGAGCAGGTGCGCAGCATGATTTCCACGGCGCTGTCCAAGGAGATCCGGGACCCCCGGGTCGACGTGCGCGTGGTGTCGTACCGCAACAGCCGGATCGACGTCACGGGATTGGTGAAAAACCCCGGATCGCTGCAGGTCACCGATGTGCCGCTCTCGATGATCAACGCCATTGCGCGCACGGGCGGCACGTTGCCCGATGCTGACGTGCAGAAGGTCAGGCTGACGCGCGGCGACAAGGTCTACGAGCTGGACCTCGATACGCTGACCGAGCGGCGCAATGGCGTTGGCGATTTCCTCTTGCAGGGCGGCGACATCATCAACGTGCCCGACCGGCTCTCCAGCCGGATCTTCGTGATGGGCGAAGTGGTCAAGCCGACCTCGCTGCTGATGAACAAGGGCCGCCTCACGCTGGCTGACGCGCTCGCCGGCGTCAACAGCATCGACATCCGCGCTGCCGACCCGCGCCAGGTCTTCGTGATCCGCGGCGCGCGCGAAAACCCGACACAGCCAGCCGTGTACCGGCTTGACATGACACAGGTGGATGCTTTGCTGCTGTCGACGCAGTTCCGCATGGAGCCGCTCGACGTGGTGTATGTGGGCACGTCGGATGCCGTGCGCTTTAACCGGGTGCTCGAGCAGATTACGCCGACCATCCAGACCCTGTTCTTCACCAAGCAACTGGGCAAATAAACCAGGGCTGGCGGGGCAGGCAGTTGGGCAGTTGGGGTCTTGCAGGGGGAAACACGTGATGCACAGCCAGCGATTAGCTCCGGACGTCAATCACCTCCTGCGCGGCTTGCCGCGCGATGACTGGGAGGCCATCTCCAACCACCTCGAACTGGTGCGCCTGCGCCCCGGGCAACTGCTGACCGATTGCGGGCAGCATACCAATCATGTGTATTTCCCGACCACGGCGGTCGTCTCCATGCTGTCCTTCCTGGAGGACGCCACCACCGTCGAGATCGCCACGGTAGGCAACGAAGGCATGGTCGGCATCCCGGTGGTGACGGGGGGCAATGCCATGCCCTACCGGCTGGAGGTGCACACGCCCGGGTTCGGCTACCGGCTCGCGGCGAACAAGCTGCGGCAAGAACTGCTGCGCTCGCCGGCAATCCTGCGGCTGACGCTGCTGTACGTACAGGCATTGCTCACGCAGATCGCGCAGACCGCGGTGTGCAACCGCTATCACTCGCTTAACCAGCAGGTTTGCCGCTGGCTGCTGCTCGCCGTCGACCGCCTCTGCTCGAACGAGATCGCCATCACCCAGCAGGTCATCGCCACCAAGCTGGGCGTGCGCCGCGAGGGCGTGACCGAAGCCGCCAGGAAACTGGCGGATCTCGGGTTGATCCACTACAGCCGCGGCCACATCACGGTGATCGACCGGGTCCGGCTGGAGCTGCACGTCTGCGAGTGCTATGGCCTCGTCAGGCGCGAATACGGGCGCTTGCTGTCCACCGGGGATGACGGGCCAGCCTTGCCGGAACGGGTGGGACACGCCCGCGCGCTGGCTGTGTGCGCGCATCACGCGCACTGAGCGCATGAAGGGCATGGAGTGCATGGAGTGCATGCGGGGGAGCTGAGCGTGATGACCTTTACCGAAGTGGGCTTGTCTGCGGCATCGCGGCAGCCGGGTTCCCGCGCGCGCTGGGGCGCGGCCCGGGCACTGCTTGACCATGCCGGCTGGATCCTTGCCGCCATGCTGTTCGGCGCGCTGTGCGGCGCGCTGTATGCGTGGTCGCTGCCTGCCATGTACGAGGCGGACGTACTGGTGCGCCCGGAGTCTGCCCGGCGGCTTGCGCTGAATGCGCAGGGCACGGCCAACGCGGGGCAGCCCGCCGACGCACTGCGGCCGGATGCGATGACCAGCCGCGCGGTGCTGGCGCCGGTGGTGCGGGAAACCCGGCTCGATATCGCCGCGGCCCCGCGCACGGTGCCCGTGGTTGGCGCGCTATGGGCGCGGTTTGCCGGTGGCGCGCAGGCAGGACCACTCTCTACACCGCTAGCTGCGCCGCTGGAGAGCCTGTCCGCCTACGCCTGGGGTGGTGAGCGGATCGACCTGATCGCCCTCAACGTGCCCGACGCGCTGCTCAACCAGCCACTGACGCTGGTGGCGCAGGGCGACCAGCGCTTTCGCCTGCTGGGCGAGGACGGTGCGTTGCTGCTGACGGGCAAGGTCGGCGACATCGCGCGGGGCAATGGCGTTTCGCTCAAGCTGGCGCAGCTCACCGCGCGCGCGGGGACCGAGTTCGTGGTGATGCGCCGCGACGCCATCACAGCCGTCGAGCTGCTGGCGCGCGGGCTCAAGCTGGAGCCGCAGCGTGGCACGGCCACGGCAACCGGGCCGAATGGCGCAGCGGCGGGCGGCGCGGCTGGCGCGGCCGCTGGTGCAGCCGCCGACGCGGTGCGCATCGTCTGGCGTGACGCCGATCGGGAGCATGCCGCCGCCGTGGTCAATGCCGTGGCGCGCTCGATTGTCGATACGCAGGTTGGCCATCGGCGCGAGCAGGACAACCAGCAGCTGGATTTCGTCTCCAGCGAGCTGCCGCGCGTGAAGGCCGAACTGGAGGCGGCCGAGGCAGCCCTGGCCCGGTACCGCGCGCGCGCCGGGTCATTGCAGCCTTCCCAGGAGTCGCAGTCCTACCTCAGCGGCAGCATCGAGTACCAGCGGCAGATCTCCGGGCTGCGGCTAGAGCGCGCGCGCCTGCTGCGCAATTTCATGCCGCAGAGCCAGGAAGTGCGGGCGATCGACGAGCAGATCGAGCAGCTGCGCGGCGACAGGCGCAGCATGGATAGCCGGCGCCAGGGGCTGTCCGAGGCGGAGCGGGAGTCGGGCGCGCTCAGCCGCGATGTGAAGGTGGCCGAGGACATGTACATGTCCTTGCGCCGGCAGGCACAGCTGCTGGCGCTGGCGCAGTCCGACCAGAGCAGCGATGTGCGGCTCGTGGACCTTGCGGTGGCGCCTGCGCTGCCGGTCGGACCGAATCGGGCGCTGGTGACGGGCCTGGCGGCGCTGCTGGGCCTGTTGGCGGGCTCCGGGCTGGCGGCACTCAAGAGCCGCGCGTCCCGGGGCATGGAGAGCGCGGCCGCGATCGAAGGGAGCCTGGCGCTGCCGATGGTGGGCGAGGTCGTGTTCAGCCCCGAGCAGCTTGAGCTGGAGCGCAAGAGCCTGGCGCAGCCGCGGCCCTTGCGCGCACCGGTCTTGTCCGTGTGCGAGCCGGGCCAGACGGTACGGCTCGCCCGCGGCACGGACGACGCGGCGCGGGCAAGCCTGCGCCACTGCGTGTCCACCGCTTCGGTGCGCCCGGGCGCGGTGCATGATGACACGGTGCTGCACGACCGGTACCTGCTCGCGCGGCAGTATCCGCATGCCCCGGCCGTTGAGGGGCTGCGCACCTTGCGCGCGTCGCTGCACTTCGCCATGGACGGCGCTGCCAACCACATCGTGGCCATTACCAGCGCCTCCGTGGGGGCGGGCAAGACCTTTGGCGCGGTCAACCTGGCCGTGCTGGCGGCGGAGGCCGGCATGCGCGTGCTGGTGGTCGACGCCGACCTGCGCCGTGCCCGCGTGGCCGGGCAGTTCGGCCTGGAGGGCACGCTGGGGCTGGCCGACCTGCTGGGCGGGGCCCTCACGCTGCATGATGCGATCCAGCCCACCGCCGTCGGCGGGCTGTGGCTGCTCTCGGCCGGCACGCGGCCGGCGAATCCATCCGAGCTGCTGATGCTGCCCGCCCTGCGCGAGGTGCTGCTCACCTGCGCCGCGGGCTTTGACCTGGTCCTCGTGGATACGCCCCCCATCCTCGCGGTGGCCGACGCCGCGCTGGTCAGCCGCGTTGCCGGCGCCACGCTGCTGTTCGTGCGCGCTGAGAACACCCCGCAGGAGAAGGTGGTGGAGGCGCTCAAGTACCTGGACCGGGCCCACGCCAACGTGATCGGCGGCGTGCTTAATGGCTTGCAGGTGCGCCGGAGCAACCGGGAGCGCTGCGCCGAGACCAGCGACTACCTGCGCGCGAGCGCGCCGGAGGATGGCACGGTGCCGGCCTGGCGCATCGGCTGACCCGCCGTCTTCGACTTTTCCCTGCGTAGCGGCCATGGGCGCCGCTGCGTGCCCGCGCGTGCGTGCGGGCACGCGGCATGCCTGCCATCTTCTCCACCCTTATCGACCATAACGGCCTCATGAGAAGCACGAACGGCAGGCACCTGCCCGCGCTGTCCCACCTGGTGGCGCTAGAAGCTACCGTCAGGCTAGCCAGCGTGACGGGCGCGGCCGACGAGCTATGCCTGACGCAGAGCGCGGTCAGCAAGCAGTTGACCGAGCTCGAAGAGTACCTCGGCGTGCCCATGCTGACCCGCCGCAAGGGCGCGGTCTCGCCCACCCAGGCCGGCGAGCAATATCTGCGCGCGGTCCGCAAGGTGATTGCCGAACTGGAGGAAGCCACGCTGGAGGTGCTGACAAGCAGGGGCAGCGGTGGCCGGCTCGATCTGCGCGTGCCGGCTTCGCTAGGCAATATCTGGTTGCTGCCGAGGCTGGCGGGGTTTGCCAAGGCCTATCCCCAGATCCAGGTCAACGTCACCGCCAAGGCAGGCACGGTGGATCTGCGTGCGTCCGGCCTGGACGGCGCGATCCAGGTTTGCACGGGCCCGCCCGAAGGGCATGTCGGCGTCAAGGTGATGCCACTGGCCTTGTTTCCGGTGTGCGTGCCCGAACTGCTGGCGCAGGCGGAGTCCGCCCAGGCTGCGCTGGAGCACCTGCCGCTGCTGCACCAGGCGGAGGCGCTGGAGGCATGGGCGGGCTACTTCGACGTGATCGGCATGGCGGCGCGCAGGGCCCTGCGCGGGCCGCGCTATGCCTCGCTGGCCATGGGGCTGCAGGCGGCGCTCAGCGGCATGGGGATCGCCCTGCTGCCCGATTACGTGGTGAGGGAGGACCTGAAGGCGGGGCGGTTGGTGCGCTTGCTGGACGCCACTTATGTCTCGCCCAAGTCCTATTACTTTGTTTGCCTTGAGGACAAGTGGCATAGCCCGTTGGTTGGGGTCTTCGTGTCCTGGCTGCTGGCGGAGGTGGCGGCGGATACGCCACCCTGCATATCGCCGGAAATGCCCCCCCAGATGCCAGCCGGGAGTGAATAGGCCGGCCGCCATGCCTTACCAGGTGCAGATGCCCCAGTCGGTGTACAGCGGCATTTCCAGGCCGAGCGCCGTATCTGTCACCGCATGGATCTGCACGAAGGGCCGCTCGGACTCCACTTTGCCAAAGATCGCCGCGAACGGGATCTCACCCGCATCGCGTCCCGTGCCGATGCGCAGCAGGCCCGTGGGAATGGAGGTGCCGGAGGGGTCGACGAGATACCACCTGCCCGACAGGAAGACTTCCACGAAGGCATGGAAATCCGGCGGCCCGAGCGCGGGATCCGCGCCGTAGTCCAGGCTGCTGGAGATGCGCGCGGGAATGCTCAGCGCCCGGCAGATGGCAATCATCAGGTGCGCGAAATCCCGGCACACGCCGATGCGCTCGACGATCGTGTCCACGGCCGAGGTGCGCTCATTGGTGGACGTCGAGAGGAAACGCACATGGTTGCGCGCCCATTCCCGGATTGCGACGATGCGCGAGTAGCCCCATGGCACCCTGCCGAACTCCCGCAGGGCAAACTCCATCAGGCGGTCGGATTCGCAGTAGCGGCTAGGCGCCAGGTAGGGCAGCACCTCGAAGGGCAGTTGCGCGATCGGCACTTCGTGCAAGGTCGAAGGATCGTCGAGGCGATGGTCGATATCGACCACGGCGTCATAGTGGATCGCCAGATGCCCCTTGGGGGCGCGCAGCCGGATCAGCCGGTTGCATAGCACGGCATCGGTGTACTGGTCCATGCGCAGCACGGGCGGCACTGTCAGGCGCTCGGAAACAATGCGCTGGCGGGCGGTACGGGCGGCTTCGATGTTGAACAGGAAGTCAGCCTCGGCATCCAGGACTTCGTACGACAGGTCCACCGAGTATCGAAGACGATTCATTTGATGCCCCCTTGCCCGCGCGGCATGACAGGCGCTTGCTGGATGAATGGTTCGTGACAGGGCTCAACGGATCGCCACGGCAGCCGTCAAGCGGGGATGCGTGCCCGTCCATGGTCGCCGTCCCTCATGGGAAAGTCCAGTGAATCCGTTGAACGCCCTTTGCGGGTGTCCCTTGTTCCCCCCAACGCCTGGGCGCCCACGCTCCTCTATCCGCTATCCGCTATCGCGGGCCGCTGTTCTTTGGCCGTGGCACCAGCTTGCCCGCGGCTTGCTTGCGGGGCTGGCCGAGCAGGCCAACGGAGACGGCGTAGCTGAAAAGATCCAGGTCGCCGCGCAGCCCGAGCTTGCGCATGGCGGACACCTTCTGGGTGCTGATGGTCTTGACGCTGCGCCCGAGACTCACGCCGATCTCGCTGACGGACATGCCCGACAGGTAAAGCCGGATCACGTCGGTCTCGCGCGGGCTGAGCGCGCTGAACCGGGAGCGCACGTCCACGTCCGGTCCGGTGCTGTCCAGCAGTTGCCGGATCGTCGGCGACAGGTAGCGCGCGCCGTCGAGCACCTGCGACAGGCCAACCGCGATATGCGAGGCATCGTCGAGCTTGCTGACCACCGACAAGCGCTCGAACCGGACCAGCCTGCCGATCTGCGTGGGGTTTTCCAGCATGGTGACCACCAGGATCGACAGCGCGGGATAGCGGCGCCGCACGAACTCGATCATGTGCAGGCCGTCTCCATGCACGCCGCCTGGCATCGCATAGTCCGTCAGCAGGATGTCGCACGGTTGCCGGCTGAGCGCGGCGAGGATTTCGGTCGAGTTCCGCGCGATGCCGGCAATCTCTATGCCCTCGAACTGCGCCAGCAAGCCTCGCAAGCCCAGCAGCATGACGGGATGGTCGTCGGCGATGACGATGTGGGATTTGGAGAGCGAGCGGTTAGCCGGCATGGTCATGGGTCCACGACGACGAACTGCGGCAGCGCATGCATTGCCGGGGCCGCTCCATCGGCCCCGGCAACTGGCGTGGGCAAAGAGGGGTGACGTCGCTCATGGCAGAGTTCCTTGCGCTCCTGAAATGGCGGCGCGGCGCGCCGAAGAAAGTACTGAATTTGTGACTGCTGACTGTATCGCCGGGAACGCCATGCTGGTTTGAGAAATTTCCTCATTTCGCCGCAATTGCGGGGGGCGAGCCGGGAACCGCGCGGCAGCCCGAGGCGCTTCATCAGCGTCCCACTCCCCAGGTCTTTCTCCCGATTGCCTAGGAAGATTCCCAACGGAAGGCCGAGCGACGTCGCCATCCGTTGGGCGGTCCAATGTTGAAAAGTGATTCTTTCGCACTTTTTCAGGCATTCCAACCTGCCGGCACGATGTGTCAGCGCACGCTGCAGGGTTGAGTCTCCCCCTCCTTTGGGAAATTTCCGGTGGCTGATTCGGAAGTTTCACGCCGGTTCGGGGGCAACTTCACCACATAATCCGCGCTTCACCTGCCGATTGCCGATTGCCGGCTGTCGCCCGACGCAGGCGAGTTCGTTTCTTGGCAGCCTTGGGGGAGAGCGTGAGTGGCAACTATCCTGATCGTCGACGATCATCCCGCACTGCGCCTGGTGATCAAGGCCCAGTTGTCGCAAGTGCTTGGGGTCAGCCATATTCTGGAAGCCGACAACGGCCAGACTGCAATTGAAGCCGCACGGCAGTTCGAGCCCGATGTTGCCGTGCTGGACCTGGATATTCCCCGTATCAGCGGGCTGGATGTGATCCCGCGCCTGAAGCGGATTTATCCGCCGATCCGGATCCTGGTGATTTCGGGTCAGGACCAGGCCGTCTTCGCGCCGCGGGTGCGGCGGGCGGGCGCCCAGGGCTTCGTCAGCAAGATGCAGGACATGAAGGAAATCGTGCGCTGCGTCGAGTGGGTGATGGCCGGCTACACGGTGTTTCCCGAAATGCGTTATGAGCGCGAGCTGCCGCAGCTCAACCAGCGGCCGGATGAAGAGCGGCTCGCGTTGCTCTCGGACAAAGAGATCGTCATCCTGCAGATGCTGGTCAGGGGCTTGTCCAACAAGGCGATCGGAGACCTCTTATTTATCAGCAACAAAACGGTGAGCAGCCACAAGACCCGCATCATGGGCAAGCTGCGGGCTACCTCGCTGGTGGACCTGGTCGACTTAGCGCGGCGTTGCCGCCTGACGCCTTCGCAATGACGCCAGCCAGTGGCCGCTCATCGGCAGTGGGGTAACAATATGCAGTTGTTCACAGAGGCAAATACATGATCCGTGCGCTATTACTCAGCACTACCGAGAGTGGCGTGCAAGCGTTGCAAATCAGCGGGCTGACGACCGTGCTTGCGGGCCTGGGCTTTTCCGTCGAGCACGTGGGCCTGGCCAGCCCGGATCCGGGGCGCGTCCAAAGCGAGCCGCCCAGGCTGGTGCTGGTCTGGCTGGCCCATGACCATGCCGGCGAGCTCGCGCGCAGCGACTTCGGCCTGTCCCCGGACAGTCTGTTGTTTTCGGTGGTGCAGGCCGGCGCGGATGCGAGCGTGGTTGATGCAGCCCATGGCGCCGCCTTCGATGCAACGCTGAGCGCGCCGGTCAACGTCGGCGCGCTGGCGCACGCGCTGGCCGAGCACGGGTTTGTCGCGGTGTCGCCCGGCGAATGCGCGGCCGTCGGCACGCTGCTCGATACGCTCGCGGGCGGTGACGCGGATATCGTCAGGGACCTGGTGGACAGCCTGGTCGAGACCAACCGCATTGACCTCGAGATGATGCGCACGGCGCTGGCGGATGGCGCCTGGCAGCGGTTTGGCAGCGGGGCTCACCGCATCAAGGGCTCGGCCCGGATCCTGGAGTGCGGGGCGCTGGTCACGCTTTGCGGCCGGCTCGAATCCGTTGCCCAGTTCGGCGACCTCGCCACCGCGCAAGCCTTGCTGCCGATTCTTGCCCCAACGCTGGCGCATCTCGACGCATCGCTGGCGGCGCCGCGCCTGCCCCCCCGGGCAGCCTGAGCAGCCTGTGCGCTATCTCGACCCTAACTGCGATCCCAATCGCTACCGCGCCCCATGACGGGGTTCCCGGCAGCTAGCCCGGTTGAGCGTCGCCCTTGGCTGTGCGAGCGCCACTGCGCAGATGCCCGCGCAACGCGCGTTCCAGCGTGGCCAGGCCCACCGGCTTGACCATCACTTCGCTCATGCCCGCGGCCAGCGCATGCAGGTGATCCTCGCTCTGCGCGCTCGCCGTGCAGCCGATGATGGGGATGCGGCCGAGCGCATCCTTGCGTGCGCGTATTGCCTGGGCCAGGCTGAAGCCATCCATCACCGGCATCATGCAGTCGCAGATGATCAGGTCCGCGGGGCACCGCTGCAGGTCCTGCAAGGCAACGGCGCCGTTCTCCGCTGTCGCCACGGTAATGCCAAGCCGCTCCAGCTGGCGCGCCATCAACAACCGGTTGGGTGCGTGGTCGTCCACGATGAGCACGCGGGTGCCTGGCGCAAACAGCGCGATGCCCGCGTTGCCGGCAGGCGGCGCGTCTGCCGGGGGCGGCGAGGCCGAAACCTCCAGGCTGAGGCGCACCAGCACCTGCGTGCCGCGTCCCGGTTCGCTCTCCAGGGTGATCTCGCCTCCCATCCTGCGTACCAGGTTTTGTGCGATGGACAGGCCGAGCCCGGTGCCGCCGGTGTTCGCGCGCCCGGTTGACTCCACCTGGGAAAACGGCCGGAACAGCTTGCCGATCGCCTCCGCGGGAATGCCGATGCCGGTGTCCTTGATGCTGAGGCACAGCGCTTGCGAGGCCCCCGGCGCGGCAGAGCCGTCGAGCCGGATATCCACGCTGCCGCGCTCGGTAAAGCGGATGGCATTGGAGAGAAAGTTGCTGATGACCTGCTTCATGCGAAGGATATCCACGCGATGCGCCGGCGCCACGGCATCGCTCACGCAGACGTTCAAGGCCACGCCCTTCTGCGCGGCGACGGGACCGAACATCTGCGTGACTTCATGCAGGCCCTGGCGCAGGCTGGCGGCACGGGGTTGCAGCGTGAACTTGCCGGCCTCCATCTTGGAGAGGTCCAGGATATCGTCCAGCAGCGACAGCAGCGACGTGGCCGCGCCATGCGCCGTGTCGAGTTGCTCGCGATCCTCGTGCCGGGCGTGCCGGCGCGTCAGCACCAGTTCCAGCATCCCGAGGATGGCGTTCATCGGCGTGCGTATCTCATGGCTGATCGATGCCAGGAATGTCGACTTGGCGCGGTTGGCGGCCTCGGCGCGGTTCTTGGCGGCAGCCAGTTCGGCCAGCATCTGCTGGCGTTCCGTCACATCGATCCAGCCCCCGACGATGCCCGCCGTGCTGCCATTGGCGCGGCGCAGTGGCACCACCCAGCTGATCACGCTGCACGGCGCGTTGCCGATGGTCAGTTGGCGATCGGCGCTGAACGGCAGGCCGGTGCGCAGCACGCGCTGATAAACGGCCATCAGTTCCGGGTGGCTGATATCGGGGTTGAAGGCGGAGTGCACGAAGGCCGGCCCGGTCCCGGCCAGCGCCCGCCGCGTCGTGCCCAGCGCCGCTTCGTAGGCGGTATTGCAGGTAATCATGCGGAACTGGTTGTCACGCAGGTAGATGGGCTGGGGAATGCCGTCGAGCACTGCCGTCTGGAACGCGACCTGGTCCTGCAAGGCACGCTCGGCCGCGGCGCGCTGGGTCACCTGCCGGCGCAGCGAGGTCACCCAAGCCAGAAACAGCAGGCCGACCAGCAGCAGGGCGGCCGCGCCAGCCATCAACCATGGCATGAACCGGCGCCAGGCGAAGCCCGTCGCCCTGGGTTCCGTCCAATGCGCGCGCATGGCGCCAAGCTCGTCGCGCGAGATGCCCAGGATGGCCTTGTTGATGATGCCCAGCAATTCCGGGTGCCGGTTGTTGACACCCACGCCGACTTCCAGCGGCACGCCGCCCGCGGCGGCAGCGACCTTGAGCCGGCCGGCATAGGTTTGCCTGAGCATCTGGTCGGCCATGAAGGCGCTGGAGATGGTGGCATCCGCGCGTCCCGTGGCGACCATGCGGAACGCCTCATCGTACGAGTTGGTCTCGCGCTGGCTCACCGGATAGCTGGCCCGCACGAGATCGTAGAACCCGTTGAGCGGCGGCCCCGCGATGACCTTGTTGGCAAGGTCGGGCAGGCTCTTGATGCTGTCGTCGCCGGCGCGCGTGACAACGACCCAGTTGCCGGAAAAATAGGGCGCGCTGACCGAGAGCGGGGCGTTGCCGGTGGCGGCATGGTTCAGCGGCAGGATGGGCACCACGTCCAGCGTGCCGTTCTTGATCGCGGCAGTCACGTCCGCGGCGCTGGCCGGCCAGTAAGGGACGAAACGCAGCCCGGTGCGCTGCGCGATCAGTTGCAGCACTTGCTCGGTGAGCCCGCCCAGGCGTTGCCTGGCGTTGACGAACTGGAAGGGAACCAGGTCGCGTGCCGCCAGGTAGCGCACCTCCGGATGCAGGGCTGTCCACGCGCGCTCCGCCGCGGAGAGATTGAGCTTGTCGGTGATATCGAACTCGAGCGAGCTGGGCGTCCAGAAGGCGTCGATCTCGTGCTTGAGCGCCGCGGGCATCTGCGCCAGCACCTGGTCGATGATCCGGCCCAGCGCGGGGTCGCTCACGGCGAACGTGATGCCCTCGTGCGCCAGCGGCGCGAAGTTGCGTGCCGTCAGTTCGTCGTAGCGGTATTGCTCGACGAGGTAGCCGGCCGCGGTGGCGTTGGTGACCATGACGAAGTCCCCATCCCGGGAGAGCTGGTCGAGTGCGCCGAGCAGGTTCTCGAACGGCAGCAGCCGCGCGTCAGGGTAGGCTCGCTGCAGCAAGGCCGGCGAGACTTCGCCCGCCAGGTAGCCGATGGTGCGGCTGGCCTGGTTGCGCGCGCCGTCTCGCCGGGACACGACCTCGATCAGGCGCTGGTCGTGGTACGGCGCGGTTCGCACGCCGGTGCCCGGGCTGTCCAGCGAGGTGGTGATCAGGTCGATGGCGCCGCCGGCCAGATGGCTGCGTGCCAGTTCGTGCGAGGGGTAGCGCTGGATCTGCGCCGGCACGCCAAGCCGGGCCACCACCACGGCAAGGTAGTCGGCGGAAATCCCGCGGTAGTTCCCATTCAGGTCGACCAGGTCGAACGGGGGCAGGTAGTTGCCAACCACGCCCACCCGCAAGGCCTTGTGCGCGCGCCGCCATGCATGCAACGCCGTATCGTCGCCCCGGGCCGATGCGGCACGGTCGATGGCATCGCTTGTGCCGGCGGGGTCCAGGCGCACCTGGGCGTTCAGGCGCAACGTGCGCAGGGGCTCGGCAGGCAGGGCGGCCAGCGCCGGCGCGCCCTGGCAAAGCGCCAGCAGCAGCACAAACAGTTGTCGGCGCCACCAGTTGGCCGGCACGCGCCGGCTCGCGGTGGGCGAGCCGTCCGCCGGATGCGGGGAACTGCAGATGCACATAAGGGATTCTCGTGGAGGGAGGCGTGCCGGATCTGCGCACGCATGGGGTTGCAGCCTCCTGGCGACGCAGGACGCCAGCCAGGAAGTGCATGCCTTGGCCCAAATGTACGGGCCGCGCTTGCGCACAGATTTGAGAAATGTCTGAAAAGACCTGCAGAACTTTCCGAGGCTAGCGCGCTGAAAATGCGATGCGGGCAGATCACATCCAGTGACGCCGTCACATAAAAGAGATGTTTAGGTCGCTAGAGGCCGGTTTAGGAGGCTTCTTATATCGTGATAGGGCCAGGCTATCCACGGACCATAGTAAAAAGCAATCATTGTCTTTGTAATGATGAATTGTACAAATCACCTGGGCGCGGACAGAATCGGGTCTTCGCTGCAACACGCGGCCATCCACCCCCAAGTCATCCAGGAGCTAACCCATGCTGCAATCCCGTGAAGGTCAACGCGTTCCCAATGTCACGTTCCGTGTTCGCGAGAACAACGAATGGAAGACCGTGACCACGGCCGACTTGTTCGAAGGCAAGACCATCGCGCTGTTCTCGCTGCCGGGCGCATTCACCCCGACCTGTTCGTCCACCCACCTGCCGCGCTACAACGAGCTGGCGCCGGTGTTCGCCAAGCACGGCGTGGACGCGATCCTGTGCGTCTCGGTCAACGACACGTTCGTGATGAACGAGTGGGCGAAAGACCAGGAGTCGGAGAACATCGTGATGATTCCCGATGGCAACGGCGAATTCACCGAAGGCATGGGCATGCTGGTCGACAAGGCTGACCTCGGGTTCGGCAAGCGCAGCTGGCGCTATTCGATGCTGGTCAAGGACGGCGTGGTCGACAAGATGTTCATCGAGCCGGAAGAGCCGGGCGACCCGTTCAAGGTGTCGGACGCCGACACCATGCTCAACTACATTGCCCCCAACGCCAAGAAGCCCGACCAGGTCGTGGTGTTCTCCAAGGTGGGTTGCTCGTTCTGCGCCAAGGCCAAGCAGATGCTGTCGGACCACGGCTTCGAGTACATCGACGTGCCGCTGGAACACAAGATCCGCGGCAAGGTGCTGGGCGCCTTGTCGGGCGACATGACCGCGCCGCAGATCTTCATCAACGGCAAGCTGATCGGCGGCGCCGACGCGCTTGAGACCTACCTGGTTCGCTAAGCCTTAGCCCGCCACGCAACACGCTTGATCGCCGCAGGGCACGGCCGCCGGCAAGGCCGGCAGACGTGCCCCAGTCGGCGGACCCGATGGCAGCGCCACCCGGTGCCATCCGGTCCGTTGATTGACACAGCCTTTACCAGGAACGCCGACATGACCACCCCGCAGAACGTGCAAAACGCGCAGAACTTGCAGAACGTGAAGACCGTGCAAACCATCCAGACCGATGTCGCCGTGATCGGCGCCGGCACGGCGGGCCTGGCCGCATACCGCGCGGCCCGCGCTGCCGGCAAGCGCGCCGTCATCGTCGAAGGCGGCCCCTATGGCACCACCTGCGCCCGCGTGGGCTGCATGCCCTCCAAGCTGCTGATCGCCGCGGCCGAGGCCGCGCATGAGCTGCGCCACACGGCTGCCTTCGGCGTGCATGTGGATGGCGAGATCCGCATCGACGGGCGCGAAGTCATGGCGCGCGTCAAGCGCGAGCGCGACCGCTTTGTCGGCTTCGTGGTGCGCGGCGTGGACGGCATTCCCGCCGAGGACAAGGTGAGCGGCTATGCCCGCTTCATCGACAACACCGTGCTGCAGGTTGGCGAGCACACCACCGTGCGTGCCAGCCGTGTGGTGATCGCCACCGGCTCCAGCCCGGTGATCCCGCCGCCGTTCAAGGTGTTCGGCGATCGCCTGGTGGTCAACGACGATGTCTTCGCCTGGGATGACCTGCCGCGCCGCGTCGCCGTGTTCGGCCCTGGCGTGATCGGGCTGGAACTTGGCCAGGCACTGTCCCGCCTGGGCGTGCAGGTGCGCGTGTTCGGCTTGCGCGGCGGCGTGGGCCCGCTGACCGATCCGGCCATCAAGGCCAATGCGGTGGCTAGCTACCGCGAGGAGTTCTACCTCGATCCGGACGCCAGGCTTGCCGCGATGCATCGCGATGGCGACGAGGCGGTGATCAGCTTTACCGATCTCTCGGGCAACACCGTGACGGAGCGCTTTGACTACGTGCTCGCCGCCACCGGCCGCCAGCCCAATGTGCGCGGCCTCGGGCTTGAGCACACCGGCCTGGCATTGGATTGGCGCGGCGTGCCGGTATTCGACCCGGCCACCCTGCAATGCGGCACGGCGCCGGTTTTCATCGCCGGCGACGCCAACGATGTCCTGCCGCTGCTGCACGAAGCTGCCGACGAAGGCAAGGCCGCCGGCGAGAACGCCGCGGCCTATCCCGAGGTGCGCCCCTTGTCGCGCCGCGCCCCGATCGGCGTGGTCTTCACCGACCCGCAGATCGCCATGGTGGGCCAGCGCCATGCCGACCTTGAGCCCGACAGCTTTGTCACCGGCGAGGTGAGTTTCGAGGACCAGGGCCGCAGCCGCGTCATGCTCAAGAACCGTGGGCTGATGCACGTCTATGCCGACAAGGATAGCGGGCGCTTTCTCGGTGCGGAATGGACCGGCCCGCGCGCCGAGAATATCGCGCACTTGCTGGCCTGGGCTTACCAGCAAGCGCTCACCATCGAGCAGATGCTGGCCATGCCGTACTACCACCCGGTGGTGGAAGAGGGCCTGCGCACCGCGCTGCGCGATGCGGCCGCGAAGCTGGCCGGCTGAGCCCGGTCATCACGGTCACGCTGAACGTGGTGCTGGTGATCGGCATCCTTGACAACTTCGGCATCCAGACCACCCGCTTCGTTGCGCTGGCGCCCCATTGACGACGCTGTGATTCCGTTGTAGGCAGCGCGGATGACGGACTTGCCTGCCTGGCCGGCTTGCAGTTGCCCGTTTTGTGGGCAGTCCGATGGGGTCCGCGTGCTAGAGCCATTTGCGGAGCTTGTTGACAGTGTTATCCACATAAAGTGTGGATAACACTGTCGGGCAGCAGCAGGGGGGGATGTGAGGTCCGGCGGGTTTGTCAAGCCCCGGGTCCAGGTTTTTGCTGGCGGCGGTGGGCGCGATGGCGTCCGGTGCGCAGCTCCCGCCGGCTTGTGCTGCCAGCGCGGAATCGGCGAAACTCGTCGCCGGGAGTGATGGGCATGGCACTGGCTGCCGCCATGCCCATGCCGCGATACCCCATCCCGCGATACCCCATGCCCTATTCCAACCCGCCATCACCCGAGGACAACACCATGCCATTCCTGATCGAAACCTGGGACAAGCCACAGCACCAGCAAGTGCGGCAAGCGGCCCGAGCGGGGCACCTGGCGTTCCTGGACGCCCAGAAGGCCCTGCTGCTGGCCTGCGGGGCCAAGCTCAACGATGACGGCAGCGATGCCGGCGGCGGCTTCTATATCGTCGACCTCGACACCCGCGACGCGGCGCAGCAATTCATCGATGCCGACCCGTTCACACAGGCCGGCCTGTTTGCCGAGGTGCGCATCACGCGCTGGCGCAAGGCCTATCTGGGTGGTGAATGCTACCTGTAGCCAGCGGGTGCGATGTGTCTCGCCCGGGGCGCGCTCAGCCGCCCCGTGTCATCCCCGGCGCATCCGGCTCACGCCGTTCCAGGTTGGCGTAGGCATCCGCCGCGATCACGCCGAACATGATGTGGGCAAACAGGCTTTCCCACCCGCGCGCCTCGTCAAACCAGTTGAAGTACCGGCCCATCACGTAGAAGTTCACCAGGTAGACCAGCACCCCGAACACCGCGCCCGCCAGCGTGGCCATGCCGATGCTGGAATCAAAGCGGAACGAGGCAATGAGCATGGCCAGGATCGTCGCCAGCACGATCGACAGGCCAAAGTGCACGATGCCCGCGGCCAGCACGATGGTCCAGCTGAACGCGTCGGCGGAGGCCAGCGCCTGCCGGCCGAGCATGAGGGCAGCCACCATCTTTACCGTGCCCCACGCCCCCTGGTACAGCACAAAGCGCGCCGTCAGCAGCTCCAGTACGACGTAAAGCGTGCCCGCGACCAGCCCCGCAATCGCAGCGGCGCGCCAGTCCGGCGCGCGGCGGGCGAAATGGTGCGGCTGCATATGCAAATGGAGTTCCATGAACGGCTCCTTCTCACCAGCGGCCTGAAAGCCAGGCCCTTGTGATAGTTCTAGCCTATCCGCAGGAAATGCCAAGGCCGCGAGTGCGCGCGAAGCGCCTCGGGCGGCAGCCTGGGTGACGAGAAAGAAGCGCGAAGAATTGGGCCGCAAGGGCCCCGGTTTCAGCCCGCGGCTTGCGGCGCGAGTTTTACCACCAGTTCGCCGCCGCCATAGGTAGCCTGGATCGTATGCGCGCCGGGCGGCACGTCGAACGGGCGCGTCAGCGTGCCGGTGGTCACCACGGTGCCTTTGCGCAAGGTGACGCCGCGCTCGGCGGCATGCGCCAGCAGCGATTGCAGGGCTTCCAGCGGGTAGACCGCATCGTCGCCGGCAAGCGGTTGCGCGCACGCCACGCCGTCAAGCGCCACGCTGGCGCTTGCGCGCACGTCTTCCATGCTGTCGGTGTCGATCTTCGCGCCCAGTACCAGCGCATGGAAACCCACGTTATCGCCGGCAAAAGCCGGCATGCCCACCGCAATGCGGTCTTCATAGCGCGACAGCACCACCTCGACGGCAACCTGCGCGCTTTCGATCAGCTCGGCCAGCGCTGCCGGCGCGAGTTCAGCCCGCTGCGGCGCGACGTCGCGCGCCAGCCGCACGGCAATCTCGAATTCGATGGTCACCACCGCACCCGTGGGGACCGGCACGGTGTCGCCCGAGGCATAACAGCGCGATGCCCCCACCTGGCCCACCAGCGGGCGCGCCAGCTTTGCGCGCCGCATGGCGTTGGCACTGCCGACACCCAGCTTCCATCCCACCACCGGATCGCCGAGCGCGGCGATGAAACGATCCTGCACGTCATAACCGCTGCCGAGCGTTGCCGGCTTGGCGTCGACGGGCAGGTCAGCGAATTGCACGCCGCGCCGGCAGGCGTCGGTCAGCAGCATCGCCGCGGGGCCGGGGTTGAAGGGTTCGCTCACGAATTCTCCTGGGTGATCGGTGATGGATGATGGGTTGTTGAATAACGGGGGGGCTGGCCGGGCCACTGCACGAACGCGTTCAGAAGCGATGCCGCTCCGAGGTGCGTCCCACGATCGACGCACCCGCGATCAGTTCCTTGAGCAGCGCTTGCGAGGCGTGGCCGCTGGTGCGGTAGGGATCGAGCTCGCCGTGGGCGGAATACTTCAGGATGGTGGCCATATTGACCTTGCCGGTATTGACCAGGCCCATTGCCCAGCCGGCGAACTCGCGCTCGAGGATTTCTTCGTAGTGCAGCAGCACCACGTCCTCGTGGCGTGCGTCCCGGCCGATTAGCTGGTACAGGCGCGAGACTTCCGTGCGGCCGCCTTCGAGCGCCTGCATGAAGATGCCGTTGCCGTAGCACAGCACGCCGGTGATGCCGTGCTTCGGGTTATTCGCCACGCTGGTAGCGACGATGGCGTCTACCAGCGCGGGATCGGCCGGCTGGCATGCGCGGCTGGCGTAGAGCAGGCGTACGAGCATGTTGTCTCCACTGGGTTTGCGTGCGAGCCGGTGAATCGCGCTGGCTTAGTCGCGCGTCCGGTTCAGCAGGGTCAGGAACTCGCGGCGCAGGCTGTCATCCTTGAGGAACGAGCCGCGCATCACGCTGTTGGTCATCTTTGCATCGGTGTCGCGCACGCCGCGCCAGTGCATGCAGAAATGCTCGGCTTCCATGACGATGGCCAGCCCGTCCGGGCTCATCTTTTCCTGCAGCAGGTCGGCCACCTGGGTCACGGCTTCTTCCTGGATCTGCGGGCGGCACATGATCCATTCGGCCAGGCGCGCATACTTGGACAAGCCGATCAGGTTGGAATGCTGGTTGGGCATCACACCCACCCACAGCTTGCCGATGATCGGGCACAGATGATGCGAGCAGGCGCTGCGCACGCGCAGCGGGCCCACGATCATCAACTCGTTGATGCGCTCCGCGTTGGGGAATTCGGTCACATTGGGCTGGTTGACGTAGCGGCCAGCGAAGATCTCCTTCAGGTACATCTTGGCCACGCGGCGTGCGGTCTCGCGGGTGTTGTGATCGTGGTCGATATCGATCACCAGGCTGCGCAGCACCTCTTCCATGCGCGACTGCACTTCATCGAGCAGCTCGTCCAGTTCGCCGGGCTCGACATACGCGGAGATATTGTCGTTGGCGTGGAAGCGCTCGCGCGCCGCCTGCAAACGCGACCGTATGCGGGTCGACACACTACCCAAGGCCTCGTCAAGGCCGGGGGCGGGTGCTTGGTGGTCGGATTCCATATCGTGCGGTTCGTGGCTGTCGTTGAAGGATCGTTGAAGGGAGGCGAGCAGGCGGGCATGGCGTGCCGATCCACATCCGGCCCGGAAGGCCTCTGGCCGCATCTGGTTGCCTTTGATCGCCTTTGATCGCCTCTTTGCGCTTACTTTACAACAATATCCTGCGCCGGCACCGGCTAGCCATGGGTGCACGGCACGCAACAGCGCGGGGGATGGGAAGAGGGGCCGGCCAGGTCGCGATGTGGCTGGGCCGCATCGCAGGCGCAGGCCCTTGGCAGGGATGGCTACAGCGCGGCTTGCATCAAGGTGGCGGACGGCGGGCAGGCTTCGCGGCACAGCGCGGTATTGAGCAGTTCCGGGGGCATGCAGGCGCGCTCCACGCGCTCAAAGCCCAGCCGGGCAAAATAGTCGACGGCGGTGGTGGTTTGCAACACCACGGACTGCACGCCGCGCGTGCGGGCCTCGGCCAGCATCGCAGCCACCAGCAATTCGCCAAGGCCAGCCGAGCGCGCGCGCTCGGCCACGGCGACCGAGCGCAGCACGGCCACTTGCCCATAGTTCTCCACGCCGGCGCAACCGAGCAGGCCAGCGTTGTCGCGTACCACCAGGAAATTGCCGATTTGCTCGGCTACGCCGTCCACCGGCAAGCCGCAAGCCTGGAGCAGATCCTGTACTTCCTTACTGTCTTTTTCGTTTGCATAGTGCGGGCGCATGTTGCCCTCCTGCCCTTCGGGCTGTTATTCGTATCTTAAGTTCAGACTGGCTTTACGGTGCCTAGGGATAGTTCTTAAGTAGATTCGCGTACTGGGCAGCCGGCATCGTCGATTCCGTCCTGAAAAGCCACACCTGGGGTCTGCGGATGCGGGTTTTCACTGGTGCACTATCGCCTTGGATGTGGGATAGCGATCGTCGCGCGCCCGCCGTGCTTGCGGCTGCGCGATCCCCCGTACGGTCGGATGCGGAAATCCGCTACCATGCCTTGCAGGCAACCGGTCCTGCGTTCCAAAGGCAAAACAAGGCAAAAGCGACACTCCATGGCTGCGGCACCTGCTTCCCCTTCCGCTTCGCTGCTGCGGGCCCGCAGCGCGGGCATCCTGAAGACTGATGAGCTTGGCCAGCGCGCCGGCCGTTCTCCCGACTATGGGGCGGAATGCGTGGCCTTGCGGCGCCTGGCAAGGGCGCTGGTGTCGTCTGACCTGGCGCTATTGCAATCCCTGGCCAATTCGGCGCTGAAGCTCTGCGGCGCCGGCAGCGCCGGCATCAGCCTGCCTGAGGCCGCCGGCGATGGTGCGCAGACATTGCACTGGACCGCCACGGCCGGCCTTTGCCATGACCTGGTCGGGCATGCCGTGCCATACGACGATAGCCCGTCGGGCATTGCGCTGGAACTTGGCAGCCCGCAACTGCTGGCCTACCCGCAACGCCATTTCAGCTGCATGCCGCCGCTGTCACCCGAGGTGGTCGAGGAGCTCGTCGTCCCGATTCCCGGCGATGGCGAGCCCTGGGGCACCATCTGGGTCATGACGCATGAGCACGGGCGCGTGTTTGACGAAGAGGATGCCCGCCTGCTGGAGAGCCTGGCCAGCTTTGCCGGCGCGGTGCTCAGCATGTCGCGCAGCAAGGATGCCGCGATTGCGGAAGCCGCCCAGGCCCGGGCCGCGCGCGAAGCGCTGCAATTGTCGGACAAGCGCAAGGACGAATTCCTCGCCATGCTGGGGCATGAACTGCGCAACCCGATCGCTGCCATCGACAGCGCGATCAAGGTCAGCAAGCGGCTCGCGCAGGTGCAGCAGGCTGGCTCCAGCATGCTGGATATCGCCGAGCGGCAGATGCGCCAGCTCAAGCGCCTCACCGACGACCTGCTCGATGCCTCGCGCATCAAGCAAGGCAAGGTGCCGATCGTGCGCACCCACGGCAATATGCAGGACATCGTGGCCGATGCTCTTTCCTCCGTAGCCTCGGATATCGAATGGCACGGCAACGTGCTGACCACGGACCTGCCCGAGACGCCCGTCATGGTGTACGCGGATACGGCACGGCTGACGCAGGTGGTCACCAACCTGTTGTCCAACGCGATCAAATACACGCCGCGCGGCGGCGCCATGGACCTGTCGGTCCGGGTAGAGCCATCGCCTCATGGCGAGGTGCCGGCAGAACACAACGCCGGCAACGCTGGCGGCGCGTCGGCGCCGGAGATCGATGCCGATCGCATGGGCACCCTGGTGATCACCGTCAAGGACAATGGCATCGGCATCGATCCGGCGTTCCTGCCCAATGTGCTGGATATGTTCAGCCAGTACGCAAGCGAATCGCAAGGCGGCCTTGGCGTGGGGCTGGCCATCGTCAAGCGCATGGTGGAGCTGCACAATGGCACGGTGACGGTGCACAGCGATGGCAAGGGCCAGGGCACGACGGTGCAGGCGCGCCTGCCCGTGGTCTGCGCCCATGCGGGGGCGCCCAACGTCGGGCAGGCAGGCACGCTCGCGGCGATGCGCATCCTGCTGGTGGACGACAACACCGAAGCCCTGCGGGCGCTAGGCATGTTGCTGGAGATGGACGGGCATGAGGTCAAGCTTGCCGTCAGTGGCGAAGACGCGCTGGAGATCGCGCAAGGGTTCACGCCCGACGTGGCGCTGATCGATATCGGCCTGCCAGGCATCGACGGCTTCCAGCTTGCGCAACACCTGCGCGAGCTACCCGCCTTCGCGTGCACCCGCCTGGTGGCATTGAGCGGCTACGCCTCGGAAGCCGACAAGGCCCGGGGCGCGGCAGCCGGCTTTGATTCCCACCTGACCAAGCCACTGGCACTGGAAGCCCTGGCGCAGGTCCTGTCGCGGCAGTAGCAAGTAGCCACGGCGCGGGATGCAAGGCCCCCCTGCATCCCGCCGCTCTCCCTGTAGGACATCACCCCGCCCGAATCAGAATTCCCCCTACGGCAGTGTCGTGCCAGCCACCCCATACTGGAGATACGCTAACGCTATTTGCCGTCGAATGCTTGCCTTCCTGCTGCTCACCCTAGCTGGCTTCGGGGTCATCGTGATCGTCATCTGCCTGACCAAGTAAGCCAAGCGCATCATCAGCGCCAACTATCCCCGCAAACCCCTTGCTCCGCCCGATCTGTCACGCTAAGCTTCGCCCTGCATTGTATGCAAAATGTGAACACAAAAAAATCTGAACCCAATCAGGAGACAAGCGCGATGGATCTGGCGCAACAGTACATTCCCAATCTGCTCAATGGCCTGGAGTGGTCCGGCTGCGCGCTGGCGATGAGCGGCTCTTTGCTGGTGGCCTTGCACAACAAGGCGTCGCGCTGGGGCTGGATCGCTTATCTGTGCTCCAACATCGTGTGGAGTGTGTTCGCCCTGGTGACCGGCACGTACGGCCTGTTCGTGCAGCAACTGGGCTTTACCGCGACCAGCATCTACGGCCTGTACCGCCACACGCAATTTCACCGGCAGCAAGAGAGCGGGCAAGGTGCCGGGCAGCCCACGCCTGATCCGGCCTGAGGCCGGCGGCGCCTAAAGCAGCAGCGTGGCCAGGGCCGGCACCAACGCCAGTGGCATCACCAGCGCGCCGATGCGCAGGAACTGCAGCGCGCCGACGTGATGGCCCTCGCGCCGCAGCGCGGTCAGCCATAGCAGGGTAGCCAGCGAGCCGGTCACCGACAGGTTGGGCCCGAGGTCGATGCCGATCAGCACCGCGTCGGTGACCTGCGTGGAGGCATGGCTGGCCGCCAGCGCCGAGGACGCGAACAGCCCGGCCGGCAGGTTGTTGACCACGTTGGACACCAGCGCCACCGTGCCGCCGGTTACCCAGACGCCGGCCGTGGGCGAGTGTTGCGACAGCGCCTGCACGAAGTGGGCGAGCTTGCCGATCAGGCCGGTCTGCTCCAGGCCCGCCACCAGCACGAACAGCCCTGCCACCAGCGGCAGCACGCCCCAGGAAATCTCGCGCAGCGCCGGCAGGCACAAGCCGGGCCGGCAGGCGCAGACCAGCAGCAGCGTCGCCACGCCGGCCAGGCAGGTCGGCCAGCCCAGGTCCGCGCCCAGCAGCGAGGCCGTCAGCAGCACCAGGCCCATGACCACAATGCCGGCGGCGGTCAGCTTGGCCTCCAGCGACAGCGGCGGCACCGCCACCTCGGTCGCGATGCGCTCGCGCAGCGCGTCGCGCTGGGTCCAGTAGAGCGCGGCGAAGGTGGCCGCGATGGCCACCAGCGACGGCAGCGTGAAGCGAGCCAGCCAGCCCATCAGCGACGGCATGTGCTCGCCGAAGATGACCAGGTTGGCGGGGTTCGAGATCGGCAGCACGAAGCTGGCGGCGTTGGCGATGAACGCGCAGCTGTACAGGTAGGGCAGCGGATGCTTGACCTTGGCGGCGCGGGTGGCGGCCAGCACCGCCGGCGTGAGCACCACGGCGGTGGCATCGTTGGACATGAACACGGTGACCAGGGTGCCGAAGCCATAGACCAGCAGGAAGAGCCGCCGTGCCGATCCGCCGGCCTGGCGCACCGCCACGGCCGCTACATGGTCGAACAGCCCGGTCTTGCGCGCCAGTTCCGACACCAGCATCATGCCGCCGAGAAAAAGGTAGACATCATAGCCGCGCGCCACGGCGGCCATGGCATCGGGCACGGCAAGCAGGCCGGTGACGCATAGCAGCAGGGCGCCAGCTACCGCCCAGAAGGCTTCCGGCAGCCGGAACGGCCGTGTGATGACGCCAACGGTGGTGGCGGCTGCCACTGCCCAGATCAAGGGGCCGCTGTACTGGGAGATTTGCATCGGAGCCTTGCGAGGGGCGGGTGGTGGTTCAGGTTGTGGGCTGCGATGCGCGGGGCGGCACGCCGGCCGGAGCAGGGCTCAACGCTCTGACGGACTCGGCGCCGCCGGTGGTGCCCGCGGTGCTTGTCACGCCGGTCGCGCTGGTTGCACCGGTCGCGGCGGTAGTGCCGCTAGTGCCGCTAGTGCCACCACCGCCGCTAGTGTCGGTCAGTGCCGTCGCCGCCCCCGGATCGGCGTCCGCCGGCGCGGACGGGAAGCCAAGCGCGGCAATGCCGTGGCTGCCGTCGGCGTATTCCGGGTAGACCCAGTCGTCGCCGTTGCGCACGAGGTTCTTGGGCGCAACGAATTCCGCCTCGGGCTGGCCCGCCAGGCGGCCTTCCATGTAACTGGCCCAGATCGGCAGGGCCGTGGTGGCGCCGAACTCGTGCCGGCCCAGGCTGCGGTTGTCGTCGAACCCCATCCACGCCACCGTGACAATGCCAGATGCGTAGCCGGCAAACCAGCCATCGACCGAATCGTTGGTGGTGCCGGTCTTGCCGGCCACGTCCGCGCGCCGCAGGTAGCGTTGCAGGCCTGCGCCGGTGCCGCTGGTCACCACGCTGCGCAGCAGGCTGTTCATCACATAGGCATTGCGCTCGGGAATCACGCGGTGTGGCTGGGGTTCGCTGTCGGCGGTAAACAGCACGTTGCCCGCGCCGTCGCTGATGCGCTCGATCAGGTAGGGCTCGGTGCGATAGCCTTCGCTGGCGAAGACGCCATAGGCGGCGGCCAGCCGCAGCGGCGTGGTGGTGCCGGTGCCCAGGGCCATCGGCAGGTAGCGCGGCAGGCGCTGCTCGGAGAAGCCGAACTTGCCAGCATAGTCAACCGCATAGGGAATGCCGATTGTCTGCAAGGTCCGGATGGCAGGCAGGTTGCGCGACTCCGCCAGCGCCTGGCGCACGCTCACGGCGCCCAGGAAGCGGCCATCGTCGTTGCCCGGCTGCCAGCGCGACGAGGCATCCAGCGGCGCATCGTTGATCAGCGTGGTGGCCGACACGCCGCGCTCGAGCGCGGCGGAATAGATGAACGGCTTGAACGTCGAGCCCGGCTGGCGCAGCGCCTGCGTGGCATGGTTGAAGCGGCTGGTGGCAAAGTCCGCGCCGCCGATCATGGCTTCGATGGCGCCCGATTTGCTGTCCAGCGAGACCAGCGCGGCCTGCGGCGCTGCTTGCTGGCCATGGCGCTTGCCATACTGGTCCAGGCCCGCGTGCACGGCCTCGTAGGCCAGGCTTTGCCGCACCGACGATACCGTGGTGTAGACATTGAGGCCGCGGGTATAGGCGGCCTCGCCAAAGCGGTCGTAGGCGAGCTGGCGGGCCAGCTCCGCCACGTACTCGGCGTGCCCGTCAAAGCGGCCGTTATGCGAGCCGGCCACCTTCAGCGTTTCCGCGCGGGCCGCCTGGTATTGCTGGTGCGAGATCATGCCGAGCGCCTGCATGCGCCCCAGCACATATTGCTGGCGCAGCTTGGCGCGCGGGAAATTGACCACGGGATTCATGGTCGACGGCGCCTTGGGCAGGCCGGCCAGCATCGCGGTTTGCGCCAGCGACAGCGCATCCAGCGGCTTGCCGAAGTACGCCTGCGCCGCGCTGCCAAAGCCATAGGCATGCTCGCCCAGGTAGACCTGGTTCATGTACAGCTCGAGGATGCGGTCTTTCGGCAGGGAGCGGTCGATCTTCCAGGCCAGCAGGATTTCATACCATTTGCGCGAGAGCGTTTTCTCGCGCGACAGGTAGAAGTTGCGCGCCACCTGCATGGTGATGGTGGAGGCGCCCTGGGCGTAGCCCTCGCCGATATTGGCGAGCGCGGCGCGGAAGATCCCGGGGATATCCACGCCGGCGTGCTGATAGAACTGATCGTCTTCCGCCGCCAGCAGCGCGTTGGACATCTGCTTGGGCATGCGCTCCAGCGGGACGAATTCGCGGTGCTCGGTGCCAAACTCGCCAATCAGCACGTTGTCGCTGGTAAAGATCCGCAGCGGCAGGTCGGGGCGGTAGTCCCGCAGCGCATCGACAGCGGGGAGTTGACGAAGGCTCACCACGGCGGCGAACCCAACTAACAGGGTGGAGGCTGCAGCCAGCGCCAGAGTGACGCTTGCTGCCTTTACAACGACTCTTTTCATGCGCGCATTCTACCTTGGGGCGAAGATCGGGAAGCCGGGCATGCCATCCGGGGCTTGCGCCGCTGCCGGTTCCACGCCATCGGCCCGGGGCACTTCCGGCGCAACCGGCCGGGTGCCGGGCCGGCCCACCTGCTGTGCGAACTCCGCCAGCGCGCGCCAGGTCTCGGGCTGCTCGATGATGGTGAAATGGTTGGTGCCCGGCATCATCTGCTGCGCTACGTGGCCGGGCCAGGCCGCGATCAGGCGCTCCGAGCATTCGTGGGGCACCACCTCGTCGACCTCGGCCAGCAGCACCTTGGTGCTCTGCACCACCTTCTTGCAGTGGGAGATCGAGTCGAAGTGATGGCGCATCAGTTGCCGCAGCGGCACCAGCGGGAAGCGCTTGCGCACGATCTCCAGCAAGGAGTCGTAAGGCGTGATCAGCTGCAGGCTCTCGAAATCCTGCAGGTCCGCCAACTGGATAGCTACGCCGGTGCCGAGGCTGCGGCCGACCACATGCACGCGCGTGCCGGGGAACATGCGGCGCAGGTGCAGCAGGAACTGGCTGGCGTCCGCCACGGCGGCTGCCTCGGAGGGCTGGCCGTCCGAGTGGCCCAGGCCGCGGTAGTCCATGGTGGCAAAGCCCACGCCCGGCGGCAGCCAGGCCAGGTATTGCATGGTGTCCAGTACATCCTCGCCGCGCCCTGGCAGGTAGAACAGCAGGTCGCGCGCGGTTTGTGCGTTTCGCACGGTTTCCCCGGTTTCTGCGTCCTGGACGCCTTGGGCGCCGTAGACATAGCCGCGCAGGAAACCGCCCGGCACTTCGTGCGAGTAAGCGGAAATGCCCTCGGGCAGGTCCCGCGGCGGGCGGCGGCGGGCGTCGAACAGCAGCCTGTCCTGGTTCAGCGTGAGGTAGGTCCAGTAGCAGGTGAAGCCGCCTGCGGTCAGCAGGACGGCGGCGAGGGCCTTGCGTGAATGGGGTGGCATGGGTTCGGAGGGTTTGTTCTGCCTGGCTTTACAGCGCAATGCGTGGGGGCGTTTCCTGGTGTTTCTTGGTGTTTCCTGGCGTCTCCCGGATCATTTTCCGGGGGGGGGGCACGGCATTCGACCGGGCAACCCGTGCGCAAGTTCTTGTCCGATTCTTGTACGATACGCCTCACATCAACGGCGGCCGGTGCGGCCGCGCACGGAGCCAAGGGCATGACCGAACAAAACGACCAGAAAGACCAGCAAAACGACGTAGATAACCGCGCGGAAGAAGCCCAGGCGATGGAGCGCGTCGTCAACGCCACCCGCCAGGTGCAGGTGGCCTTTACCGCGCTGCAGGGGCAGTTTGCGCCGCAGGGCAGCGGCAAGCCGTCAAAGATGGCGCTGCAGACCTTCGATGCGTCGCTGCAGGCGCTGGAAGATGCGCAAGCGGCATTTGACGACGTGCTGAACGACCTGCTCGACGGCAAGCGTTGATTCCGGTGGGCGCCGCCTGCGGCGCTCAGTGTGCTGGATAGGCCGCCACTTCGATCAGGTTCCCGTCCGGGTCCCGGCAATAGACCGAGGTCATCGGGCCGAGCGCGCCGGTGCGCGCCGCCGGTCCTGCCTCGATCGGCACATGGTGCGCAATCCAGTGCGCGATCACGCTTTCCAGCGTGTTGTGGGTGATAAAGCAGAGATCGTCGCTGCCGGTGGTCGGGTGAACGCCGGTGAACCACGCCACGGTGTCCGTATCGATCGGGCGCAGGTTGATCTTCTGCTGGCCGAAGCGCACCGAGACCCGCTTGCCGGTGCGCGATTCGAAGTCCTCGCGCCGCATGCCCAGCACGCTCTCGTACCACGCCGCGCTGGTCTCCACGTCCTTCACATTCAGGACGATATGGTCGAAGCGATCTATCACAATGCTCATCGTGCGCCTTTCGAGGGAGTGAAACGGGAGAGGCCGGGCGCGCAGCGCGCATGCGGCAATCGTGTACTTTACACCCGACTTCCGGGTGGTGCGTGCGCGTTGCGCGGCCGGCATGTGATAAGGTTTGGCGGCAAGGTCGCCATGCCGCCAGACAGGCCGGCACGAAAGACGGCCTGACCCGGCCACGCCGGGATCCAGAACAGGAGACCTGCCGCCATGAGCAGCACGCTTGCCAGCCACGCCGCAACGCCGGACGCCGATCCGGAGCGCCGCATCCTGATTGCCCGCGCGCACGCGCGCTCCACCAGTTTCGGCCTCGAAGCCACCCATGCGGCGGACTATCAATCGCTGGGCATGCGCGCGCTGCACGAACTGGTCGACGCCAACCAGATGCTGTACAAGCACGCGCTGCCGGTCATGGAAACCCTGCACGCGCAGATCGCCAATACCGAGAGCATGGTGCTGCTGACCGACAGCGGCGGCGTGATCCTGCACAGCCTGGGCGACGGCGATTTTGCCGACCGGGCCAGGCGCGTGGCCTTGGCGCCGGGCGTCTCGTGGGCGGAGTCGAGCAAGGGCACCAACGCCATCGGCACGGCGCTGGCCGAGGCCCGGCCAGCAGTGGTCCATGCCGACGAGCATTTCCTGCGCGCCAACCGCACACTGACCTGTTCCTGCGTGCCGATCTCCGGGCCGTTTGGCCAGGTGCTGGGGGCGCTCGACGTCAGCGGCGATCATCGCGGCTTCCACAAGCACACCATGGCGCTGGTGCGCATGTCGGCGCAGATGATCGAGAACCATCTGTTTTCCACGCATTTCACCGATGCCGCGCTGGTGCGCTTTCACGCGCGGCCGGAGTTCGTCGGCACGCTGTTCGAAGGCATGGCGGCGTTCGCGGCCGATGGCACCTTTCTGGCGGCCAACCGTAGCGGGCTGTTCCAGCTCGGCTTGTCGCCCGATGCGCTGAACCACCAGAGTTTTGCCGCCTTGTTCGGCATGCCGCTGGGCACCGCGCTCAAGCAGGGCGTCGATGCGTCGGGCCAGTTGTTGACACTGACCCTGCCAAGCCGTGTGCTGGTGTTCGCGCGGATGTCGCTGCTTGCGCCGCTGCGCCGCGCGCAGGCCGCGCGTGCACCCAAATCGGCAACCACCTCGGCGCTGGCCGCTCTCGATACCGGGGACGCCCGCATGGCCGCCGTGCTGCAGCGGGTCGACAAGGTGCGCGGGCGCGATATTCCCATCCTGGTGCTGGGCCGCACCGGTACTGGCAAGGAGTGGCTGGCGCGCGCCATCCATCGCGATTCGCCACGCGGCGCCGCGCCATTCGTGGCCGTGAATTGCGCGTCGATCCCGGAGTCCCTGATCGAGGCGGAGCTGTTCGGTTACGAGGACGGGGCCTTCACCGGCGCGCGGCGGCGCGGCAGCCCGGGCAAGCTGGTGCAGGCGCACGGCGGCACCTTGTTCCTTGACGAGATTGGCGACATGCCGCTGGCGCAGCAGGTGCGGCTGATGCGCGTGCTGCAGGAGCGCGCGGTGACCCCGCTGGGCGGCGCCCACGCGATTCCCGTGGATTTGCGCATCATCTGCGCCACCCACCGCGACCTGCGCGCGATGATCGAGGCAGGCACCTTCCGCGAGGATCTGTACTACCGCATCAATGCGCTATCGGTGACGCTGCCGGCGCTGCGCGACCGCACGGACTTGCCGGTGCTGGTGGAGCGCATCCTGACGCAGCAACTCGCGCAGGCGGAGCATGGCGAGCACGGTGACGCGCATCCAACCCGCGTTGCCGCGGACGTGCTGGCGCATTTTCAGCGCCATCCCTGGCCGGGCAACCTGCGCCAGATGGTCAACGTGCTGCGCACGGCGGCCATCATGGCCGAAGGCGAAGAAGAGATTCGCGCGGAGCATCTGCCGGAGGATTTTGAGTGCGAGCCGATGTTCGCGCAGGACAGGGACGCCGCGCCAGCCTTCATGCCCCCGACGCCGGTGATGCCCGTGACGCCCGCCGGTACCCCCGAGCGCTTGCGCGATCGGGAAGCCGCCATGATCCACCAGGCGCTGGCGCGCCACGGCGGCAATGTCAGCCTGGCCGCGCGCGAGCTTGGCCTGTCGCGCAATACGATTTACCGGCGGCTAAAGCGTGACTAAAGCGTGGCTAAAGCGTGGCTAAAGCGCCGGTTTCACGTCATGCCGGCGCTTCACGGCGCCGGCTCCCGCTCCAGCCGCGCCGCCTCTTCATCGCTGAACAATTCGGAGCGCGTCAGGAACCGCAACCCGGTCGGCCCTTCCAGCGAAAACATCCCGCCCGATCCGGGCACCACGTCGATCACCAGCCGTGTGTGCTGCCAGTACTCGAACTGCGCGCGCGTCATGTAGAACTTCGCGCCACCGATCTCGCCGAGGCAGACATCGGCCTCGCCAATGATCAGATCGCCGTCCGGGTAGCACATCGGCGCGCTGCCGTCGCAGCAGCCACCCGACTGGTGGAACATCAACGCACCGTGCTGCGCGCGCAGGCGCTCGATCAGCGCCAGCGCGGCAGGCGTGGCGACGACGCGCTGCACGGCGTCAGGTGACTGGGGGGCGGGCATCGGGCGGCTCCTTGCCTTCAGGTGGCAACTTCAGATAGCTAACGTCAAGCAGCAAAGTCCATCACGACCCGGCCTTCGATATCGCCGGCGCGCATGCGCGTGAAGATCTCGTTGATCTTCTCCAGCGGCGCGGTGGACACGGTCGCCTTGACCGCCCCATGCGCGGCGAAGTCAAGCGACTCCTGCAGGTCGCTGCGGGTGCCGACGATGGAGCCGCGGATGGTAATGCCCTTGAGCACCACGTCGAAGATCGGGGTGGGGAAGTCTCCCGGCGGCAGGCCGTTGAGCGCGACCGTGCCACCGCGCCGGACCATGCCGATCGCCTGGCCGAATGCCTTGGGCGAAACCGCCGTCACCAGCGCGCCGTGCGCGCCGCCGATTTCCTTCTGCAGGAACGCCACGGGATCGGTGGTGCGCGCATTGACCGTGACCTCGGCGCCGAGCTTGCGGGCGAGTTCGAGCTTCTTGTCGTCGATATCCACCGCCGCCACGCGCAGCCCCATGGCGCGCGCATATTGCACCGCCACATGGCCCAGCCCGCCGATGCCGGAGATCACGACCCATTGGCCGGGCCGCGTGTCGGTCACTTTCAAGCCCTTGTAGACGGTCACGCCCGCGCAAAGGATTGGCGCGATCTCCACGAAGCCCACGCTGTCCGGCAGCAGCCCCACGTAGTTAGGATCGGCTACCACGTATTCGCCATAGCCGCCGTTGACCGAGTAACCGGTGTTTTGCTGCTTCTCGCACAGGGTTTCCCAGCCTTGCAGGCAGTGCTCGCAGTAGCCGCAGGCGCTATACAGCCAGGGCACGCCGACGCGGTCGCCTTCCTTCACGCGGCTCACGCCCGCGCCTACCGCCGAGACATAGCCCACGCCTTCGTGGCCGGGAATAAAGGGCAGGGTCGGCTTGACGGGCCAGTCGCCTTCGGCGGCATGCAGGTCGGTGTGGCATACGCCGGAAGCTTCAATCTTGACCTGGATCTGGCCGCGCCCGGGCTGCGGCACGGGCACTTCATCGATCGTGAGCGGGGCGCCGAACTCGCGCACCACGGCGGCTTTCATCATCGCTGTCATCTCGACTCCTGATTCTGTTGGCAAGGACGCCCGCGCCGCGCGGCGGTAAGCCGGCGGGGGCGGGCGCCATGTCGATCATGTCATGGGCGCGAGCGCCCATTCTTGCGCTGTATCAAAAGAAGCCGAGCGCGTTCGGGCTGTAGCTCACCAGCAGGTTCTTGGTCTGCTGGTAGTGGTCCAGCATCATGCGATGGTTCTCGCGCCCGATGCCGGATTGCTTGTAGCCGCCAAATGCCGCATGCGCCGGGTAGGCGTGATAGCAGTTGGTCCACACGCGGCCGGCCTGGATGCCGCGGCCCATGCGGTGCGCGCGCGCGCCGTCTCGCGTCCATACGCCGGCGCCTAGCCCGTAGAGCGTGTCGTTGGCGATTTCCAGCGCTTCCTCCTCGTCCTTGAACGTGGTCACCGACACCACAGGGCCAAAGATCTCTTCCTGGAAGATGCGCATCTTGTTATGGCCGGAGAACACCGTGGGCTTGACGTAGTAGCCGCTCGCAAGGTCGCCGCCCAGCGCGTTGCGCTCTCCGCCGATCAGGCATTGCGCGCCTTCCTGCTTGCCCAGGTCGATATACGACAGGATCTTCTCAAGCTGCTCCTGCGAAGCCTGCGCGCCGATCATGGTGGCCTTGTCGAGCGGGTGGCCTTGCTTGATCGCCGCCACGCGCTTGAGCGCGCGCTCCATGAAGCGCTCGTAGATCGACTCCTGGATCAGCGCGCGCGACGGGCAGGTGCAGACCTCGCCCTGGTTCARCGCGAACATGRCGAARCCTTCCASYGCCTTGTCGAAGTAGGCGTCGTCGGCGGACAGCACGTCTTCGAAGAAGATGTTGGGCGACTTGCCACCCAGTTCCAGCGTGACCGGGATSAGGTTCTGSSWGGCGTACTGCATGATCAGCCGGCCGGTGGTGGTYTCSCCGGTRAAGGCGATCTTGCTGATGCGCGAGCTGGAGGCGAGCGGCTTGCCCGCCTCGAGGCCGAAGCCGTTGATCACATTGAGCACGCCCGGCGGCAGCAGGTCGCCGATGATTTCCATCAGCACCAGGATCGAGGCCGGAGTCTGTTCCGCGGGCTTGAGCACCACGCAGTTGCCGGCGGCCAGCGCGGGCGCGAGCTTCCACGTGGCCATCAGGAGCGGGAAATTCCACGGGATGATCTGGCCGACCACGCCCAGGGGCTCATGGAAGTGATAGGCCACGGTGTCGTGGTCGATCTCGGAAATGCCGCCTTCCTGCGCACGGATGCAGCCGGCGAAATAGCGGAAATGGTCCACCGCCAGCGGCAGGTCGGCCGCCGTGGTTTCGCGGATGGGCTTGCCGTTGTCGATGGTCTCGGCCACCGCCAGCGTGACCAGGTTGGCCTCGATGCGATCGGCGATGCGGTTCAGGATGTTGGCGCGCTCGGTGGTGGAGGTACGGCCCCAGGCGCCCTTGGCGCGGTGCGCGGCGTCCAGCGCGGCGTCCACGTCCTTCTGGTTGGAGCGCGGCACGCGCGTGAAGGGCTTGCCGGTGACCGGCGAGATCGCTTCAAAGTACTGGCCATCGGCCGGGGCCACCCAGGCGCCGCCGATATAGTTTTCGTACTGTTCCTTGTAGGGATACGCAACGCCCAGCTGGGCGATTTCCGCCATGTTCATGTCTGTCTCCGTCTCGTGATGTCTGTCGTGCCGCGTTGTTCGCGCACAAGCATCCATCCGCAAAAGCTGTGCCTGGCGGACACGGCGCAGCGAGAACGGCGAAACCACGTAAAACCTGGCAAGCAGGGGGCTATGCAGGCGGCCTCCAGTGTGCCGCGGTGCGCCAAGGTGTACCAATCTGGAGCAGCGTGTGGCGCCTTGGCACAGGGGATTGCCGCCTAGCTGCCGCTGGCATGGATCAGGAACTCGCGCAGCGCATCGGCGGGCTTGTCCAGCTTGCGCCCCGGTTGCCACAGCAGCCCCAGTTCCATGTCCGGCACGCCTTCGGCGATCGGCCGCGCCTCGATCTGCTTGCCTTCCAGCGACCACGGGCGGTACACCATGTCGGACAGCACGGTCACGCCAAAGCTGTGCGCCACCAGCCCGCGCAGCCCTTCCATCGAACTGGTGCGAAACGCGATCGATGGCGCCAGCCGCTTGCTGCGCCAGTAGCGCAGCGTGGAGCGCTCGCCTTCATCCACCGTCAGCAGGATGTAGGGATGCGCCGCGATGTCCTTCAGCGTCAGCCTGGGCAACGCCAGCAGGGGATGCGACGGGGATGCCCATAGCTGGCGCCGCGAGCGGATCAGCGTGTGGTGGGCAAAGCGTTGCAGCCTCTCGATATTGGACARCAGCCCGATGCCAAGCTCGATCTCCCCGGCCAGCACCGCGCGCTCGATGCCGGGGCGGTCCATGTCGTGCAGGTCGAAATCGATATCCGGATAGTTGGTGCGAAACCGCGCCAGCAGGCCCGGCAGCAGGTAGCCCAATACCGTGTATGAAGCCGCCAGGCGCACCGTGCCGCTCAGGTTGTGCGCCTGGAAGCGCGGCTCGCGCAACGTGTCCTGCACGGCATCCAGGATCTGCCGGGCGCGCTGATGCAGCCGGTGGCCCTCCGCCGTCAGGGCCACGCCGTGCGGCAGGCGGTCAAAGAGGCGCACGCCAAGCTGCTGCTCCAGCATCAGCACGGCATTGGTAATGGCCGATTGCGACACATGCTCGGCGGTGGCGGCCATGGAGAACTGGCCGGTCTCCGCCGCCGCGGCGAAATAACGGAACTGCCGCAGGGTGATTTCCTTGGCGATGCGCTGCCCGCCGTCTTCCTTCCCGCGCCGCTCTTTCGCCATATGCCACTCCGCTATGCGTTTTTCGGATACCAGCTCTCTGAATTCATGATTTTACGATATCGACCAGCCTTCCTACACTCAGTGACAGCCCACAAGAGCACCCGGAGACAGCATCGATGAATGCCCCCCTATCCTCAGCCCAGCAAGATGCGCTAGCGTCGGTTTCCCTTGACGATAAATACACCCTGGCAAAAGGCCGCGTGTATCTCAGCGGCACCCAGGCGCTGGTGCGCCTGCCCATGCTGCAAAAGGCGCGCGACCTTGCCGCCGGACTGAATACGGCGGGCTTTATCTCCGGCTACCGCGGCTCCCCGCTGGGCGGCGTGGACCAGGCGCTGTGGAAGGCCAAGAAACACCTGACCGCCAGCGACGTGGTGTTCCAGCCCGGCGTGAACGAAGACCTGGCCGCCACCGCCGTGTGGGGCACCCAGCAGGTCAACCTGTTCCCGGACGCGACCCGCGATGGTGTGTTCTCGATGTGGTACGGCAAGGGCCCGGGGGTGGACCGCTCCATCGACGTGCTCAAGCACGCCAACTCGGCCGGCTCCGCCAAGCACGGCGGCGTGCTGCTGCTGGCGGGCGACGACCACGCCGCCAAATCGTCCTCGGTGGCGCACCAGTCCGAGCATGTGCTGCTGGCCTCCGGCATTCCGGTGCTGTACCCGTCCAATGTGCAGGAGTACCTCGACTACGGCCTGCATGGCTGGGCCATGAGCCGTTACTCCGGCCTGTGGGTATCGATGAAATGCGTGACCGACGTGGTGGAATCCACCGCCTCGGTGGAGGTCGACCCGGATCGCGTGCAGATCGTGCTGCCGGAGGACTTCGCCATGCCCGAGGGCGGCCTCAATATCCGCTGGCCAGATCCGCCGCTGGCGCAGGAAGCCCGCCTGCTCGACCACAAATGGTATGCGGCGCTGGCCTATATCCGCGCCAACAAGCTCAACCGCGTGGTGCTGGATTCGCCCAATGCGCGCTTCGGCATCATGACCGCCGGCAAGGCCTACCTCGACGTGCGCCAGGCGCTGTCTGACCTGGGCCTTGACGACGATACCTGCCTGCGCATCGGCATCCGCGTGTTCAAGGTGGGCTGCGTGTGGCCCCTGGACGCACACGACGCGCGCGAGTTCGCCACCGGCCTGGAAGAAATCCTGGTGGTGGAAGAAAAGCGCCAGATCCTCGAATACGCGCTCAAGGAAGAACTCTACAACTGGCGCGACGACGTGCGCCCCAAGGTCTACGGCAAGTTCGACGAGCGCGGCAACCACGGCGGCGAATGGTCGTTGCCGCGCGGCAACTGGCTGCTGCCCGCGCACTACGAGCTATCGCCTGCGCTGATCGCCAAGGCCATCGCCACCCGGCTGGAAAAGAGCGACCTGCCCACCGACGTGCGCGAGCGCATCGCTGCGCGCGTGGCGCTGATCGAGGCCAAGGAGCGCGAAGCCGCGCGCCCGCGCATCTCGGTGGAGCGCAAGCCCTGGTTCTGCTCGGGCTGCCCGCATAACACCTCCACCCGCGTGCCCGAAGGCTCGCGCGCGCTGGCCGGCATCGGCTGCCACTATATGGCGATGTGGATGGACCGCAATACCGACACCTTCAGCCAGATGGGCGGCGAGGGCGTGGCGTGGACCGGGCAGATGCATTTCACCGGCGAGAAGCATGTATTCGTCAACCTGGGCGACGGCACCTATTTCCACTCGGGACTGCTGGCGGTCCGCGCGTCCATCGCGGCCAAGGCCAATATCACCTACAAGATCCTGTTCAACGACGCCGTGGCGATGACCGGCGGCCAGCCGGTGGACGGCGTGCTGACGGTGCCGCAGATCGCTCACCAGGTGCTGGCCGAAGGCGCCAGCAAGATCGTGGTGGTCACCGACGAGCCCGAGAAATACGGCGACGGCGGCATGCTGCCCGCCAGCGTGACCGTGCATCACCGCGACAAGCTCGATGAGATCCAGGTCCAGCTGCGCGATACCGCCGGCGTCACCATCCTGATCTACGACCAGACCTGCGCCACCGARAAGCGCCGCCGCCGCAAGCGCGGCACCATGGCCGACCCCGCCAAGCGCGCGTTCATCAACGACGCGGTCTGCGAAGGCTGCGGCGATTGCTCGGTCAAGTCCAATTGCCTGTCAGTGGAGCCGCTGGAAACGCCGCTGGGCACCAAGCGCAAGATCAACCAGTCCTCCTGCAACAAGGACTTCTCCTGCGTCAATGGCTTTTGCCCGAGCTTCGTCACGGCTGAGGGCGCACAAGTGCGCAAGCCGGCCGCGGCGGGCGGCAAGGGCGCGCTCGCCGATTTCAGCGCGCTGCCGCAGCCGGCGCTCCCCACGCTGGAGCGGCCCTACGGCGTGCTGGTAACGGGCGTTGGCGGCACCGGCGTGGTCACCATCGGCGGCCTGCTTGGCATGGCTGCCCACCTGGAGCAAAAGGGCGTGACCGTGCTCGACATGGCCGGCCTGGCGCAGAAGGGCGGCGCGGTGATCAGCCATGTGCAGATCGCCCCGACCCCGGCCGCGCTGCACGCCACCCGCATCGCCACCGGCGAGGCACGGCTGGTGATCGGCTGCGACGCGATCGTCTCCGCCTCGCCCGAGGTCTTGTCCAAGACCCGGATCGACGTGACGGCAGCCGCCATCAACAGTGCCAATACGCCTACCGCAGACTTCATCAAGAACCCGAACTGGAAATTCCCGGGCGCCTCGGCCGAGCTGGACCTGCGCGCCAGCGTCGGCGACGCCTGCGCCTTTATCGACGCCAATGCGTGGGCCGTGAAGCTGCTGGCAGATTCGATCTACTCCAACCCGCTGCTGCTGGGCTTTGCCTGGCAAAAGGGCTGGGTCCCGTTGCGGCGCGATAGCCTCGTGCGCGCCATCGAGCTGAACGGCGTATCGGTGGAGAAGAACCTGCTGGCCTTCGACTGGGGCCGCTATCTGGCGCATCACGGCGAGGCTGCGCTCGCAGCGCAATTGCAGATCACGCCGCGTGCCCAGGTAGTGGCCATGCCGGAAACGCTCGATAGCGTCATCCGCCAGCGCGAAGCCCTGCTCACGGCCTACCAGAACCCGGCGTACGCCGCCCGGTACCGCGCCGCGGTCGAAAGCGTGCGCGCTGCCGAGAAGCGCGTGGGCGCCAACCCGCGCTTGCCGCTCGCCGAAGCCGTGGCGCGCAACCTCGCCAAGCTGATGGCCTACAAGGACGAGTACGAAGTCGCCCGCCTGTACGCCGACCCCGCCTTCCTGGACAAGCTGCGCGCGCAGTTCGAAGGCGAACCTGGCCGCGACTACCAGCTCAGTTTCCACCTGGCCCCCCCGCTGCTGGCCAAGCGGGACTCGCATGGCCACCTGGTCAAGCGCCGCTTTGGCCCGGCCATGCTGACCGCCTTCCGTCTGCTGGCACGCGCCAAGGGCTTGCGTGGCACCGCCTTCGACGTGTTCGGCAAGACCGCCGAGCGGCGCGCGGAACGCAAGCTGATCGAGGACTACATCGCGATGGCGGAGGAGTTCGGCGCGACGCTGAATGCGGACCGGCTGGATACGGCGGTAGCGCTGGCGAGCCTGCCCGACGACATCCGCGGCTTCGGTCATGTCAAGCAAGCCAATATGGAAAAGGCGGCGGCGCGGCGGGTGGCGCTGCTGGCGCAGTATCGCGGGGCGGCGGCGCGGGTCGCGGCCTGAGCGGCGCGGGCGCAATGGTTGGCTGGGCGCGGATCGGGAGGGCGGGCGCTAGCCGTAGCGCAAGCGCCCCATCACGCTCCGCGCCGCTTCAACGCGGCTGAAAGACAATCATCGCCATCCCGGCGATCGCCACCGCCACCCCCGCCAGATCCCAGTGGCTAGGCTTCACCCCATCCACCAGCCAGAGCCACAGAATAGCCACCGCAATATAAATGCCGCCATAGGCCGCATAGACCCGCCCGGAAGCATCCGGGTGCAGCGACAGCAGCCAGGCGAACAGCGCCAGCGACAGCGCGCCTGGCACCAGCAGCCACGCGCTGGCACCCTGGCGCAGCCACAGGTAGGGGAAATAGCAGCCCAGGATTTCCGCGCAGGCCGTGATGAGGTAAAGGACGAAGGTCTTCATGCGGCGGAGGCGGGTGCGTTGCCGGCCTGGCTGGCGGCATCGGTGTCGTCGTTCCTGGCGCGCTTGCGCGCGGGCCTGCGTTTGCCGCCGCCCAGTTCTCCACCTTTGTAAGGCACCCGCCCCGACGGCACCACCGCCGACGCCAGTTCCACATGCCCTTCCTGGTCGTCGAAGAACATATGCGCGCCGAACGCCTGCAGCACTTGATCCTTGGGCAAGCCGCCGAGGAAAAAGGCTTCATCGATGCTGACGTTCCACGCGCGCAGGGTATGCACCACCCGTGTGTGCGCCGGGCTGTTGCGCGCCGTCACGATGGCGATGCGCACCGGGCATTGCCCGGGCGGGAAGTGCGACTGGATCTCCGCCAGGCGGAGCAGCAGCTTGGCGAACGGCCCTTCGGCCATGGCCTTGTGGCGGTGTTTCTGCTCATGCCGGACGAAGGCTTCCAGCCCTTTTTGCTTGAAGATCTGCTCGGACTCCGGCGAGAACAGCACGGCATCGCCGTCGAAGGCAATACGGATCTGGCCGGCGGGGGCGTGATAGTCGGCGGGCGCGGCGTACAGCTGGGCCGCGGCTACGCCGCCGTCGATGGCGGCCTGCACGTCGGTGGCCTCGCGCGAGAGGAACAGGTCCACCTTGAAGGCTTGCAGGTAGCGCGAGATCGGTTCGCCGCCGGTGAATGCCGCGCGGGTGATGTCGAGCCGGTGGGTCTCGATGGCGTTGAACGCGCGCAGCCCGGTGTCCGGCGAATTGCGCGAGATCACCACGACCTCGACCAGCCTTCGGTCCGGGATCAGGTGATTAAGTCCGAGCAGCGCCTGCACCAGCGGAAAGGCCGTGCCCGGCAGCAGGGGTTCGTCCTCATGCTGGCGCTGGTAGGCGGAGTAGGACGCCACCCCCTCGGATTGATAGATGCCGTTCTCGTGCTCGAGGTCGAACAACGCCCGGGACGAGATGCCGATGACGAGTTTGTCTGTGAGATCGTAGGCCATGCTGCAGTATAAAGGCAGACGATTCGGCGCCGGCGACGCGCCGGGCGGATGCGCCGCTCACCGGATGCATCCAGCGCACGCTGTCGTTCTTACAATCTTTGACATTTCTGCGCTTTGCGACGCAAGTGCGCGCGCGTATGCTGGCCCGCATTTGCGAATGCGCCGGGCATGCCGGGCATAGCCTTCCCCGATTTTCCATCCCCCATGATCACTCCTGATTCCCTCCGCGCGCGGCCCGGGACCGGCCTGCGCGGCCCGGCCGCGCTTGCCGCCGCGATTGCCCTTTGCTTATCCGCCACGGGCTGCAGTTCCTTGCTGAGCGAGGGCACGGCGGCCGGTGCGGGCATTGCCGGCGCCAGTATTGCCGGTGCGCTGACCGACAACGCGGCGGTGGCGACCGGCATTGGCCTGGGTGTGCAAGCGGGCGCCAGGGCCGCCTTGCAGTACAGCCAACGCAAAATCCACGCGGCGGCGCAAGACCGCATCGCCATGGCCGCCGGCCCGCTGGCGGTGGATGCGGTGGCGGACTGGAAGACCGACCACGCCGTGCCGCTCGAGCCTGCGGAGCATGGCCGGGTCACGGTCAGCCGGGAGATCGGCGGCAAGTCCCTCCAGTGCAAGGAAATCGTGTTCTCGGTGGACGACGAAGCGAAATCCAGCGCGTTCTATATCGCGGCGATCTGCCGGGACGGCCAGGCGTGGAAGTGGGCGTCGGCGGAGCCGGCCACCGAGCGCTGGGGGGCGCTGCAATGAGCGGCCCGCACCGGTTGCGGGTCATCGTGCCCGTGCTTGCGGCCGCCCTGGCCACCGGCTGCTCGTCGGTCGGCGACCTGACCGGCGCGGTGGCCGGCGTGGCGACCGGCGCGGTCACCGGCAACCCGGCCCTGGCCGCCGGCGTGGCCATCGGCGTCAGTGCCGCCGCGGATGCCGGCGCCAAATACGTCTTGCGCAACTGGCAGCAGGCGGAGCAGGACAGCATCGCCGCCACCATCGGCGCCATGCCGGTCGATGCGCAGCAGCGCTGGGAAATCCGCCACCCCTTGCCCTATGCCAACGAGCATGGCTGGGTGCGGGTGGTGCGCGTCATCCGCACGCCGCTGACGGAATGCCGGGAGGCGCTGTTCTCGGTGGACGACGACGCCAGGCAACAGCGCGCCTGGTTCCTGACCACCGCCTGCCGGCAGCCCGCGGGCTGGAAATGGGCGGCGGCGGAGCCGGCGGTGCCGCGCTGGGGCAACTTGCAGTAAGGCTGGGCGTCAGCCCATTGTGAAGCCATCCTTCAGCGTCTCGCGCAGGTAGTCCACAAACACGCGCACGGCGCGCGGCAGGTAGGGGCTGTAAGGGCGGATGGCGAACAGGTGGTCGCCAAAGGCCCCCGCCGGGCGCCAGTTGGGCAGGACCTTGACCAGCCTGCCGGCGGCCACGTCCGCCTGGGCGGTGAAGTCCGGCAGCAGGGCGATGCCCAGACCGCCCAGCGCCGCCTCGCGCAGGGCCTCGCTGTTGTTGGYGGCAAAGCTGCCGTGGATGGCCACGCTGCGCCGGGGGGCGGCGCCGCGCAGCGGCTCGAAGCTCCAGGTGGGCGATTCGCCCCGCCGGAAGTAATGCAGACAGGCATGCTCGGCCAGTTCCTCCGGGGTTTCGGGCGAGCCATGGCGCTTCAGGTAGCTGCGCGTTGCCACCAGCACCGTGTTCGTGCGGCATAGCGTCCAGGCGATATGCGTATCCGGCGCTACCGAGGCATGCCGGATTGCCAGGTCGAAGCCTTCCTGCGCCAGCGCGGTGAACTTGTCGGAAAACTCCATCTCGATCCGCACCTCCGGATAGGCCTTCAGAAAGGCTGGGATGCGCGGGACGATCTGCTGCCGGCCCAGCGCCACTGGTGCCGTGACCCGCAGCAAGCCGCGCGGCTCGCCGGCAAGATCACGCACGCCTGCAAAACTGCGCTCGATGTCCGCGAAGGCGTTGCGCGTGGTGTCCGCGAGTTGCTGGCCCGCTTCGGTCAGCCGGACGCTGCGGGTGGTCCGCTGCACCAGCGGCACCCCGGCGCTGCGCTCCAGCTCCGCGATGCGCTGGCTCATGGCCCCTTTGCTCAGGCCCAGGCGCACGGCCGCGGCCGTGTAGCTGCCAAGCTCACCCAGCACGACCAGCGAGTAAAGGTGCGCCCAGTTGGGTTCTTTATTTTCGTCTTCCATCGCGGCATTGTTTACTTTGCTAAACAATGAGTCAAGCCGCGCGGCATTGATGGGGGAAGGGGCCGTGACTACACTCGTCGCATTGGCTAATCCCTCTCTCCCAGTCATTCCCTCTCTTTCCTTGAAGGCAGCAACGTGAAGACTCCCATCGCATACACCGAAGGCGGCCAGCTCGGCCACTACATCAACGGCAGCCGGGTTGCCAGCGCCAGCGGACGCACGCAGGATGTCTTCAATCCGGCCACCGGCGCCGCCGCGCGCACCGTGGCGCTGGGCTCGGTTGACGAAGCCGGCACCGCGGTTGCCGCTGCGGCCGCGGCCTTTCCGGCCTGGGCGGACACGCCCCCGATCCGCCGCGCGCGGGTCATGCAACGCTTCCTGCAACTGATGAACCAGAATCGCGACACGCTCGCGGCGATGATCACGGCGGAACACGGCAAGGTCTTTTCCGACGCGCAGGGCGAAGTCTCCCGGGGCATCGACATCATCGAGTTTGCCTGCGGCATCCCCCAGTTGCTCAAGGGCGACTACACGGACCAGGTCAGCACGGGCATGGACAACTGGACGCTGCGCCAGCCGCTGGGCGTGGTGGTTGGGATCACGCCGTTCAACTTCCCCTGCATGGTCCCGTGCTGGATGTTCCCGATCGCGCTGGCGGCCGGCAACACCTTCGTGCTCAAGCCCAGCGAGCGCGATCCCAGCGCCAGCCTGTTCATGGCGGATCTGCTGACCGAAGCCGGCTTGCCGGCCGGCGTGTTCAACGTGGTGCAGGGCGACAAGGTCGTGGTCGACGCACTGATCGAACATCCCGACGTCAAGGCAGTGAGCTTTGTCGGCTCTACCCCGATCGCCCAGTACATCAGTGAGCGCTCGGCGCATTTCGGCAAGCGCGTGCAGGCGCTCGGCGGCGCCAAGAACCATCTGGTGGTCATGCCCGACGCGGACATCGAACAAGCCGTGGACGCCCTGATCGGCGCCGGCTACGGCTCGGCCGGCGAGCGCTGCATGGCGATCTCGATCGCCGTGCTGGTGGGCGATGTCGCGGACAAGATCCTCCCGCTGCTGGCCGAGCGCGTGAAGGCACTGGTGATCGGCAATGGCATGGACGCCGAGGCCGAGATGGGCCCCATCGTCACGCGCCAGGCCCTGGAGCGGATCGAAGGCTACGTCGGCCTCGGCGTGGAGGAAGGCGCCACGCTGGTGGTGGACGGCCGCGATTGCCGCGTGCCCGGCCATGAAGCGGGCTTCTTCACGGGCGGCACTTTGTTTGACAACGTGACCCCCGCCATGCGCATCTACAAGGAAGAAATCTTCGGCCCGGTGCTGGGCTGCGTACGCGTGAAGGATTTTGCCCAGGCCGTGCAACTGGTCAACGACCATGAGTTCGGCAACGGCGTGGCCTGCTACACCAGCGACGGCGGCGTGGCGCGTGAGTTTGCGCGGCGCATCCAGGTCGGCATGGTCGGCATCAATGTGCCTATCCCGGTGCCGATGGCCTGGCACGGCTTTGGCGGATGGAAGCGCAGCCTGTTTGGCGATACCCACGCGTATGGCGAGGAAGGCGTGCGCTTCTACACCAAGCAGAAGTCGGTCATGCAGCGCTGGCCCGACAGCATCGGCAAGGGCGCCGAGTTCGCCATGCCGACGGCGAAGTAATTTTCGGGCAACTGCACCGGATGCATCAGGTCCGGTCAGTCCCACTTGCTGCAGTTTGAGGGCGCTGAATACCCGCCTCATCAGGCGCGCTTTGCGTTGAGCCACGCTGGAAGCACCCGGCATGATCATCGTCCCCGCCGGTTTTTGCCGCGCCCGGGCAATCGATAGGCACGCCGGCGATACGCCAAGCCCATCTGCCACCACTTGCAGCCGGCGTGCCCGTCCCCACAGCACGTTGCGCCGCCAGCCGCCCAGCCGCAGCACGCTACGCTGCCGGCGGCCGGCTTCGCCTGCCAATTCGGCAGCTTCTGCCGCGGTCTCCTCCCTACAATCCAATAGAGAAGAACAAAGCCCACGGAGACCGCAATGCGTGCCCTGCCAAAGACAGCCGCCATCCAGATTGCCCCTGGCGAAGGGCACGACCCCGACGTTGAGGAAACCGGCGAATGGCTCGACGCCCTGGCCGGCGTCTTTCGCACCGGCGGCGCGCCGCGTGCGCGCTTCCTGCTGGAGCGCCTTGCCGAGCATGCCAGCCATCTCGGCCTTGGCGAACGGGCGCATCCGTACTCGGCCTACCAGAACAGCATCGGCGTAGGCGAGCAGCCGCGCTATCCCGGCGACCTTGCCATGGAGCAGCGGCTGACCTCGATCATCCGCTGGAACGCGCTGGCCATGGTGGTGCGCGCCAACAAGGCCTACGGCGAACTTGGCGGCCACCTTGCCAGCTATGCCTCCGCCGCCGAGATCTTCGAGGTGGGTTTCAATCACTTCTTCCGCGCCGACGATGGGGACCACAAGGGCGACCTGGTCTACTTCCAGCCGCATTCCGCGCCGGGCGTCTATGCACGCGCCTTCCTGGAGGGACGGCTGTCCGAGTCCCAACTGGCGAGCTACCGGCAGGAAACCGGCGGCGGCGGCCTCTCCTCCTATCCGCATCCCTGGCTGATGCCGGATTTCTGGCAATTCCCGACCGGCTCCATGGGCATCGGCCCGATCAGCGCCATCTACCAGGCCCGCTTCCTGCGCTATCTCGGGCATCGCGGCATTGCCGATACCGTTGCGCGGCGCGTGTGGGGCGTGTTCGGGGACGGCGAGATGGACGAGCCGGAGTCGCTTGCCGCGCTCTCGCTGGCGGCGCGCGAGAAGCTCGACAACCTCACCTTCGTCATCAACTGCAACTTGCAGCGGCTCGATGGCCCGGTGCGCGGCAACGGCCAGGTGATCCATGAGCTGGAGGCGCTGTTTGGCGGCGCCGGCTGGCACGTCGTCAAGGTGGTCTGGGGTTCCGAGTGGGATGCGCTGTTTGCGCGCGACACCAATCACGCGCTGCTGCGGCGCTTTGCTGCGATGGTGGACGGCGAGTACCAGAACCTCGGGGCCAAGGATGGCGACTACAACCTGGCCCACTTCTTCAACACGGACCCCGAGCTCAAGGCGCTGGTCGCCAGCATGAGCAGCGCGGATATCGATGCGCTGCGCCGGGGCGGCCATGACTTTCGCAAGCTGTACGCCGCATTCCAGGATGCGCAGGCGCACAAGGGCAAGCCCACCGTGATCCTCGCCAAGACCAAGAAGGGCTACGGCATGGGCGAAGCGGGCGAATCCCGCATGACGGCGCACCAGCAGAAGAAGCTCGATATCGACGCGCTGCGTGCCTTCCGCGACCGCTTTGCGCTGCCGCTGGACGACGATGCCGTGGCGGAGCTGCGCTTCTACAAGCCGGCCGACGACAGCCCGGAGATGACCTACCTCCATGCACGCCGGCAAGCGCTGGGCGGCTACCTGCCAGCCCGCGCGCGCACCGCGCCCGCGCTGCGCATGCCCGACCTGATGCAGTATGGCCGCTTCGCCATGGAGCCGGACGAGCGCGCCGTCTCCACCACCACGGGCGTGGTGCGCCTGTTCACCAACCTGATCAAGGACAAGGACATCGGCCCGCGCGTGGTGCCCATCGTGGCCGACGAGGCGCGCACCTTCGGCATGGCCAACCTGTTCCGGCAGATCGGCATCTACTCGCCGGTAGGGCAGCTCTACGAGCCGGAAGATGCCGGCTCGATGCTGTACTACAAGGAGAGCCAGCAAGGGCAACTGCTGGAAGAAGGCATCACCGAAGCCGGCGCGCTGGCGTCGTGGACGGCCGCGGCAACGTCATACAGCGTGAGCGGCGTCGCCATGTTGCCGTTCTATATCTACTACTCGATGTTCGGCTTCCAGCGCGTCGGCGACCTGATCTGGGCGGCGGCGGACCAGCGCGCGCGCGGCTTCCTGATCGGCGCCACCGCCGGGCGCACCACGCTTGCCGGCGAAGGCCTGCAGCACCAGGATGGCACCAGCCAGCTGATTGCCGCCACGGTGCCGAACTGCCGCGCCTACGATCCGGCCTTCGCCAGCGAAGCCGCGGTCATCATCCACCACGGCGCGCGCAGCATGCTGGAGGCGCAGCGCGACGAGTTCTACTACCTGACCGTCAACAACGAGAACTACGTGCAGGCACCGCTGCGCGAGGACGCGCACGACGACGTGATCAAGGGCATGTACCTTTTCGGTGTGCGCGGCCCCGAAGGCGCTGCCACCAGCGTGAGGCTGCTCGGCTCGGGCGCCATCCTGCGCGAAGTCATCGCCGCCGCGGACCTGCTGGCAAGCGACTGGGATATCAAGTCTGAGATCTGGAGCGTGACCAGCTTCTCCGAGCTCGCCAGGGACGCCCGCGAATGCGAGCGCGCCAGCCTGTTCGCCAGCGGCGGCGAAACGCAAAGCCATTTGCAGCGCTCGCTGCCGGGCGCTACCCCGGTCATCGCCGCCACCGACTACGTGCGGGCCTATGCGCAGCTCATCGCCTCGTACCTGCGCGCACCGTTCACCGCGCTTGGCACGGACGGCTTCGGGCGCAGCGATACGCGCGCCGCGCTGCGCCGCTTCTTCGAGATCGACCGCTACCACGTGGCGATCGCCGCGCTGCGGTCGATTTCTCCTGCGCTGCATGCCAAGGGGCTGGAGCGCTATGGCGTGAGGACGGAGGTGGATGCGCCTTGGGCGCGTTAAGGCAGCGCCTGCGCGATAGCCTCCTGTCCGGCTTGCACAGCAAAGGTGCGCAGGCCGCGGCAGGCAGAGGATGGCGATGAAGCGGGAGGGGGCGAGTCATCGAGACCGGGCCATCAAACGGCCCCATCAAATGGCCCCATGTGCGTCAACAGCCGAGCCTGCTACGCGCAGCGTGGATCAATCCCGGCCCACATCCGCTGAGGGCTCATCCAGCAAGTGCCCGAACTCGTCCAGCTCCTTCTGGATCCGCGCCATGCTGGCGTCAATCGCCTGGGGCGTGACTTCGCCATCGACGAACTCAACCGAGACGCGGGTAACACGCGGATCTTTGTCGATCATGCCCTGCAGCACCTTGTCAAAGAACTTTTCCCCCGCACGCAAGCCGAGCGGGAGAGGGACAAGCACCTTGACCAGCAGGACCTCCTCCTCACGTTTCGTCTTGGCCGCATCGGCAAACGCAGTCCGGAGATACGATTTGAGTTTCAAAACACTCAGGTTGCCAGGAACAGCAACATGCGACACCCGCACCTTTGCCTCAGCCATGCTATCTCTCCGCCGAAATTGAACGCGCAGACTATACCGGAGGCGGCATCGGTCCAACAAAACTCGGCACTGTCGCAATGGATTACGCCAAGGAGGATGTGCCGATGCCGATGCAGGTAAAGGGCTGTGCGTAACCGTGTCTATTCCCACGGCTGCTGCGCGCTGGGAAGCAGCTGGTCAGGCAGCATGCCTGAGCGTCCGCAAGCGCCGCCGGTTGGCGTCCTGCGCCGCGTCATACTCCATGATGCGGGCCGTCTCGTGGCTTACTTCGGAGCCGAGGTGCCGCTCAAGGAGGTAGAGCGTCAGGTCAATGCCGAGCGTCACGCCGCCGCCGGTAATGACATCGCCCTCGTCGACCACCAGCGCGTGGACGGCTTGCGTGTCCGGATGTAGTCTGGCCAGGGTGGTGACCGGGCATTCCTCGGGTCCGGTGACGGCAAACTTTGTCGTGGCGGTCTTGCCTTCGAGCAAGCCGGAGGCCCCGAGGATCATGGCGCCCGTGCATACGCTCGCCACGCGCTCGCCGCTGGCGTGGCGCTGGCGGATAAACGAAAGCATGCCATCGTTATGCACCTGCTCGCGCCAGCCCGGGCCGCCGGTCACGATCACGACATCCGCCGGCGGCGCATCGGCGAACGCATAGTCGGTTTCGACGCGCAGGCCGTTCTGCAACTGGACCATGCCGCCATGCTCTGAAGCGGTGAAGTACGAGAGCGTCTGCGCCACGCGTTTCGCCATCGATAGCGTCCCGATGACAGCGAGTTCGATGGGTTCAATGTGTTCATACAAAACGACTGCGACACGCATGGTGTTGTCTCCGAGTGGATTGTTTCCCAATCTTATGACAATATTTCCTAATAGGAAACTTTTTCCTTCGCACACCTGACGTTTTGCTGCGTATCACTTGGGGTCTGGCTCGGCAGGCTCCATCACAACCACCACTGCCTGTGCATCGCCCTCCAGGGCGCGGCCTCGATGCGGCGTGCTGGACTCGAAGTAAAGGCTGTCGCCCGCTTCCAGGATGCAGCGTTGAAGCTTGCCTTTGACTTTGAACTCGAATTCGACTTTCCCCGACAGAAGAAAGACGAATTCCTCTCCCTCATGCTCGAAGAAGAAGTCGAGATTTATCTCGGAGGGGAAGGTAAACATGAAGGGATCCATGTGCTTGCGCTGCTTCTTGTGCGCCAGGCTCACATAATCGTACCCGTAGGCGCTGCCGCCGCGAAACACGGGTTTGCGCTCCCAATGATGTACCACGGAGACGGGAGCGTCGGCACTTTCGGGTGAGACTGCGTCCGCGGCATCCGCGTCGACAAAGAAATAGCTCAGCTCCATGCCCATGGCGCGTGCGATGCGAGCCAGCGAACCAATTGGCGGTGCCTTTTTCCCATTCTCGATCTTGGATAGATAGCCTTTTGTGAATCCGGATAGCTCCGCAAGGGCTTCAAGCGTGAGGCCGTGCTCGATGCGTGCTGTGCGCAGGCGCAGGCAGACGGCTTCTTCATCATCTATCGGCGCCGTGCTCACTTCCTGAGCGGCTTGTTTCTGCCGTGATGCGAGCAGTGTTTTATCGAGTTTTTTTGCCGTCATGGCTTGCAAGTTCCGTTCGCCCGTCTGGTAGGGGAATGGGAAACTTGGGCAAGTTTCCCGGTTGGAATTGTAAGCCTTGTTGCGCGGCGTCTGTTGCCCAGGCCGTTTTGGCGCCGCTCGCGCCGCCCTTGCGCCGGGAAGGCGACGGCACCGCAAGCAGCCTTCCGTCAGGATTCGTACAGATTGTCCCGATAGGTTTCAGTGCTGGCCGCGGTAGCGATCAGGGTAACGAGGCCGAGCACGGCAATCATGATGGCCACGCCAAAGAAATGTCCTTGCCTGGCCAGCAGGGCGGTCGCCAGCATGGGCGCAAGGCCGCCCCCGATGCCCGCCGCCACCTGGCACCCCAGCGATGCCCCGCTGTAGCGTACCTTGGTGCCGAACAGTTCGGGAAGCAGGGCGGCTTGCGGACCGTACATGGAGCCGTGGCCCAGGTTCATGCAAACTGCCACGGCCAGCGCGATGATCACGGGATTGCCTGTCTGGATGCACATGAATAGCGGATAGGCCGCCGCGATGGTGAAAAGGGATCCCAGGAAATACAGCGGACGCCGGCCCCAGCGATCCGACAGATGGCCGAACAACGGGATCGTCAGCAGTTCCAGAGCGGCACCAAGCAGCACGCCGTCCAAAATGACCGTCTTGGGAATTTTCAGTACCGTGGTCCCGTACACGACGACGAACACGGTGAGGATATAAACCCAGGCAACTTCGCAGACTTTCAATCCAATGCTGATGATGAGGTTGCGGCGGTGCTTGGTCAGCACCTCGAACAGCGGGATCTTCGGTGGCTCCTTCTCTTGCGCCGCTGCGGCAAAGACCGGCGATTCCGAGACCTTCAAGCGGATATAAAAGCCCAGGAAGACAAGGATGGCGCTCAGCAGGAACGGAACGCGCCAGCCCCACGCCAGGAAGTCGGCATCTGCCATCCTGCTCAGGTAGGCAAAGATGCCGGTAGAGGCAAGCATGCCCAGTGGGAATCCCATCTGCACCAGGCTCCCATAGAAGCCGCGCTTGTCTTTCGGCGCATGCTCGATCACCATCAGCGCCGCGCCGCCCCACTCCCCGCCGATGCCGATACCCTGGATCACGCGCAGCAAGATCAGCAGTACCGGCGCCCAGATGCCGATCTGGCCGTAGGTGGGGAGCAAGCCAATGGCGAACGTGCCGCCGCCCATGAGGAACATCGTCGTCATCAGCATGGTCTTGCGGCCGACCTTGTCACCGAAGTGACCGAATACGACACCGCCCAGAGGGCGCGCGATAAAGCCAACGGCAAAGGATCCCAGCGCGGCCATGGTCCCCATCAACGGGTCTAGCGACGGAAAGAACAGCTTGTTGAACACCAGCGCGGCGGCTGTGCCATAGAGCAAAAAGTCGTACCACTCGACCATGGTGCCGATGACGCTGGCCGTCACCACCTTGCTCATGCTGTCCCTGCTGCTGGATCGGTGCGCGGTGTCGGCCAAACCCGCGGCACCCTCCGTGTTTGTGTATGCATCCATCGGTGTCTCCTGTCTCCTGTTTTCCTGCTTGTCATGGCTTCGGGGGCGCAATCTCGCGAGGACTGCGTGTTCATGGTAGCCAATTGGGAAACATTTTCAAGCATGGTAGGGTAAACAAGGAAACTAAAGAGGCTATAAATTCACAAAATTAAGATAAATTGAAACGAAGTTGACCAAAATGAAACTGTGAGATAAATTGGTTTCCGTGCAGCGCATCTTGTTTGCACGCTTGCACTTACCTGCACTGTCCAGAGGAGACTGCCGTGATTGAGAATCAACACTTCAGCGAACGTTTGAAGGGCAAACTGGAGCCGACCCCCGGCGGCTCGGTCTATGTCGATCCAGACACCCTCGAATGGGAGCCCTCCCAGTTCGAGAAGATCTCGATGAAAGTCCTGTATCGCAACGACGCCGCCGGCGAAATGACCGTGCTCCTCAAGTGGGAGCCGGGCGCGGTGCTGCCATTCCACAAGCATCCGGAGATCGAGCAAAGCTATGTGCTCGAGGGATCGTTCTACGATCACGACGGGATCTGCCGTGCCGGCCAGTTTGTCTGGCGCCAGCCCGGTTCGTTGCACGAAACCCGTTCCGACGAGGGCTGCCTGCTGTTCGCGGTTTATCGCAAGCCGAATGTCTTCTTTGGCACGGCCGGCTTCCGCAAGGCCTCCTGAAATTACCGGCGTCCTATCCCCGGGGCGCGGTGCTCCGGGATTTGTCATTGGAGTAGCCATGGCTTGCGTCGTCACTGAAGCTTGCATCAACTGCCGCTATGGAGATTGCGCGGAAGTCTGCCCCGTGCATGCGTTCCATCAGGGGCCGAACTTTATGGTGATCGACCCGTCGGTCTGCCTGAATTGCACGATCTGCACCCTGGTGTGCCCGGTCAATGCCATCAAGAATGACTATGACTTGACGGAGGAGGAGCTCGGCTTCGTAGAACTCAATGACAAGTTGGCGAGGAAGTGGCCGGTGGTGAAAATCGGGGACGGGCCGCTGCCGGATGCCGACGATTGGGCGTTTCTGGAAAATAAGAGGGCGTTGCTGGTTTAGGGAGCAGGTTGGGGGTCTATCGCGACGGAGAGCCGCCTTGCAAGCGGTCAGCCGTGTAGAGGATCAGAAAGCTCTCGGCACACCAGCCCGTCTCGTCCCAGCCCTCTGGTGGCAGCACAACGATCGAGCGCGCGCGCACTTAACGGGCCTTCGCGTCGATGGCAAGGCTGGTAAATGACTGTTGCAAAATCGAACAGAATGTCAGGTGCCTCGGCGCTACAGTGGCCCTTCCCATGCCTGAAGGCGTTTTTTGGAGGTACACGAATGAAGCAACATCTGGCGAAATCCTTGTTGATGGCTGGCGCAATGATCGCGTCCTATCCGCTATTCGCGCAGCAGGCCCAGCCCCTTCAGCCGACCCAGCCGATGCAATCCACTCAGCCAATGCAATCCACCCAGTCGGTTCCATCCGCCCAACCGATGCAAAGCATGCCGGCGGCAGCGCCGTCGGCCCAGGAGGCGCTGCCAGCCGCGCGCGATGCCTATGCGCAGGGGGCTGAACAACCGGCGCAGGCGGGCATGGCGCCCGCACCAGCTGACCCGACGCTGGCCCGCAGCCCAGGCCCGGCAATGGACCCCGCCAGCATGAGCCTGGCTCCCGATGCGCTCGGAACGCGTCTTGGCCAGCGCAATCCTTTCCTCGACGGCGCTTGAGTGCCTATCCGCCTCCTTGCGCGCTGTCAGTCTTGACCATCCATTCGGTGTGCAACGCCCGGTGAACCCGGCAACGCTCGGCGATGGGAAAGCAGCGCAGCGCGCTGGCCCGCGTCGAGCGGGCCGCGCGTCCATCGCGCTGCCTCAATGCCMCTTGCCTGCCTCCACGCGCAGGGCCTTCACCTTGTCCGCGCTCACATCGCCGGGTTGTCCGCCGTAGCTCGCCCGCAGGTAGTTGGCCAGGTCCGCCAGCTCCGCGTCGCTCAGGCGCGACGCAAAGCCGGGCATGTCCTGCATGCTCTCCAGCCCAGGGAATTTCTGCGCTTCGATGCCGTCGAGCATGGACACGATCAGGTTATGCGGATCGGCGTTGCGCACGGTGGAGTTGCCCAGCATCGCCACCGCCACATGTGGCTTGCCTTCGCCCTCGCGGCCATGGCAGCCGGCGCAGACGGCCAGGTATTGCTGGCGGCCAGGCTTGAGCTGCGCTGCGTCCGCGCTGGCCGGCTTCACTGGCTGGGGCTGCGGCGGATGGTCGCCCAGCAGGTAGGTGGACATGGCGGTGAGGTCGGCCTTGTTCAGGTACTGGCTGCTGAGATGGACCACGGGGAACATCTCGCCGTAGGCCGAACCCTGTGGCGCCATGCCGGTGGCGAAGAAGGTCTGCAGGTCGGCGCCCGTCCAGCCGCGCGCGGCCAGGCCCGCCGGTGTGATGTCCGGCGCGGCCACGCGGCCGAGCGCGGCGCCGGCTAATGGCCTGGCCGCGTCCAGGCGGCCGAACGTGGCGCGTGGCGTGTGGCATTCGGCGCAGTGGCCCAGCGCGTTGGACAGGTAGCGGCCGCGCTGCCAGGCCGGGGTCTGGCCGGTGGAGGCATCGGGCAACTGGTCCTTCAGGAACAGCAGGTTCCAGCCGATCAGCGCCACGCGCATGTTGTACGGGAAGCTGAGGTCGTGCAGCCGGTTGGCCACGGCGGCTGGCTTTAGCCGCATCAGGTAGGCGTACATCGCATCGGTGTCGCCGCGCGACAGGCCGCGGTACGAGGTATACGGCATGGCGGGGTAGAGGTGCTTGTCCGGCGTGACGCCATCATGCAGCGCCTTGTAGAAATCGTCGGCGCTCCACTTGCCGATGCCGTGGTCCTTGTCCGGCGTGATGTTGGTGCCGTAGAAGGTGCCGAACGGCGAGGCCAGTTCCACGCCGCCGGCAAACGGCGCGCCCTGGGCGCTGGTATGGCAGGCGGCGCAATCGGCGGCGCGCACCAGGTAGCGCCCGCGCGCGATCTGGTCGGCGGGCGAGAGCTGGGTGGCGGGCTGCTGGTCGGCGGCGGTGTCGATCGGGGCGGCGTGGTCGCCGCAGCCGGCCAGCATGGCAGCGCCTAGCGCGGCCAGGGTCGCCAGCGTGGTGCGCGCGTGTCGGAGGAAGTTGGGCTGGCTCATCATACTCATCATCACTTGTCTTCCTTTACCAGGCCCGGAGTGTTGACCACCACGTCCTTGACGGCTTCGAAGTAGCGCACATAGCCGGTGCAGCGGCAGATATGGTCGTTGAGCGCCGCGGTGATGGTCTCATCCACCTTGCCTCTGGCCACCGGCTGGCGCTTCAGGCGCTCCACCAGGATGGTCGCGCCGTTGACAAAGCCGGGCGTACAGTAGCCGCACTGGAAGCTGAAGTGCTCCAGGAACTTCTGCTGCACGGGCGACAGCTCCACCACCTCGCCCTTGTCGTTGCGCCTGGCGTGGCCCTCCACCGTGCGCACCTTCTTGCCCTGGAAGTAATGCGCGCCGGTGATGCAGGCGCGCACTTCCTCGCTGGTGCCGTCGGCCTTGTCGTGGATCACCACGCAGGCGTGGCAGATACCCTGGCCGCAGCCTAGGCGCGACCCGGTGAGCGCCAGGTACTCGTGCAGGAAGTCGATCATCATCAGGCCTTCCGGCACATCGATGGGGCCAACGTCCTTGCCGTTGATATTGAGGGAAAGCGGTTGGGTGGCGAGGCTCATGCCAGGATCTCCTGAATCTTTTCGGCGCTGACCGGCAGGGCGGTGAAGCGATGGCCGATGGCATGCGCGATGCCGTTGACGATGGCGCCCACCACCGGAATCATCACCACTTCGGCGATGCCCTTGGGCGGATCGGTTTCGGATACGGGCGGCAGGACCGTCCCGGTTTGTGTCCATACGGCCACGTCGCTGGCGCGCGGCAACGGGTAGCGGTTGAAGTTCCAGGTGCCGTTGCCGGGCCCGTCCTCGTACAGCGGCAGGAACTCGTGCAGCGCATGGCCGATGCCCATGGCGATGCCGCCCTGCAATTGCCCGGACACCAGCGCCGGCGACAATTGCGAGCCGCATTCCATGATGGAGTGATGGCTGAGGATTTCCACCTTGCCGCTGGCCGCATGCACGGACAGCTCCACCAGCGTGCCCACCGCGCTGTAGTAGGTCACGCTGGCGTTGTTGCGCTGGGTCGGCGCGATGTAGACCTTCTTGCGGTCCAGCACCTGGTAGCCGCCGCTGGTGGTCATGCGCGCCTTGCGCGCAGCGTCGGCGCCGTCGCCGTAGCGCACCGACAGCCCGTCGATGGGCAGCCGGGTGGCCGTGCCGTTGACGTCGAAGTCGGCTTCGGTCCATTGCCAGCGATTGAACACGTGCACCGTGGCGCCCGTGACCAGGCCGAGCTCGTGTGCCTTCTTGGCCAGTTGCTCGTAGGGCAGGGCTTGCAGGCCGCCGGCGGTGAGCTTGCCTTCGACCCAGCGCGCGTCCTCCACGCGCACCACCAGCGAGGCCGCCTGGCCGCCGCCAAAGCCCTGGCTCCAGATTGCCATGGCCGCCGGCCACAGCCCGTGCATGAAGACCACGCGGGCGGCTTCACGGGTGCTGTGGGTGAAGTAGTAGGCTGAGTTGGTCGCACTCGATGGCGACGCATACGCCGGCGACCAGCGTGGGTTGGCCGACAGCTTGTCCTGGTCGGCCTGGCTCATGATGTAGGGATCGCCGGTGGCGGTGACGGGCAGGTCGGGCCAGTCGGTGACCGCCACGCGCACCTCGGTGGCGGGCTTGCCCAGCCAGCGCGCCACGGCCACCGCTTGCGAGGTGGACATGCCGGTGCCGATCTCCGCGCCGCAGTGATGCAGCGCGATGGTGCCGTCCGCGCGCATCTCCACCTTGGCGAACGAGGCCTCGGCGCCGGTGCCGAAGTCCTTCTGCACGCAGGCAAAGCCCACGCCGTAGCGCCGGCCGGGATGGCTGGCTTCAAAATCCGCTTTCCGCTTCGCGCGGTTGGTCCACAGCGGATGGGCCTTGGCCGCCTGCAGCACCTCATCCACGCGAATCGCGCCGGCAGGGATCGCGCCCTGCGTGTTCTTCATGCCAGAGCGCAGCGCGTTTTTCAGGCGGAACTCGATCGGGTCGAGCTTCAACTGCTCGGCGAACTCGTCGACCATCATCTCGGTCGCCGCCATGCTCTGCAGCGTGCCGTAGCCGCGTGCCGAGCCGGCATCGATGGCGCGCGTGGCGATCGCCACCGCGGTCAGGTCATTTTTCGGGAAGTAATAGATCGACTGCGCCGCGGTGGCACCCACCATCGCCACGGACGGCGAGAAGTTGGCGCGGCCGCCGCCGTTGGCCTCGAAGTCGCCCTGGAACGACTGGAACAGCCCGGTGTTCTTGTCCACCGCGATGCGGTAGCGCATCTTGAAGGCGTGGCGCTTGATCGAGGTCTGGAACTGCTCATAGCGGTCGTTGGCCAGCCGCACCGGCTTGCCGTCGGCGTAGAGCGCCGTCACCAGGCCGTAGAAGGGGAAGTTGTAGTGATCCTTGGAGCCGTAGCCCACGGTGTAGCAGGGATGGACAAACACCTGCCTGACCGGGAACGCGCCCTTGGCCTTGGCCATCATCTCCGCCGTGCTGTCGCCGACTTCGATGGGCGACTGGGTCGGCACCACCATGTGCAGCGCCTGGGTGCTGGCGTCGTACCAGCAGTTGGCGTTGTCCGGTTCCAGCGCGGCGGTGTCGATGGACTGCGTGTTGTACTCGCGCTCCAGCACCAGCCAGTCAGCCGGCGGCTGGTCCAGCTGCTGGCGGATCTGCCCGGCATGGAACATGCCTTGCTCGCCAAGCTGGCCGTGGTCCTTGCCATCGGGCCAGACCGGTTCGTGCTTGCGCATCATGCTGGGGAACAGCGGCGCGTTTTTCAGGCTGGAGAACACGTCGTCGTCGAACGGCGTCTCGCCGCCCACCCGCACAAAGCGGAACGTGCCCCAGGGATCGCGCTCCAGCGGGCCGGTCTCGGCGCCGTAGCGGATGATCTCGTCGTGGAACTTGAGCTTGTCCTTGGCAAAGCGGAAGCGGGCGAAGTCGTGATAGATCAGGATGGCCACGGCGTGGCCGAGATAGGCCGGCGTCTTGCCTTCCGGCAGCAGCATGTCCTCGCCGTAGAAGGCGGGAAAGGCCACGCCGTCGCGCGCCAGGTCGGCGGCGGTGACCACGCGGTCGGGCTTGAGATCGTCACCCAGCAGCGCCAGGTCGAAGCCCGCATAGCTGCGGTCCGCCTTGGTGGCGCGCAGGATGAAGGCATGCGATTGCGCCTTGGGCCAGTGCGGCATGTCGCGCGAGCGGATATCGCGCGCGAAGACCTTGTCGCCGGTGACCTTGGCCATGCCGTCGATGCGGAACCTGGGGGCGCCGGTCCTGGGGTCCCACTGGACCGGGGTCAGGATTTTTTCTTCGAACAGGGCTGCGAAGGCCTTGCCGCCAATCGGTGCGATATACACCGATACCCCGGCCACGACGCTGGCTTTCAGGAAAGTGCGGCGCGTTGGGCTGAAGTTAGCCATGGATTTTCCTTGAGAATGCGCGGATGCCGCCGCAGCGGCGTCCGGGCGAGATACGCGGCCTGGTGCGTCCGGCCTGGGCGGCCGGGAGAACGAGACGGGAGAAACCGGAAGGCGGGGGGCAGCGGCAATCGAGGTCTCCGTGCATGAGGGCGCGGGCACGAAGTACGGCACCGGCGCGGATTACGACGCAAGACTGGGCTGGTGATCTGTGGGGCAATGCAAGGTTTTATTCTAGGCGTGGAAGTGCACGCCGGGGCGCGGATTCTGCGCCGTCGGGGGTGCGGTAGCAACGGGGCGGGCTGAATAATGCTTATCACGGCCGTGTCATTCTGTTTGGGGCGACATTGAGGTAGCGCATTGTGCGGAGCACAAATCCACGCCGCGCTGGCGTGCCGCGCCCGCGCCCGCGATCGTCGTCCGCCGTCGCCTGCGATGCCTGATCGTTGTAGCATCGCTGCCATGGACAACCTGCTCAGAAAACTCGACCTGACCTCGCTGCGGCTGTTCGTTGCCGTTTGCCAGGAACAGAACATTGCCCGCGCCGCCGAGCGCGAATTCATTGCGCCGTCGGCGGTCAGCCGCCGCATTGCCGAGATCGAGACGCTGATTGGCCTGCCCGTGATCGAGCGGCATCCGCGCGGCATCACGGTGACGGCGGTGGGCGAGACGGTGCTGCGGCATGCGCTTGCCATCATTGGCAATATCGAGGCGCTCAGCGCGGATCTGTCGCGTTTTACCTCCGGCGCGCGCGGCAACGTGCGCCTGGTGTGCAACCTTGGCGCCATCGTGCAGTTCCTGCCGGAGGACCTGGCTGCCTTTGGGCGCGTGTATCCCGATATCGGCATCGAGCTGGAGGAGCAGCACAGCCCCGAGGTGCTGCGCATGGTGGGCGAGCGCAGCGCGGACTTCGGCATCTGCAATGCGATCCAGGGCGTGGAGCAATTTGTCTCGCTGCCTTACCGGGAGGACCAGCTTTGCGTGCTGGTGCCGCGCGGGCATGCGCTGGCGTCGGCGCAGCAGGTGAGCTTTGCGGACTTGCTGGGCGAGACCTTCGTCGCGCTGCGCGATGAGAGTGCGTTGAGCCGCCTGCTGGCGGAGCAGGCGGCGCGCTTGAACGAGGCGCTCAAGATCAAGATCCGGGTGGCGAGCCTGGATGCCTTGTGCCGCATGGTGCACGTCGGGCTGGGGATTGCTGTCGTGCCGAGACAGGTGGGCGAGCTTTACCTGAACACCCTGGATGTGGTGGCGCGGCCGCTATCGGACCCCTGGGCGACACGGCAACTGGTGGTGGTGTTTCACTCCCGGGAGCATCTCTCGGCGAGTGCCTTGGCCTTGGTAGGCTTTCTTTGCCGGGAATAGGAACAAGGTGGGAACAAGGTGGGAACAAGGTGGGAATAAGGTGGGAATAAGGTGGGAATAAGGTGAGCAGAGCGAAGCGAGCGTGGGCAAATAGCCAGCCGTCGCAAACCGAGATGCCTGCCATGCCGACTGCGCACTTTGCCCCGGCGGCGCCAAACCATATAGTGGGATCATCATAACGAGAAACCCCGCAATGGAAGCCACCATCCGCTTCGACGGCCGCGTGCTGTACCTGTCGCAAGATCCAGCCTGCGTGCGCGCCCAGCTCGACGGCAAGCCGATGACCCTGGCCGAGGCCGGCCAGCTGCGCGACAACATCTCCACCGATGAGATCACGCCCGTCACGATCATGCTTACCTACGATGAGCGTCTGGGGCAATTTCCTTACGTGGGGTTCCAGGCGGGGGGCGAGCAGCCGATCGGCCGCGATGTCATCCGCAACGGCGGCTTTGCCGTCACGGTGGCCGGCAAGCGCTATGGCAAGGGTTCCTCGCGCGAGTCCAGCCCGCTGGCGGAGCTGTCGGCCGGCATCCGCCTGATCGTGGCGGAGAGCTTCGAGCGCATTTACCAGCAGAACTGCGACAACATCGGCATCCTGACCACCACGGATTTCACCGTGCTCGACCGCGTGCTGGCGGGCGAGGCGATTCCCATCGAGGCGTTCCTGACCGGGCGCGATGCGTTGACCCAGCAGGTGATCCGTGCAGGCGGCCTGCTGGCCTATAGCCGCGCGGCAAGCTGGCCGGCGGCGGGCGAGGGCGCACAGGGCACGGAGGCAAATGAGGCAAATGAGGCAACCTGCAACGCCGCACCGCGCACCTTGGTGGAAAAGATCATCGCCCGCCATCTGCTTCCTGGCACGCCGAGCGCTGAGCGCGGCCAGGGTGTGTTCGTGGCGGCGGACTGGCGCTTCTCGCACGACTACTTCACCGGCATGTGCGCGCACCTGATGCACCGCGCGTTCGGCAAGCCGGCAACGTTGCACGAGCCGGATCACATCATCGCGTTCCAGGATCACCTGGTGCTGGCGGCCCAGAGCTTCCCGCATGTGCGCGACGGCTTGTTGCCAGGGGTGGCCAACCTGATGCAGGGGCATAGCCGTTTTGCGCACGACTACCCGGTGCGTTCGCATCACGCACTTGCGGGCGAAACACCGGGCTCGGAAGGCATCTGCCATGCGCTGATGGCCGAGCAATACGCGCTGCCGGGGCAGGTGGTGGTGGGCACCGATTCGCACACGCCGCATTCCGGCGCGCTCGGCTGCCTGGCGTTCGGCGCGGGCGCCACCGATGTCGCCAATAGCTGGGTCACGGGCTACGTGCGCTGCAAGGTGCCGGAAACCCTGCGTGTGGAGGTGGAGGGCGAGCTGGCCGAGGGCGTGACGGCCAAGGACATCGTGCTCTACCTGCTGCAGATGGAAGCAATCCGCTCGGGCGGCGCCATCGGCGTGGTGTTCGAGTACGCCGGCAGCACGGTGCGGGCCTTGTCCATCGACGAGCGCGCCACGCTGACCAATATGGTGGCGGAGCTGGGCGGCTTCACCGGCATCGTCGAGCCAGACGACAAGACCGTGGCCTTCCTGAAGGCGCGGCGAGGCGTCGATTTTGCGATCGAGGACTGGATGCGTAGCGATGCCGGCGCAACCTACCGCGACGTGATCCGCATCGACGCCGGCGTCATCGCGCCCATGGTGGCGCGCCCCGGAGACCCCGGCAATGGCATCGCGGCCAACACGCTGGACGCGCCGGTGCCGGTGGACATTGCCTACGGTGGGTCCTGCACCGCAGGCAAGCGGGAGGATTTCGACTACTACCACGAGGTGCTGCGCTGGGGCCTGGCGCATGGCCTCAAGGTGTCGCCCCGCACCCAGCTGTTCCTGCAGTTCGGCACCCTCGGCGTGAAGGCCTACTGCGAAGCGCGCGGCTATATGGACACCTTCGCTGCCGCCGGCGCCACGCTGGTCATGCCGGGCTGCGGCGCGTGCGCCAACTGCGGGCCGGGCGCTTCCACCACCAGCGAGCAGGTCACTATCAGCGCCATCAACCGCAATTTCCCCGGCCGCTCGGGGYCGGGTCAGGTCTGGCTGGCCAGTCCTTATACGGTGGCCGCGAGCGCGCTGGCGGGGCAGATCAGCACATTCGGGCAATTGCAGGCAAGCCGCGCCGCCCCCGCACCCTAGCAGCACACCCCGGCGTCCGCGCGCAAGCGGGGGCGCGGCGGCATCCATAGCCGGGCGACAGATCCCGGCAGCCATCCACAGGAGACAACGATGTTCCCCAATACCTCGCGCGTCCTGCGCGCGGCGGGGCGGCTGCTTGCCGTCGCCGCCATCGCATTCCCCGCCGTCGGCGCGCACGCAGCGCAAGCTGCGGACAAGTATCCCGCCAAGACCGTGCGCCTGATCGTGCCGAACTCGCCGGGTTCCACCGCCGACGTGGTGGCGCGCGTGGTGGCCGAGGGCATGGGCCAGGACCTCGGGCAACCGTTTTACGTGGAGAACCTTCCCGGTGCGGCGGGCATCCCCGGCACGCGGCAACTCGTATCCGCCGCTGCGGACGGTTACACGCTTGCGGTGGTGTCGTCCAACCATGCCATCAACCCAGGCCTGTACCGCAATATTCCCTATGACAGCGTGAAGGACATCACTGCCGTGGGGCTGATCGGCACCACCCCGCTGGTGCTGGTGGTGGGTGCGGGCTCGCCGTACAAGACCGTGCAGGAACTGGTTGCGGCGGCGCGGGCGCATCCGGGCAGCCTGAGCTACGGTTCGTCAGGCAAAGGCAGCGTGCTGCATCTGGCGGGCGAGCTGCTTAAATCGAAGGCCGGCATCGATATGCTGCACGTACCCTACAAGGGCGTGAACACGTTGATGACCGATGTGCTCGGCGGACAGATCAATGCCGCTTTCCTGGCCACGCCGTCCGCCCTGCCGCAGATCAAGGCCGGCAAGCTGCGGGCGCTGGCGGTCAGTACGCCGGCGCGGCTCGACAGCCTGCCGGCGGTGCCGACCCTGGCGGAATCGGGCGTCAAGGACTATGCCTACGATGCCTGGATCGCGCTGGTCGGTCCCGCCGGGCTGCCCAAGGACGTCGCCGCGCGGCTACAGCAGGCGCTGGTCAAGGCGCTGGCCGCGCCCAAGGCGCGGGAGCTGTTCGCCGCGCAGGGCTTTGTCGTGAAGAACGGCAATGGCGAAGAGACGGCCCGTCTCATCCGCGACGAACTGGGCCGGAGCCAGGCGCTGATCAAGAGCGCGTCGATTGCCGTGGAGTGAAGGCGCAGCGGGAATCTCTCAATTCAAGCCGTCATTCGCTCGCGTAGTGGCCAGCCACAAAGTTGCAAGCGATGCCGGTTTCTTCGTGGGCGTGGTGGCACCGTATTGAAGAGTCTGAGGGCTTCACCACCGCGTCCGCCCCACCACGAAACCATCACGACGTGATGTGTCGTGAATGGGCAAGGATTCTGCTACCGGGGTCGTACCGCGAGACCAGAGTCGTCTGCACGAACGTGGTCATTCGAACTGGTAACGGCATGAGGCTGGTAGAACTCGGGGCGGTACGACGAAACCGGAAAAGCATCCCGATGCCGCTACGCCAACCTCCGGTAAGGATCGTTATTCTGGTTAAATTTCTCCATATCACGCAATGCCTAGCCGCTACAGCGCAACAATTCTGGTAGCGGCGATTGTTACTGCCCAATGCGTAAGAATTGTTGCCACTAACGCCAGGGCTAGCAGGCCGGTTCTCTCGACGCGCGTGCTGAGCACGAACCCCAACGCGCCAAACAGAACCGGTGGAACGGGTATCAGCAGGATCAAGCCAAACAGCATCCGTGCATCAGCAGGGCATACGTCTATTCCAACGCATGTCCCAGGTCGCGGCGTGCATAGGCGCAGGAACAGTTCACAGAGGTACGCATCGATGACGGAACATGCGACTACACTGGCCAAGCCGACGCCGGCAAATGCTGCCGTCACAACGAAGCGCCGCCAGCCTACTTGATTTCCCAAAATAGTATCTCCGTTGATCGCCCGAGGTCCGACCACCCATAATGGGTGCCGGGAAAGAACGCATCCCATCCCAAGCTGCGACCGATTGTTGAAACGACGCTGGGAGTGCTGCTGATCGTCAGCCGCGACCCATTCCACCGGTCAATGTGACCGCCGCTGGCGTTGCCAGCCGTTTCGCCATCGCGCCTCCAATAGTTCATGAACGCGACGATGCCAGTGCGTCCCGCGATCTTCTTTTGCCAATCAGACCCGGTGATGGCCGAACAATCCGCGGCCATCTGTCGTTTCCACAAAATACGGGTAATCGGCAATTGGTCCGCTCGGGCTCACCGCAATCACCAACTCGTCGAAGCTCTCCGATACCGGCCCTCCCGTAGCTGTGAATCCCGCGTTGCCGGAGCCAAGCAACTCGTATGCCCCATCGCGCGCGCCCATATCCTCGGACCAATTTTCGCCGGCAACCAGGGCAACAATGCGTGGCGGCGTGGGGCACTGGCACAGGACAATATCGCCTGGCGAATCCCATCCGGCAGCCGCTCCTGGCAATGCCGATTGCGCCCGCGCTCGGCGAGGCCTGCCACCCCCCCCGCTGCCGTACCGCTCTATCCACTTATAGCCGGTCTTCCGGCTAATGCCATAACGCTCGCACAGGGCGCTGACGCTCTCGAGCCGCCGCAGGTGATCTGCGATGAACAGAATTCGTTGGTCCATGGGTCTCAGCTCGCTCCAGGGCATGGGCGTCTCCTTCCAGGGTCGCCCATGCAGGGTAGAAAACTGTCACCTATGTGCTTGAACTCAAGTGTCACCTATGTGAGTGAGTCGTACCCCCGGCTTTCTTCTCGTTAGTCTTCTTTGCCGACGCAAAGAAGAGTGACCGGCAGCCCCCGCAGGGGGATGTCGTATGGCAGTTGGGTGCATAAACCAACGCCGACGAAGTAAACAGCGACACCCCCAGCAGGGCAATGTCGTATGGCACCTTGGGCGCAAAATGCCAACACCGCTCAAAAAAAACAGCAACACCCTCTATACCTCCACAAACACCTCCCCATTCTCAATCCTCACCCCAAAAACCTCAATATCACTAGTCAGCGGCTCACACATAGCCCGCCCGGTGCGCACATCGAACTTGCCCTGATGCAGCGGGCATTCGATTTCGTGCCCATCGAGAAAGCCATCGCACAGGCGCGCGTTGCCGTGGCTGCAAGCGTTGTCCGTAGCGTAGACTTCGCCGTCCACGCTATACAGGGCGATCTCCCTGCCCCCCGCATTAACCGCCACGACATCATCCTTGGGAATCGCGACCAGCTGTATCACTTGAATCCATTGCTTCGACATGGCACACCTCAAATCGGGTAAATAATGGAATTGGCGATCATTTCGCTATCGAATACACATAGCCGGGACTCGAACTTCAAGCCCTCCGCGGTGCGCCGGATCACATCGATATAGCGGCCCACGTTGTACACGGTGGATTGCCCATCCGGCTTGGTGCGAAAGACGGCGTAGCTGGCCTCGGCGTCGATCCGCTCCGCATCGGTCTTCAGGATGCGCGGTATGCCGACCACATGCCGCTGGTAGTACGGATCGTGGAAGATGGTCTCGGTCGCGCCATAGATACGGTCCTTGAGCATGCCGCGGCTCTCGAAGGAGAGCGTGGCAAGCGGAAAGCCGGCTTCGTGGTTCTCGCGCGGCTGGAGCTTGTAGACGCAGGCCTCGGTGAAGAAGCCGGGCCATTTGTCCCATTCGTTGTTGTCCAGCGCGCTAGCGTAGTCCGCATACAGCGCCAGCACCTGCGTGTAGGTTTCAAAGTCGAGCATGTCTCAGGCCTCCATCACGCGGCGCCAGTAGTTGTACATCCCGCGGATCAGTGTCTCGGTCACCATGTGGTCCGTGTCGCCGATCTCGCGCCCGCCGAGTTCCGCCACCGTCCGGTGGAACGGCTTTTGCTCGAAGCCTTGCTGGGAGAACTCGATCACCTCGCCGTCGTCGGCCGAGACAAAGCCGGCCGGGCCGAACAGGTTGGCCTGGCGCAGCCGGCGCCGGGTCATGTCGGCGTCGTCGCCCTCGAAGCCGAAGTGCGTCCACACGAAGTTGAACGAGCCGTGGCCGGTGGGCTGGATATGCCGCGTCGACACCGAGTTGACCTGCTGCTGGATGATCACGCTGGGGAACAGCGTCATCATCACCGCCGTGGGCTCTCCCCACCAGGGTTCCTGCACCACGTCGAGGAAGCGGTCGTCATGCAGGCTCATCTGCTCCTTGAAGCTGGACACGCCGCTGGTGACATCGCCCTTGCCGCCCTGGCCGCGCGTGGAGATCATCGCGGCGTGGCGGAAATGCTCGTCCATCTTGAGCGCCGACTTGTTGTCGGCGCGCCAGAGCCCGAAGGTCACGAACCACGTGTGCAGCAACCCCGGGTGATACGGGTCTTTGATGTTCTCCTGCATCAGCTTCCAGTTGCCGGGAATCTGCTGGCGGCTATAGCCGAGGATGGTCAGCTTGCGGCCGTCGAAGACACGGTCGAAGTAGGCCAGGATGGTCGGGCCGAGATAGTCCTCCAGCGCCGGCACCTCATGGTCGAACGAGGCGAAGATCACGCCGTTGCGGCGCGCCACCTTGAGCTTGGTCAGGCCGTGCGCCTTCGGGTCGAAGTCGGCGGGCATGCCGCCATTGACTTTGCCGTCGAGTTTGACGCCGCGCCGGAACGGCACGCCGACCAGGTTGCCCTTGAGGTCATAGTTCCACTGGTGATAGGGGCAGGTGAAGTCCTTGCGGTTGCCGGAGCGCTCGCGGCAGAACTGCACGCCGCGATGCGCGCAGACGTTCTCCACCACGTAGATCTCGCCATCCGCCGCGCGGCTGGCAATGACCGAGCGCTCGCCGATGGCGGTGCGCTTGAAGTCGCCGGCGTTCGGGATTTCCGCTTCCAGCCCGATATAGCACCAGTGGCCGGCGTAGAAGAAGCGCTCCAGCTCCTGCCGGTAGACGTCGTCATCGGTATAGGCCCAGAAGGGGATCCGGCTGGAGCCTTCGTCCTTCCATTCTCTTTTCTTGAATACAACAGCTTGCTCGCGCATGGTTTGTCTCCGCGATGTTTGTAATGTGGGGCTCAGCGGGTCAGACGCCGCTGGCGTGGAAGGCGTCGGCATGGATGTGGTCGGGGTCCATGCCTCTTTGGCGGAGCAGGATGGAGGCGGCGTCGACCATGACCGGGGCGCCCGCCAGGTAGGCGCGCCAGCCCTGCATGTGCGCCCAGTCGTCGGCCACCGCCTTGGTCACCACGCCGCCCCGGTAGCCGTTGCCGTCGCCGGCCGATGCCACTACCACGTGCACATGCATTGCCGCATGGCGCGCCTGCAGCTCGTGCAGCCATTCCAGGCCATAGAGGTCGGCATGCGTGCGAACGCCAAAATACACGTGCACCTCGTTGCGCATGCCGCCATCGAGCATGCCGCGCAGGATCGACAGGATCGGGGCCAGCCCGGTGCCGCCCGCGATGCAGATCACGGGCCCGTCGAACTTGCGCCGCAGGTACGCCGTGCCCAGCGGGCCGGCAACGCGGATGGCGTCGCCAACCTTGAGTTCCGACGCCACATAGGACGTCACGCGCCCGTCGGGCACCAGCCGGATATGGAATTCGAGCTCGTTGGCGCCGTGCGCCACCGCCATCGAGTAAGGCCGGATATGGCGCGGTGTGAACTGCAGCGTGGCGTACTGTCCTGGCGAGAAGTCGAGCGGCTTGGGAATCGCCACGCGGACCCGCTTGATGTCATGGGTCAGGTCGTCCAGGGCGGTCACGGTGCCCTTGAGGATCCTGGCGGGATGCACCACGACCTCGTCGAGTTCCGGGATCTCGATCGCGCAGCTCTCTACCAGCGTGGTCTGGCACGCCAGCACGGACTGGCCGGCGGCCATGGGCGCGCGTGAATCCTCGGGGCCGCTCGCCTGGGTGCGGCCGGCCAGGACCTTGCAGCGGCAGGTGCCGCAGCGCCCCGCCATGCAGCTATACGAGATGGGCACCTGGTTGGCCCGCAGCACGTCCAGCAGGTTGTCGCCGGCTTGCGCGTGCAGCGTCCTGTCCAGTGGGTGGATGGATACTTCCATGGGGGCGTCTCCAACTAGTTTTTCTTGGCATCCGTTTGCCGATGGGCGTATGTTGGCGCCGAAGGTAGAATTAATAAATAGAAGGAAGGTGATACGTCATATCACTGTGAGTGATAAAGGGGGCTGGGATGGAGTTGCGGGAGATCGACCTGAACCTGCTGGTCGTGTTCAATGAACTGCTGCGCCTGAGGCGGGTGTCCGCCGTGGCCGAAACGCTGGGCACTTCGCAGCCGGCCATCAGCAACGCGCTCAATCGCCTGCGCAAGCTGCTGGGCGACGAACTGTTCCTGCGGACCTCCAAGGGCATGGTGCCCACGCCGTTCGCGGAGAACCTGGCGGAGCCGATCGGCTACGCGCTCGGCGCCATCCACAACACGCTCAACGCGCAGTCCGTGTTCGAGCCGGCCACCAGCGCGCGCGGCTTCACCATCGCCATGACGGACATCGGCGAGATCTATTTCCTGCCCGACCTGATGAAGCGGCTGTCCGAGGTGGCGCCCGGCGTGACCATCAGCACGGTGCGCAACCACACGGTGAACTTGCGCGAGGAAATGGAAAGCGGCCGCGTGGACCTGGCGATCGGCTTCATGCCCGACCTCAAGGCCGGCTTCTTCCAGCGGCGGCTGTTCCGCCAGCGCTACGTCTGCCTGTTCCGCCAGGGCCATCCGCTGGCCCGCGAGGGCATGACCCTCAAGTCATTCAGCAGTGCCGAGCACGTAGCCATCGTCGCGGCAGGCACCGGGCACAGCATGGTGGACGAAGTGATCCAGCGCGCCGGCGTGCCGCGCCAGGTCCGCCTGCACGTGCCGCACTTCGTGGCGGTGGGCCATATCCTGCAGACGACCGACCTGATCGCGGTGGTGCCGCAGGCCTATGCCGAGCGCACGTTAACGCCCTTCGGGCTGGAGACGGCGCCGTGCCCGGTGAAGATCCCCGATATCGTGATCAACGTGCTCTGGCACGCCAGGAACAATCGGGAGCCGGCCAACCAATGGTTGCGGCAAGTGGTATTTGAGGAATTTTCGAGGTAGCAGTGCGCCAAAAATGGGCCCAAGGGAGCGGTGCTTAAGGCGCACATGATCGCGCTCTTTCAATGAGAGCTTGAGTTTGTTTCTGGAAACTTATAATTGACTTATAATTTGTGCCCATGAACTCGATCAACTGGACCCTGAAAGCAGCCAGGCAACTCTGTAAGCTGGACCGCCAGCATCAACGGACTGTGGTGGATGCCGTTGGCGATCTGGCCGCAATGCCGGATTGTCAGAACGTGAAGGCCCTGACGAAGCACGACTACGGGTACAGGCTTCGGGTTGGCAACTACCGGGTTCTGTTCGCGGCGGCATCAAGATCGTCGAAATTCAGGAAGTGAGGAAACGCGATGAACGCACCTACTAACGTCCAAGTGATCAATGGGCCGGATGGGAATCCCGCCTTCGTGGTGATCCCCTACGCAGAGTATGTGGCCAGCCACACGAGCGAGCGCAATCTTGTGCCGCATGATGTGGTTACGCGCACCGTCGGCGGTGCGAGCCCCGCCCGGGCCTGGCGGGAACACCTGGGCTTGACCCAGGCCGAGGTTGCCGAGCGTCTTGGCATCTCGCAACCGGCATACGCGCAGCAGGAGCGCAGTGACAAACTGCGCAAGGCGTCGCGCGGAAAGATTGCTGCCGCCCTTGGCATTGCTGCCGACCAGCTGGATTTCTGACGAGGCGCATCCGCACTGGCGGCAAACGCGCCGGTCCGCGCTTACGCCCCCAGCACTTCCTCGCAAACCGAAAACCACGCCCGCGCCGCATGCGATAGGTAGCGGCCCGGCGACCAGATATGGGCGAGCGCCCAGTCCATGGCCGGCTCCGTCAGCCGTGCCACGGCGAGCTTGTCGCGGATATCGAGCTTGTCCAGCAGCGGTTGCGGCAGGAAGGTCGTGCCCAGCCCGGCCGCGGCCATCGAGGCGAGGAAGTCCCAGTGCCCGCTTTGCGCCACGATGCGGGGCTCAAGCCGGGCGTCGAGAAAGGCCTGCCGCAGTTTTCGGGTCAGGGAGAAGTCTTCGGTCAGCATCAGCAGGGGCTCGTCGCGCAGCGCGGCCAGGGTAACGGTCTTGCCCTTGGCCCAGCTCGCCTTGCGGGGGCCCGCGACCCAGATCGGGTATTTGGCGAACTCGCGCGTGGCCAGTTCCAGGCCGCTGTCCCTGGGCAGTACCGTGGCGCCGACTTCGAGTTCGCCACTGGCCACTTGCTGCTCCACCATATGGCCGCCATGTTCTGCCAGGCTGAGCTCCAGGTTGGGATAGCGCTGGCGGAAGGCGCTGACGGCCGGCGAGAAGAACAGGTTGGCCATGGGCGGGATTCCCACGGTCAGCTGGCCACGGCCTAGCGAGGAGAGATCGGCCACTTCCAGCGTGAGCCGGTGCACCACGCCAAGCGCTTCCTGCCCGCGCTCGTAGACCACGCGCCCCACGTCGGTCAGCCGCACCTGCTTGCCTTCGCGGATCAGCAGTGGCTGGCCGATCTCGTCTTCCAGTTGCCGCACCATCTTGCTGATGGTGGATTGCGTGACGAACAGGGACGTCGCAGCCTGGGTGAAGCTTTTCAGGCGAACGGTTTCAACGAAGTAGCGCAGGGCGCGGATGTCGATGGGCATTGGGTGCTTCCTTTCCCATGAAAAAAGCGAATGTGATTTGCAATTTTAAATCATGTGAGGAATGTCTGCCAGTTGGCTACACTTCGGGCCTACGCTCTTTCCAATGGATATTCGCGTCATGGCTAGCTGGCCCAGCGCACGACAGTGGCTCTTTTCACTGAAGGCGTTTGCCGCCTCGATGCTAGCGCTCTATATCGCGCTCGCGCTGGGTTTGCCCCGCCCTTACTGGGCCATGGCAACCGTCTATTTTGTTTCTCATCCGCTGACCGGCGCCACCCGCTCCAAGGCCGCTTATCGCGTGGCGGGCACGGTGCTGGGCGCGACGGCCGCGGTGGTCACGGTGCCGTTGCTGGTCAATGCGCCGGTGTTGCTGATGGCCGCGATCGCCCTGTGGACGGGGGGCTTGCTCTATTTCTCGCTGCTGCAGCGCACGCCGCGCAGCTATGTCTTCCTGCTGGCCGCCTATACGCTGCCGATCGTGGCGCTGCCGGCGGTCAGTGAGCCGGCGCAAGTCTTCGACATTGCCGTGGCGCGCATCGAGGAGATCGTCATCGGCATCCTGTGCGCCGGCATGGTGGGCGCCATCGTCTTCCCGGCCAAGGTAGCGCCCGCTCTGCGCGCCCGCTCCGCCACCTGGCTGGCCGACGCGGCACTGTGGGCCACCGACATGTTGTCCGCCGATCCTGATGCCAATGCCACGCGCCACGGCAGCCGCCACCGGCTGGCCGCCGACATCCTCGCGCTGGACCAGCTCATCACCCAGCTCTCCTACGACACGGAAAGCGCGCACACGCTGCGCCACGCCCGCGCCTTGCGCGAGCGGATGACGATGCTGCTGCCCGTGCTGTCCTCGCTGGCCGGCGTGCTGCAGGCATTGCGGCGCCACGCCGAGGGCATACCCGATAGCCTGGGGCGCCATATGGCCGCCATGTCTGCGTGGATTCGCGCGGGCTTCGACGGCCTCGCGCCCGCGCTGGAGCCGGAGGCGGGCCCGTGGGCGGACTATGCGCGCGCGCCGGGCTGGCATGGCGGGCTGGTCGCCACCGCCAACGATCAGCTGCGCACGCTGGCCGCGCTGTGTGAAGACTGCCACGCCCTGCAGCATGGCATTGGCGACCAGGCGGCCAGCGCCGCCGCGCCATCCGAGCGCGCGCTTGGGCGCGGCGCCGAGCGCGCGGACCGGGCGCATCACCACGATCACGCCATGCTGCTGTTCTACGCCTGCTCCACCAGCCTGGCGGTGTTTTGCGCGGGCATGCTGTGGATCGCCTCGGGATGGGAGGACGGCGCGGGATCGGTCGCGGTGGCGTCCATCGCCTGCTGCTTCTTTGCCACCATCGAGGAGCCCCGGCCGGTCGCGCATTCGTTCTTGCGCTGGAGCGGATTCTGCTTTGCCGTATCGTCGTTCTACCTGTTCCTGGTGGTGCCGAACGCGCACAACTTCGAAACCCTGGTGGGCATGCTGGCGTTGCCCTACATGGGCATCGGCATGCTGATATCGCGGCCCGGCTTCAACCTGATCGCCATGCTGCTGTCGGTCAATACGGCGTCGTTCGCCAATGTGCAGAGCGTCTACGACACGAATTTCCTGACCACCTTCAACGGCAGCCTGGCCAGCATCGGCGGCATGCTGTTCGCGCCTTTGTGGGCCATGGCGACGCGGCCGTTCGGCGCGCGCGTGGCGGCGCACCGGCTGATCCGCGCGAGCTGGAAGGACCTGGCGCAAGCCGCCACGCGGCGCGAGCCGGGCGAGCACGCCAGGCTCGGCGGCCGCATGCTGGACCGGCTCAGCCAACTGGTGCCAAGGCTTGCGGCCAGCGACGACAAGATGGCTTCGGATGGCTTTGCCGAGCTTCAGGTCGGGTTTGGCGCGCTGGCGCTGCAGCGCAGCCTGCCTGGGCAGCGCCCGGCCGCGCGCCGCGCCGTGGCCAGGGTGCTCAACGCGGTTGCCTTGCATTTCCGTGCGCGCCTGCAGGCCGGCCACGCGATGGCGCCGCCGGATGCGCTATCCGAGCGGATCGACAAGGCGCTGCGCGAGGTGGCCATGCAAGGCGGCGCGTCGCAAAGTCCCGGCGAGCATGCGCGCAGTGCGCTGGGCGCGCTGATTGCGTTGCGGGTCACGCTGTATCCGACGCAGGCGCAGACACTGCCGCAAGCCGCGGCGCCGCAGGCGCAGCCGTTGCGGGCGGTGCCAATCCCGTTACGCGCGGAGCCCCGATGCTAAGCGCGGAAATCGATCTCTACGGCGTCTTCGTGCCCGGCTTGCTGGCGTTGATGTTCCTCACCTTCGTCATCACCGCCTGCATGCGTGCGGCCCTTGCGCGCGCAGGCTTTTACCGGCTGGTCTGGCACCGGTCGCTTTTCAATCTAGCCCTTTACGTCATCGTGCTGGGTGGCGTGGCCGCCATGGCCCGCTGGCTGCAATCATGAAATTCAAGTTCCGTTTGCTGGTCCCCGTGATGTTGACCCTGCTGGCCACCGTGGCTGCGCTCTTTGTCGGCAAGCATCTGTGGGATTACTACACCGTGGCGCCATGGACGCGCGACGGCCACGTGCGGGCCGACGTGGTGCAGGTTGCGCCGGATGTCTCGGGGCTGGTGACGCAGATACTTGTCAAGGACAACCAGCGCGTGCGGCGCGGGCAGGTGCTGTTCGTGATCGACCAGGACCGCTACCAGCTGGCGTTGCAACAGGCCATGGCGAGTGCCGCCGCGCAGCGCGCCACGCTGGCGCAGGCGCGCCGGGAGGCCGCCCGCAGCCACGCCTTGTCCGAGGTGGTTGCCACCGAGGTGGTGGAAGAAGGGCAGGCGCGGGTGCAGCAGGGCGAGGCGGCGCTGGCGCAGGCGGAGGCGGCGGTGGCGCTGGCCAAGCTCAACCTCGCCCGCACCCGGGTGGCCAGCCCCGTCGACGGCTTTCTCAACGACCGCCTGCCGCGCCTGGGCGACTACGTGGCTACGGGCCGGCCGGTGTTGTCGATGGTCGACCTGAACTCCTTCCACGTCGAAGGCTATTTTGAAGAAACCAAGCTGGGGGGCATCCGCATTGGCAACCCGGTCTCCGTGCGCATCATGGGCGAGCGCACGATCCTGCACGGCCACGTGCAGAGCATCGCCGCCGGCATCGAGGACCGCGACCGCAGCAATGGCGCCAACCTGTTGCCCAATGTGAACCCCACGTTCAACTGGGTGCGGCTGGCGCAGCGTGTGCCGGTGCGCATCGCGCTGGACGACGTGCCGGCGGATGTGCGGCTGGTGTCGGGCCGCACGGCGACGGTCTCCGTGGCCCAGCCGCGCAATACCATCGCCGTGCTGCGCGACGAGACCACGGAGGCGGGCGCGCAATGAGCAAGCTCAGCCTTGCCCTGCTGCCAGCACTGGCCCCGTTGCTGTTCGCCTGCACCACCGTGGGCCCTGACTACCACGTGCCGGAGCAGGCGGCCGTGCGTGCGCCCGAGGCCAACGGTCCCTTGCTCGGCACGGATGGCCCGGCCGTCTCGGTGGCGCCGGTCCCGGACGACTGGTGGCGCCTGTACGACGACCCCAAGCTCGATGCACTGGTGCAGCAGGCGCTCAGCGCCAATACCAGCCTGCGCGTGGCCGCCGCCAACCTGCGCCGGGCGGTGGCGATCTATCACGAGGTGGAAGCGGAAAACCTGCCGCAGGCGGCCTTCTCCGCCAAGGCCGAACGCGCGCAGATCGCGGGCGAGAGCTTCCTGCTCAAGGAGAAGGTGCCGGTCTTCAACCTGGGCGACGTCGGGTTCTCGGTGTCATACCTGGTGGACTTCTTCGGCAAGCTGGCCCGCGCCGACGAGGCCGCGCTGGCCAGCGCGCAGGCCAGCCAGGCCGCGCTGGACATGGCGCGCGTGAGCGTGGTCGCGCAAACCGTGCGCGCCTATGTGCAGGGCTGCGCCGCCACGCATGAGCTGGCGGTGGCGCAGCAGCAGCTCGCGCTGCAGACGCGCGGCGTGGAGATCGCCGCCAAGATGGCGGCCGCCGGCCGTGGCCAGCCTGCCGACATGCTGCGCGCCCGCGCGCAGGCCGAGACCTTGCGCGCGGCATTGCCGCGTTTCAAGGCGGAGAAGGAGGGCGCGGCCTACCGGCTCGCCGTCATGCTGGGCCAGCCGCCGGCAGCGCTGCCGCAAGCCGTATCCGAATGTCATGAGGAGCCGACGCTGCGCCAGGCGATGCCTGTCGGCGACGGTGCCGCGCTGCTCAAGCGCCGCCCCGATATCCGCCAGGCGGAGCGCGAGCTGGCAGCGGCCACGGCGAAGATCGGCGTGGCCACCGCCGATCTCTACCCCTCGGTCCGCATCGGGGCGTCGGCCGGCCTGAGCGGCATCCTGAGCGATCTCGGCACTGGCCCGACCGCGCACTGGGGCATGGGCCCGCTGATCACCTGGAACCTGCCCACCAACGGCGTGCGCCCGCGCATCCACGGCATGGAGGCCGGCGCGGACGCGGCACTCGCCCGCTTCGACGGCGTGGTGCTCAAGGCGCTGGAGGAGACCCAGAGTGCGCTCAGCGCCTACACGCGCGAGCTGGAGCGCAACCAGTCCTTGCGCGTGGCGCGCGACGACGCCAATGAAGTCGCCCGCCAGCACCGGCTGCTGTACCAGTCCGGCCGCGTGCCGTATTTGTCCAGCCTGGATGCCGACCGCACGCTGGCCGGGGCCGAGGCGGCACTGGCGGCGTCGGACAGCCAGGTGGCCCTCAACCAGATCAACCTGTTCCTGGCGCTGGGCGGCGGCTGGCAGAACAGCCCGAAGGTGGCAGAGCATAGGATGAGCGAGGCACACTGAGTGGCTGCGGCCCTATCCCTATCCCTATCCCTATGCCTATGCCTATGCCTATGCCTATGCCTTGCCGCGTGCGCGCTTTGCCTTGGTGCCGGTGACGTGCCGGACCGATTCGATAAAGCGCTGCACGCGTGGCGAGCGGCGCGCCGCCGAATACACGAACTCGATATCGACCTCATCGGCCAGGTCGGCCAGCGCGATGAAGGCGATGGTGGGCGGCGCGTGCAGCTGTGAGCTGGCGGGCACCAGCGCGCAGCCCATGCCGGCGGCGACCAGCCCCAGGATGGTTGGCGTGTCGGTGCCGATCTGGACGATATGCGGTGGGCTCCGCCCTATTGGCTCTCGATCCATTGAATGGCGAAGCGCGTCAGCTCCTTGCCGCTAGGAATGTCCAGCTTTTCCCTGATGTTGGCCTGATGTGCCTCGATGGTCTTGACGCTCCGACTCAGTTTCTCGGCGATCTCGCGGGTGCTGAAGCCGAGTCCGATCAGGTGCAGGACCTCGAACTCCCGTTCCGAAAGGCTCGCGATTGAGCCCGCCGGAATTTTCTGGGGAGCCGTCAGAGTCCGCGCCAACCTTTCATGCATTGCGGCGCTCAGGTAGATATTGCCCGCCAGCACCTCGCGAATGGCGTTCATAATATGCTCTGTGGCCTCGAGTTTCATCAGGTAGCCGTTTGCTCCAGCCCGCAGCGCGCGTTCGGCAAACAGGGTTTCGTCATGCATGCTGAGGATGAGGATGGCCAGCTCTGGATAGTGTTGCCGGAGCGTTTTGACAAGATCCATGCCGGAGTTCGAGTGCAGACTGAGGTCCACAATGGCCATGTCAGGCTGGCAGGCCATCGCCGCCAGAGCGTCTTCGGCACTGCCGGCCGCACAGCAGACGTGCAGATCCTCATGCAGATTCAGCAAGTGGGTTAAGCCATCCCGGATGATGGGGTGGTCATCCACGATCAGGATCTGAGTCGCGCGGCCCAGGCTAGATGGCTTCCCTTCCATGTCCTGGACTCTCCGGTATCGGATAGCTGATGGCAACCGTGGTGCCGCCCAAAGCATTGCGGGTGACCATGCAAGAGCCGCCCAGGAGGTTCGCCCGGTGGCGCAGGTTGTGAAGTCCCAGTCCCGAGGCGCGCTCCATTTGTTCCAGATCGACCCCCATCCCGTCGTCACTGATGGAAAGCCTCTGCATTCCGCCTTCGTGCTCCAGGTCGATCCAAATGTGGCGGCCCTGGCTATATTTCAGCGCGTTATTGACGGCTTCCTGTGCCGCACGGTAAAGGTTAATCTGCATCGGCGGATCCAGTAAGTCCACATTTGACTCGATGCGGAGCGTGCAGCCTATGCCGTTCAGTGAGCGAGTCGTCTGTGCCAACCCTTGCAAGGCGACCGTAAGGCCATCAGATTCCATGGCGACCGGGTCCAGGCCATGCGCAATCTTGCGAGTCATCAAGGATGCCTGCTTCACCAATTCGACGATGGTAGCCGCCTTCGCGGCGGCTGGATGGCTATGCATCTGTAGCTCTTGATTCAAGGTGGCGCAGTAGAAACCCAAACTGGTGAGGTGCTGCCCGAGGCCGTCATGCAGTTCTCGGCCGATGAGTCTCTGCTGCTGATCGCCGATTCGGATCAGTTCCGTTTCCAGGAGACGACGTCGCGCCATCTCCTGCTTCAACTCATTGTTTGCCAGCTCTAAGTCTTGGGTTCGCTCTTGCACCCGCCGCTCCAGCTCGACATGGGATGCCAGCAGGAGGCTATGGATGCGCTTTGCCTGAGCATGTGCCGCCACCAGCAGCAGCCCGGTTACTGCCACGACATTCGCGAAGGCGCACCATCTCACGAGACTATCCACCGGAGATTCCGCGGCAAAGGGACCGGTGCCGTTCGCGGTGCCCCAGATGGCCACGATTGAGATCAGCAAGGTCGAGAGGCTGGTGCCCAAGTGATCGAAGCGTAGAGCCGCCCAGATAGTGAATGGAAAAATCGCCAGGGCTGCCGGATAGTAGCTGTGCCCGGCAAGTTCGGTGGCGCCGAAGATGACGTAACTCACCCAGAAGATCGCAATGGTCAGTCCGCACGCTTCCACGGCCTGCCTTGCGGAGCGGACAGGGCTCGGATACGTGAGCAAGCTGAGCAGCGGTGGGGYCACCACGAGCACTCCCATCATGTCACCCAGCCACCATTTCAGAACGGCTGTGCCGTACTCGGTGACTGACACCAAGCCCCCTGCAAAGAGGGCGGTCGCACCGATCAGCGCACTCACTGCCGTGCTCACTGTCGCGGCCAGGACGACGAAAGCTAACACGTCCTTGATGCGGTCCAGGGTGAGCTGGAATTGGGCAGCCCGCTTTAACAACAATGTTGCCGTCAAGGCTGCAGCCGTCGCGCCGAGGCCAATCACCGCGGCCACTGGTAGGGGCACGCCCACCGACATGTTGGCCAAAACGGAGCCAATGGCGATGCCGGGGGCAACGGCGAAGCCCAAAACGAGCAGCGCAACGAGGGCGATGCCGCTGGCCGGCCACACTAGAGACACCGCACCGCCCACTACCGCATAAGCAAGTCCCAGCTTTGCACCTGCGTAGTACGCCAATGCGACAAGTCCGGTGCGAACGAAGAGGCTAAGCCTCGAGTTGCGCGGAATGATGACCATGGTTCGCTTCAAATCCTGGGGACAGCCCCTGCCACATCCAGCCGTTTTCTCGTTAGCCGCAATGACAAACTACTTGCGAAAGCTGGTGTCCGATGCACCTGTGGCAAATCACGAGTTTGCCCCGAATGGGTGCTAGGCGAAGTGCTGCGACGATCCATTGAATTCATCCTATGAATCTACGTCAGAACTCCCCTGTGCGGTAAGCGTAGCCGATGGATTCGATGAGATACAGCCCGGGTTGGACGCCAGATTCCGTATGAGCGCGCGCATTGTCGTGTCGGGTTTCGGGTCTTCGGCCAGAATCCGGGCGCAGTTGGCCCTTGGCATCCGGCTGCGGTCGACGTCGTATCGCTCGCAGATTGCTCAGGACAGATAGCACACGCAGTCGCGTATGGGCGAACGGATCGCTCTCGTCGCCATGCCGCAATATACGCGCCTGCGTGACATCGTTGACCTTGGCTGCCGTGCCCAATAGGGCAATCCCCTAGCCCCTTTTCGGAAGAAGACCTTATTCATGCGCTTGCCTTCAGCGCATACATTGGAGTCGTACAAAGCGGCGGCACTGGAGCGAAAAGGAATACGTTTCGGTGTTCTTGCAACCACCTGAAAAGGAGGTGAAAGAAATGGTAAAAACAGTCTTACTGCTCGCTGCGGCGGGTGCGGCGCTTGGCGCCGGCGTAGCCAATGCCGGCATCGGGGCGCGGGATGTCTACACCGACGGCGCCAGCGTGTCGGGGCCGCGAGACCCATATTCAGATGGGGGGAGGAGCACAAAGTTCGATGTCTATTCAGATGGGGCGAGAGTCACAGATAGACGAGACGTATTTACCGATGGCGCGAGAAACACCAGCCGCGATGGACTGGTTGAGGGCAGCATGTAAGGAACGGCAGAAGGGGCCGCAAAAGAACACGCCGTCAGCGCTCAGCGTCCACCGCCACAAATCAAGCATCTCCCCCGAATAGCAGCCTCGGGGGATTCTTTATTTACAGCGCCTCCCTGCAGGAGACAGGTCAAACCGGCAGACCGCTGCCCCTTGAGGGGGGCGGCAGCGTTTGCGGCGTGCCTATTTCGTCAGTTACTGCGCCAAGCTGTTGCAGGACTGAAACTGATTGTGCGGTGAACCCAGCCATTTGTGGCTCCGGAATGTGACGAGGGTGTGTCCGCTATCGTCAAAGTCCCCTTATGAAGCGGTGCTAGCCGTGCTGACTAGGCTGCGGTGCCGCTGCGCAGAAATTTGACAAACATTTCATTATCGCGTCGGCGAAGATGTGCGAGTTCGAAGAGAACGCGTAGTAGCGACCACTACCGTGACGGCTGATAAACCGTCTCGCATGCCGAAAGCCCCACGATGTCAGGTTTTTTTCGCGCAACGACGCCAAAAGCTGATCGTTTGACGATCTGTATTCCTCCGGGACAGGCAGAGCACAGGATGAGCGAGGCACACTGAGTGGCTGCGGCCCTATCCCTATGCCTTGCCGCGTGCGCGCTTTGCCTTGGTGCCGGTGACATGCCGGACCGATTCGATAAAGCGTTGCACGCGTGGCGAGCGGTGCGCCGCCGAATACACGAACTCGATATCGACCCCATCGGTCAGGTCGGCCAGCGCGATGAAGGCGATGGTGGGCGGCGCGTGCAGCTGTGAGCTGGCGGGCACCAGCGCGCAGCCCATGCCGGCGGCGACCAGCCCCAGGATGGTTGGCGTGTCGGTGCCGATCTGGACGATATGCGGTGTGAACCCGGCCTTGGCGCACGCCGCAATCAGCAGGCTGTGCTGCGCGCTCGACTTCTCGCGGTTGAACCACACAAAGCGTTCGCCGGCGATGTCGGCCAGCCGCCGCGCGCGCTTCGCCGGCGAGACATGCTGCGCCGGCACGGCCAGCACAAAGCGCTCCCGGTACAGGGCGATGCCGCTCAGGCTGGCATCGTCCGGCGTGCGCCAGGCCATGATGCCGCCGTCCAGCTCTTCGCCGCGGATGGCCTGTGCCTGCTGCAATGACAACAGCGGCTCGATGGAGAGCAGGATCTCCGGGTTGTGCTCCCGGAAGTGCGCAAGAATCGCCAGCGTCACCGGCGAGGCCAGGTAGCTGGGCATGATGCCCAGCGAAAAGGAGCCGGTCTGGCCCTGTGCAATGCGATAGGCCCGGTCGCGTGCCTGTTCCAGCTGCAGCAGCGACTGCTTCGCGTCGTGCAGCAAGCTGGTGCCGGCATCGGTGAGTTGCACGCCCTTGGCATGCCGCTCGAACAACGGGGCGCTGATCACCCCCTCCAGATCCTGGATCTGCCGCGACAAGGCCGGCTGCGTGATGTTCAGCGCCCGGGATGCCGCGATGATGCTGCCTTCTTCCGCGACGGCGATGAAGTAGCGCAAGTGCCGCGTTTCGATGTTTCGCATGCTCTGCCGGTTGCCCTCTGAATGTTGCTATGCCTTGCAAGTATAGCTTTCGGGATTGATTGGCATTTGACCGCATAGGCGGCAGGCTTCTAACATTCAAGGTTCTTCATGCCAGAACCAAGAAGCGCCACCATGCCCCATGCTGAAAAAGCCCTGCCCGTGAGCCTGCACATCGTCACCCCGCTGCTGCGATCCACGTCCTACTCGGCACGGCTGGGGCGCTCGGTGTGGTTCAAGATGGAGGCCTTGCAGCCCCCGGGCTCGTTCAAGGCGCGCGGCGTCGGCCATGCATGCCAGACCTACAAGGAGTGGGGCGCAAAACGCTTCGTGTGCTCGTCGGGCGGTAATGCGGGCATTGCCGTCGCCTACAGCGGGCGGCTGCTTGGCGTGCCGGTGACCGTCGTCGTGCCCGAGACCACCTCGGCCGCGGCGCGCGAGCGTATCGCGGCGGAAGGCGCGGAACTGGTGGTGCACGGACGTGCGTGGAGCGAGGCCAACGATCACGCGCTCTCGCTGATGCGCCCGGAGTATGCATTTATCCACCCCTTTGATGATCCCCTGCTGTGGGAAGGCCATGCGACGATGATCGACGAGGTGGCCGCCGCCGGCGTCAAGCCGGGCGCGGTGGTGCTATCGGTAGGCGGGGGCGGCTTGCTGTGCGGCGTGCTGGCCGGGCTGGAACGCAATGGCTGGCACGATGTGCCCGTCATCGCGGCCGAGACCGTTGGCGCGGATTCCTACGCCGCCTCGCTGGCGGCCGGCGCGCAGGTCGAGCTGCCCGCCATCACGAGCATCGCGACCTCGCTGGGTGCCAAGAGCCCTTGCGCCAAAGCGCTCGAGTGGGCAAAACTGCATCCGATCGTCAGCGAGGTGGTCACGGACAAGGAGGCGGTGGGCGCGTGCCTGCGCTTTTTGGCCGAGCACCGGATCGTGGTGGAGCCGGCATGCGGCGCGGCGCTGGCCGCGCTGGAGCGCAAGTCCGCCGCGGTGACGGCGGCGAGCGACGTGCTGGTCATCGTCTGCGGCGGCGCCGGTGCCACAGCCGAACAACTGCAGGCCTGGGATCGCGCCGCCTGACCGAAGCCCGTGGTCCGGTCCTGGCGCCTCAATACTCGTGGCGCAGGTGCCTGGCCTGGCGCGGCAGGCGCAGGCTGACCCCGAACGCCAGCGCCATCATCGCCGTCACATACCAGTAGAACGCCGACTGATGGCCGGCTGACTTCAGCGCCAGCGCCACGTACTCGGCCGAGCCGCCAAAGATCGCATTGGAGATCGCGTACGCAAGCCCCACGCCCAATGCGCGTACTTCCGGGGGAAACATCTCCGCCTTCACGATGCCGCTGATCGATGTATAGAGACTCACGATTGCCAGTGCGATAGAGATCAGCACGAAGGCCGCGAGCGGGCTGGAGACGATCTGCAGGGCGCTCAGGAGCGGCACGGTGGCAGCCGTCCCCAGCGCGCCAAAGGCAAGCATATTGCTGCGCCGGCCAATGCGGTCAGACAATGCGCCAAACAGCGGCTGCATGCACATATAGACAAAGAGGCAGCCGGTCATCACCGTGCTTGCCGTCTTGATGGACATGCCGGCGGAGTTCACCAGGTACTTCTGCATATACGTGGTGAACGTGTAGAAGATCAGCGAGCCGCCGGCGGTATAGCCCAGTACGGTAAGGAACGCCGCCTTGTGATGCCGGAACAGCGCGGTGAGGCTGCCTGCCTCCTTGTTGCCGCGCGCGGCCGCGGATGACGTTTCGCGCAGCGTGCGGCGCAATGCCAGTGCCACCACGGCGGTGAGCGCGCCGATCACAAACGGAACGCGCCAGCCCCAGCTCCGCAGTTGCGCCTCGTCCAGCAGTTGCTGAAGCACCACCACCACCAGCACCGCCAGCAACTGGCCACCGATCAGCGTGACGTACTGGAACGACGAGAAGAACCCGCGCCGCCCCTTGAGCGCAATCTCGCTCATGTACGTGGCCGTGGTGCCATATTCCCCGCCGACCGACAAGCCTTGCAGCAGCCGCGCCAGCAACAGCAGCCCGGGCGCCCAGTTGCCGATGGCGCGATAGGTAGGCAGGCAGGCGATCAACAGCGAGCCGAAGCACATCATCAGCACCGAGATCAGCATCGAGGTCTTGCGCCCGTGGCGGTCCGCGATCCGCCCGAACAGCCAGCCGCCGATCGGCCGCATCAGGAAGCCCGCGGCGAAGACGCCGGCAGTGTTCAGCAGTTGCGCCGTGGGGTCAGCCTTGGGGAAGAACGAGGGTGCGAAGTAGATGGCGCAGAACGCGTAGACGTAGAAGTCGAACCACTCGACCAGATTGCCGGAGGATGCGGCAACGATGGCGTAGATGCGCTTGCGGATGTCTTCAGGGGAGGGAGGCTGGAGCGGTGCGGGGCGAGGAGAGTCTGTCATTCAGGGGCGGCCGGGAGTGTTCTGTTTCTTGTGATGGCAGTCTGGGGCCAGGGGAAGGGCGTGCAGAGTGTACCCATGCCATACGCGCGGACAGCATGATTTAAATTCGCGCGGGCCAGTCGGGTTTTGCATGCGCCGATGGTGGTGGTGCCGCGACCCATCAACCGTTCATGCGCGACTCGCGCGGTTTTCTGTTGTGAAAAATTCGACTGGAAGTGAGACGTTTAATTCATCCCAGGAATGATCTGCCGTGACTACACTGTGTGCTTGTACCGCGCTGCTCGACGCATCGAATGCATCGAACACGCGGTGCAGATCAAAAGGCGAAACAGACGACATGCGGGACGCAAGAATCCGCCTATCCCGCTCCACACCCAGTGGAAAGTGCCGCCCAATCTGGAATTAAGCAGCAATCATGAATAAGAAGCGCTTCACGACCCTTGTTTCCGCAGCCGCCTTCGGTGTCTGCCTCCTGGCCGCAACGCAAGCCGGTGCAACGGGTCCGAAAGATAGCACCAACGCCGGCGACAAGTACGGCTACGCACTCCACAACGGCAAGCGCGACCCCTTCACCGACGGTGCCCGCGTTGGCGACCGCCGCGACCCCTTCACCGATGGTGCCCGCGTTGGCGACCGCCGCGATTCGTTCACGGACGGCGCACACGGCAGCGCAGCCGCGGCACTGGACCTCGCCGGGCGCGACCTGACCGGTGTGTCGGCCCCGCCGGCGCATGGTGCGGCGGACAACCGCCAGGCCAGCGCCTGATACAGCGCTGCCGGTCCGGCCCTGGGACCCCTCCACCCACGGCCGGACCGGCAAGTATCAAGATCCTCCACGCAATGTCATCGCCATCGCCATCGCCATCGCCATCGTCATTGTCATTGTCATTGTCATTGCCAATTCTGTCTCAAGACAAATCATGAAAACCATCGTGCTGGCGCTGCTGAGCGTCACGACCCTCGCCGCCTCGCTGCCCGCTTTGGCCGGTCCGGACTGGACCGTTATCGAACGCGCGCGCGCCCAGAAGCAGGCGCAGGCAAAGCAGCAAGCGCAGACGCCCTGCGCACTGAAGTCCAACCAGGCAACGGCCACGTCCGGCGCCGACGGCAGGCAAGGCTGAGCTTTACCGTTATTGCACCCCCGCGGGCCGGCTCGGCGTGGCATTCATCGGAACACCAGCGTCCGGCCCCCGCTGCGCAGCACGCGGTGTTCCGCGTGCCATTTCACCGCACGTGCCAGCGCCACGCATTCCACGTCGCGCCCGATGGCGGCCAGCTGGTCCGCATCCATGGCATGGTCCACGCGCGACACTTCCTGCTCGATGATGAGCCCCTCGTCCAGTTCCGCCGTGACGTAGTGCGCGGTGGCGCCGATCAGCATCACGCCTTGGCCCTCGCGCTGGTCGGGTCGTAGGGCGCGCGCAGGTGCACGGTGGCGGGCAGCAGCTCGCCGGCCAGGTCGACGTGATACGTCCCTTCGGCAATCCACCCGGCATTGGCCGCGCCATCTTCGCGTTGCAGCAGTGCCATGCCCACCGGGCAACCCAGCGTATGCCCGAAGGCCGCCGAGGTGACAAAGCCCGCCGGGCGCACCCCGCCATCCGGGCCGGTGCGCAGCACGGCTTCGCCGCCCCACAGCATGGCCTGGCTGGCGCCGTCGAGCGTCACCACGGCCACGCGGCGCTTCACCCGCGCCGCGCCGCCGGCCGCGCGCAGTTTCAGCAGTGCCTCGCGGCCACGGAACGGGATCGGCTTGTCGAGCTTGCAGGCAAAGGACAGCCCCGCCTCGAAGGGGTTGATGTCGGTGGTCAGCTCGCGGCTCCAGGCGCGGTAGCCTTTTTCGATGCGCAAGGATTCAATGGCGTAGTAGCCGGCGTTGGCCAGGCCAAGGGGTTTGCCCGCGGCCTGCAGCATCTCGTAGACGCCCACCGCAAACTCCACCGGCACGTAGAGTTCCCAGCCGAGTTCGCCCACATAGGTCAGGCGCGTGGCCCGCACCGTGGCGTAGCCCAGGTCGATCTCGCGCGAGCTGCCGAACGGGAAGGCATCGTTGGAGAAATCCGCGCGCGACACGCTCTGCAGCAACGCGCGTGAGCGCGGGCCCATCACCGCCAGCACGCTGTACTGGCCGGTGACATCGACGATGGCGCAGCGCTGGTCAGTGGGGATCAACCGCTCGATGTAGTTGAAGTCGCGCGTGGTCTGCGCCGAGCCGGTCACCAGCAGGTATTGGTCGTGCGCCAGCCGGGTCACGGTCAGGTCCGACTCATAGGTGCCGCGCTCGTTGAGCATCGCGGTGTACACGCTCTGGCCGGCGGGCACGGCCACGTCGTTGCTCATCAGTTGCTGCAGCACGGCCTCGGCGTCGGCGCCCTTGACGATGTACTTGGAGAAAGAGCTCATGTCGAACAGCGCCACGCCCTCGCGGCAGGCACGATGTTCGGCGCCGCTCCACGGCAGCCAGTTCTGCTGCCCGAAGGCATACCCGATCTCCGGCGTCTGGCCAGCGGGCGCAAAGAAGTTCGGCCGCTCCCAGCCCATCTTGCTGCCGAAGTTGGCGCGGGCGTCGCGCAGGTGCGCATACAGCGGCGAGCGGCGGAAGGGCCGCGCGGTATCCAGCTCGCGGTTGGGCCAGGGCATGGCGTAGTGCAGGCCCAGGGTCTCCTTGACGCGGTCGTGCAGCCAGCTTTGGTTGCCGTTGAAGCCGGCAAAGCGGCGGATGTCGACCGGCCACAGATCCATGGTGGGCTCGCCCGCGACGATCCATTCGGCCAGCGCCATGCCTGCACCGCCGGCGGAGGCGATGCCCATGGAGTTGAAGCCCGCGCCCACGTAGAAGTTGCGCAGCTCGGGCGCCTCGCCCAGGATGAAGTTGTTGTCGGGCGTGAACGATTCCGGGCCGTTGTAGAACTGCTTGACCTGCGCCGTTTCCAGCGCCGGCACGCGCTGCAGCGCGTTGTGCATCAGGATCTCGAACTGGTCCCAGTCGTCGGGCAGCAGCTGGAACTCGAACGGCTCCGGAATGCCTTGCATGCCCCAGGGCTTGGCGTTGGGCTCGAAGCCGCCCATGACCAGCCCGCCTACTTCCTCTTTGAAGTAGATAAAGCCGTCCGGGTCGCGCATCACCGGCAGGTCGGGATGCACGCCGGCGATGCGCTCGGTGACGATGTAATAGTGCTCGGCCGAATGCAGCGGCACCGTCACGCCGCACAGCCGGCCCACCTGCCTGGCCCACTGGCCAGCGCAATTGACCACGATCCCGGCGCCGATGATGCCGCGGGCGCCGTCCTTGTCTTGCCAGCTGACGCCGCTGGCGCGGCCATCCCGGGTATGAATGGCGGTGACCTTGGTGTCCTGCACGATCAGCGCCCCCCGGGTGCGCGCGCCGCGCGCCAGCGCCTGGGTGAGGTCGGTGGGGTTGGCCTTGCCATCGCCCGGCAGCCACACCGCGCCTTGCAGGTCGTCGGTGCGCATCACCGGCCATAGCTCGCCAGCTTCGCGCGCCGAGATGACCTGGCAGTCCACGCCGTAGGCGCGCGCCACGGCCGCGGTGCGCTTGAGCTGCGTCATGCGCTCGGCGGTGCGTGCCACCGACAGCGAGCCGCACTGCTTCCAGCCGGTGCCCAGCCCGGTTTCGGCTTCCAGCTCGCTGTACAGGCGCGTGGAGTAGCGGATCAGCTTGGTCATGCTCTCCTGCGCGCGCAACTGCCCCACCAGCCCGGCCGCGTGCCAGGTGGTGCCGCACGAGAGCTGGCCCTGCTCGAGCAGGACGACGTCATTCCAGCCCAGCTTGGTGAGGTGATAGGCCACGCTGCAGCCAATGATGCCGCCGCCGATGATGACGACGCGGGCGTGCTCGGGAACGGGGCGGCGGGCAGAGGCAGACATGGAGGCACCTGTGTAAAAAGCGCGCCGGAGGGCGCTTGGATTGTTTTTGCCACAGTTTGCCAATAAAAAACACAATATGCAACATAACGGGGAATGAAAAAGCCACGCCGGCGTGACTGGCGTGGCTTGGCTCAGCTCAGTCTGATGCAGCGCGGCTCAGGACTCCAGGACGATGACCATCCACATCAAGCCGAAGCGGTCGGCCGTCATGCCAAAACGGGGCGAGTAGAACGTCTTGCCCAGCGGCATCATCACCTGGCCGCCCTCGGCCAGGGCGTTGAACACGCGGTCGGCGCTGGCCACATCGGGCACGGTCACGGACAGGGAGAAGCCCTGGAAATCGGGCTTGCCCGTGCATCGGCCATCGGACATCATCACCACAGTCTCGCCGATGCGCATGGACATGTGCATGATCTTTTCTTCGGTGCCGGCTGCGGGCGCGCAAGCGCCCTCGGGCGGGGGAGACTCGGGTGGGGGCGCCTCCTTGAAGCGCATCATCATGACCACCTCGGCGCCGACGGCGCGCTTGTAGAACTCAGCCGCTTCCTCGCAACGGCCTTCAAAGAACAGATAGGGTTGGACTAGCATCTTGTCTCCTTTCCACTTACAGGGTTGATACGCGTCAGGGGTTGAAACTCACCGGCATCGATGCGTGCTCATGCACCACCAGCCATCGGTCGGCGATCTTGCGAAAACAAACGGTGGCGCGCACCCAGGCTCCGCAAATGCACGGGCGGCGCTACATCGAAGATGACCACGTCTTCAGCATAGTTGCGCATCATGGCAAGGGTGTCTTTCGCGCGCATGGCGTTGACCCAGGTGTCGACCAGGGCACGCACTTCGGCTTCGCTGCCAGGGTGCGACGCGGGCTGGGAGGGCAGGGAGGTGTTCACCATCTTTGCTTCTTGAGCCAAGGGCGGGCGCGGTGGCGTGGCGCCGATTCGCTCAATCATGTGTACACTGTCCACTACAATAGTAAAGAAAATGGACGCTGTCCACATGGTGAGGAAATGACTGGCGCAAAGCGCTCTTCAAGCATCCCGCGCATCCCGCGCACCGCGCGCATTGCGAGTTCAACGGATTCGGCCGACGCCGGCGGCACTGCCGTTCCCGCCGTTCCCGCGGATGCGGCGCTAGCCCCCCCCCCTGCCATCCCAACGCCCCGCAGCACCTACCGGCATGGCGACCTGCGCCGTGCGCTGCTCGACGCCGGGATCGAACAGGCGCGTGACGGGGGCCCGGATGCCGTCGTGCTGCGCGAGGCCACCCGGCGCGCCGGGGTCGTGCCCAACGCCGCCTACCGGCACTTCGCCAGTCGCCAGGACCTGTTGCAAGCGGTGCGTGCCGCAGCGCTTGCGGCGCTGGCGCAAGCCATCGAGGCGGAGCTTGCCGTGCTGGACGAGCGCGCGCCGCCCGCGGACTTCGCCCGCGCCAGCCTGCGCGCGGTCGGCACCGGCTACATGCAGTTCGCGCTCGCCGAGCCTGGCCTGTTCCGCACGGCATTCTCGGTGCCGGACGAACTGGAAGGCGTGCCGGTCCCCGACAAGGCGGGCGACAGCGGCCTCAACCCCTACCAACTGCTCGGCGCGGCGCTGGACCGGATGATGGAGGCCGGCGTGCTGTCCGCTGCGCGCCGTCCCGGCGCCGAATACCTCGCGTGGTCCGCCGTGCATGGCTTGTCGATGCTGGTCATCGACGGGCCGCTGCGCATGGTGGCGATGTCGCCAGGGCAGGCACACCAGATCGGGCAGCGGTTGCTGGATATGGTGGAGAAGGGGCTGCAGGCGGCCGATGAGCTGTGACCGGTAACCGGTAACGCGCCGGGATTGCCTCGCGCATTGGCGCAGCTTGTCCGTTCCCGACCTGAAAGCGGCGCGGCGCCAGCGTATCCGGCGCAGCAGTTCTTTCCCTCCTCCGGGAACCAAGTGCTAAGAAGCCCTAACAAAATGCGCATCAAGGTGTTAACTTCAAATATCTTTTGTTAGCCTTTGCGTTGGTTAGCCTTTGCGTTGCTTCGCGCGCAAAGGACGTGGCCAAACCAATACTTGACGACGGACCGTGGGCGYTTATCCAGCCACCGCTATCGCCGGCTTGTCAGGGATGGAAGGGGAGCATCGCATGAGTCCTGACAATGGGGAACAGAAAGGGGAACAGAAAGCTGTGGCCCTTGCATTGCAGGGCGGTGGCATGCATGGCGCGTTTACATGGGGGGTCCTCGACCGGCTGCTCGAGGACGGGCGACTCGGCATCGAGGGCGTCAGCGCGACGAGTGCGGGCGCCATGAATGCCGCCGTGCTGGCTTATGGGCTGTTGCAGGGCGGGCGCGACGGCGCGCGCCAGGCGCTGCACGACTTCTGGCGCGCTATCGCCCAATCGGCAGAAAGATACAGCCCACTGCGCTGGGTGCCGTGGATCAAGGGAACCCATACCCTGGGCCTGGACCATTCCCCGCTGTATGCAATGGCCGACATCGTTCTGCGTCTCCTGTCGCCATACCAGTTCAATCCCAACAACATGAATCCGCTGCGGGATGTGTTGGCGAAGCAGGTAGATTTCGAGGCGTTGCGCCAGCGCTGCCCCATTCATCTTTACCTGTGCGCGACCAATATCGAGACCGGAAGGATACGCATCTTTTCTGGCGAGGACCTGTGCATCGACGCGGTACTGGCGTCAGCCTGCGTGCCAACGCTGTTCCAGGCAGTGGCCATCGATGGCCAGCACTATTGGGACGGCGGCTATGTTGGCAACCCGGCAATTTTCCCGCTGATTTATCACTGCAATACCCACGATGTCGTGATCGTGCACATCAATCCGATCGTGCGCCGGGGGGTGCCGACCACGGCCGCGGACATCCTCAATCGCGTCAGCGAAGTCAGCTTTAACTCATCCCTCATCCGAGAGATGCGCGCTATCGCATTCGTGACTTCGCTGATCCAGCAAGGCAAGATCGACCGGAGCGAAATGAAGGAAATGATGATCCACTCGATCCGGTCCGATGAGACGATGGCCGCGCTGGGCGTGTCGAGCAAGTACAACGCCGACTGGGCCTTCCTTTGTTCGCTGCGTGACAAGGGAAGGACTGAGGCCGGGACGTGGCTGGAGGCGCACTATGGCCACATTGGCCAGTGTTCGACCATTGATATCAGAGGGGAATTTCTTTGAAGGAAGACGAGGCCCCGGATGCCGCCGGCTGCGCAAGCCGCCACGCCAGGTTGCGGCGTGCGCGAGCTTCATAGCGGGCATGGAACAGATCGGTCTGATAGATGCGAGGCAGATCGAGCAGGGCGCCCAGGAACGCCCGCTCGGCGCAATCATAGGCAACCTCATCCAGGTCAGGACGCTCGGCCCGTAAGTGCGCGCCGTTCTGGCGAAAGCGCGCGCGGGCACAACCCAGCACGGCAAGGTCGATGTCGGCGGTAAATTGGCCTGCCAGATCCGTGGCCATGCCGGCATGCGAGGTGCACAGGATCATCCCGGCGATGCGTTCCGTTGCGGCTATCCGGCCTCTGGCCCAGTATCGGAGCCACTCAGCGCTGCGTTGCTCATTGTCGTGCGCCCCGGGAACATAGATGACGTCGTGGCACCAGAGCGCCAGCTCGACGGCGTCAGTATCGGGAATCGCGCTGCGCGCCCAGTCCAGATCGCGCAGGCAGCGGCGAACATGGTGGAGCGTGTGATAGTGCCGTGCCGGCTCGGCATAGCAGCGGGCAAGATCCGCATAGGCCTCGACAGCCTGCGTGCCGCCTGAACGCGACCACAGTGCCAGGAAGCGGGTTTGCATCTGGGTCATTCGGGAGAAGGCACCGGGGTCGTGCCAATTTGCCGCGTCAGATCGTCCAGGAGGGTTTTGGCCTGTTGCCAGTCGGCGGTATCGGAGCCCTCGCTGACGCTGCCATGGATCGCCGCCAGCGCATCGCGCGCCGCGTTCAGCTTTCCTTGTTGGCGCCACAGGCCGGCCAGGCTCAGCGCGGCCTGCAGTTCCAGTGATCTGGCACCCTGGGCGCGGGCGACCGCGATCGCTTTCTGAAAGCATGCTTCGGCTTCATCGCTGCCGGTGGGCGGGAAGGGCGCCAGGCTTGACTGCCGGAGTATCAGTTCTCCCTTGAGGCGATACAGCGTCGCTTCGTCAAGCCGCTCTCCCGTCTCTTCTGCCAAGGCTTGCGCCTCGGCCAGCGCATCCAGTCCGGCCTGGATTTGCCCCGCCCGTCCGTAGGCATGCGCGAGCAGGGCCAGGAGATTTGGTTGTCCCAGCGCCGCGCCGGTCTCCTGATAGGCGGCCAGGCCCCGCTGTATCTGGGCTATCCCCTGCGCATGATTGCCCTGTTCGGCCAGCGCCCAGCCTAGCAGGACGGTTCCCCACGCCAGATAGATCGGAAACCCCTGCTCGCACGAGACCGCGATGGCGGCCTCGGCGTACTCGCGGGTCAGTTGCACCTCCCTGCGGCACAGGTGCACTTCAGCCGCAAAGACAAGGCAAAGTGCGAGGTTAAAGGCGTCCGGGCGCGTCCTGGCCATCGCCAGGGCCTCCTGGCTGCGCGTGCGGGCTTGATCCGGCATGCCGAGGTACCACAGGACCCAGCCCAACGTGCTCATGGCATGGACGGCCGGATCCCGCCCGTATCCCAGGAGAAAGTCATACACCGGCGGGTCCGGGCGCTGCAATGCCAGCACCTGTTCTATATGGTCGCGGGCCATGTCCAGCTTGCCAAGGCGGAACACCGTGGCGCCGATCGCGCGATGCGCCTCGGCAAGCTGCTTAGGCTTCTGCGTTTCCAGGGCGAGGCCAAGCAGCCGTTCCCCAAGGGGGTGCGCGATCTCGTATTGCGCGCGCAGCTGATAAAACGCCCACAGTCCGAGCTGAGCTGAGAACGCGTAGGGTGTTTGCCTCTCCTGCTCGCACAAGGCCAGCGCGCGCTTGTAGTTTGCCTCCACCTCCGGGGAGGCCTGACCGCGAGCAGCCATCAGGGCCGGGCCAAGGGTGAGCAGCAGCGTGAGTTCCTGGCGCGTGCGTTCGGGGTTGTCCGGCATCCGCTTGAGCAGTTCGATGGCGGTACTCAGGTGCCGGATCGCTTCAGCCTGGGCCGAACGCTGCAGGGCCTGCTGGCCGGCACAGTGGAGGTAGGCGACAGCCTTCGGGATATTGCCGCTATGGCTGTAGTGGTGCGCGAGCTCGCTGCAGTAGTCTTTCAGCCGACCATGAAAGAGGGCCTCGATGGCTTGGGCAGCACGCTCATGCAGCGCGCTGCGCCGCTCGGTAAGCAGCGAATTGCCGGCAACCTCCTGCGTCAGGGCGTGCTTGAAGGCGTACTCGATTTCCGGGAATGCGGGCCGCTCGTAAATGAAATCCGCCGCCTGCAGGTCAGCCAGAAGCGGGCGCAGCTTGTCTTCGGCCAGGCTGGTGACGTGCAGGATGAGACTCAATGGAAACTCCTTGCCGATCACGGCCAGCGTTTGCAGCAGTTCTTTCTGGGCGAGCGGGAGCCGGTCGATACGGGCCGCGAGCACGCCTTGGACGGTGGTGGGGATGTGCAGCAAGGCGGGCGCCTTCTCGATGCGGTAGCAGCCGGGCTGGCCGAGCAAGGCGGTCTCCTCGACCAGTGTCTGGACCACTTCCTCCATGAAGAACGGATTGCCTTCGGTCTTGTCCAGGATGAGTCGCTTCAGGGGCACCAGGCTGCGATCGTCACCGAGCAGCGCGGTGAGCAGTCCCTGGGCTTCGGCCGGGCCCAATGGCTGCAGACTCAGCTGGGTGTAGTTGCCTTTGGCGCCCCAGTCATGGGAATACTCCGGGCGGTAATTGATAAGCAGGATGATCCTTGCCCCCGGCACATGGTCGATCAGCAGATTGAGGAAGGCCTCGGTTTCGCTGTCCAGCCATTGCAGATCCTCGAAAATGACCTCGAGGGGCTGATTCAGGCTCTCGCGCACCAGCAGGCAAGCAATGGCGTCGAAGGTGCGCTGACGTCGGATCGACGCGTCCATGGTCGGCAGTGCCGAGCCGGGTTCGATGTTCCCGAGCAGATAGAGCAAGTAGGGCAGATGACGTTCCAGGGAACGCTCCAGCGTGAGCAGCCTGCCGGTCACCTTTTCGCGGCAGCTTCGGTCGCTGTCCTGCGCGGTGATCTGAAAGTAGTTTTTCAGGAGCTCGATCAACGGTAAATAGGCGAAGGCTTTGCCGTGCGAAACCGAGAAGGTCTCCAGCGCCAGGCAGTCTGCCTGCGATCGCGCTTTGAACTCGTGGAACAGCCGGGATTTTCCGACCCCGGCCTCGCCAACCACCGCAACGACCTGCCCCCGGCCCGCCTCGGCCAGCGCCAGCGCGTTGTGCAACTGGTCCAATTCGGCCTGGCGGCCCACAAACCTGGCCAGGCCGCGGTGCGCCGCGACTTGCAGGCGCGTGCGCATTGCCCCGAGGCCCATCACCTCATAGACCGCCAGCGCATCCCGGACGCCTTTGACATGTGTGGTGCCCAGGGCCTTGAACTCGAAATACCCCTCCGTCAGCTTATGGGTGGATTCGCTGACGAGGATGGACGCCGGCGTAGCGATACCTTCCATGCGCGAGGCGATATGGATCGTGTGCCCGACCGGATCGTAGTCCGTGTGCAAGTCATCCTTGCGAATCGAGCGCACCACGACCTCGCCCGTGTGGATGCCGATCCGGATCTGAAGCGGTATGCCTTGCTCCAGACGGACCCGGTCACTGTGCCGGCGCATCGCTTCCTGCATGCGCAGGGCTGCGTACAGGGCCCGCAGGGCATGGTCCTCGTGGGCAATGGGCGCGCCGAACAGCGCCAGGATGCCGTCGCCCAGGAACTTGGCCACGTAGCCTTCGTAGTGGTGCACGGCCTCCATCATCAGCGTCACGACGGGGTCGATGAGGCGGCGCGTTTCCTCCGGGTCGAGGTCCTGGGTCAAGGCCGTCGAGCCCGCCATATCGGCGAAGAGAGCCGTGATGGTCTTGCGTTCACCTGCCGTCCCGCCCCGGGCCTCCATTGCCGCCTGCTCAGCCAGGATGCGCTCGGCCAGATGGGGTGGCGTGTAGTGGACAGGGGCCGGGACTGATGGCCTGGAAGGCAGAGGCGATCCTGACGGGGAATCAAGGAGCGGAACGCCACAGGCGCGGCAGAACCTGGCAATGGAGGTGGCCTCCTCGCCGCACCGCGGGCACATGCGCACAAGCCGCGCCCCGCACGCCTCGCAGAAGTTGGCGCCTGCGAGGTTCGCGTAGCCGCAATTCGTGCAGCGCATATTGCCTCCTGACCGCCTTTGCCCACCCTGAATGATTAGACGCGCGATCGGCTCTTGTAGCAAGCCAGGCGTCTCGGCGGATCGGCGTCCCTAAGTCCCCATCTCCACCCGCTCCGCCAGGAAATCCAGCAGCGCCCGCACCCGCGCCGGCAAGTGGCGGCCCTGGCCCAGGTACACCGCATGCACTGCCTCCAGGTCGCCGGGGTTGAACGCTTCCAGCAGCGGCACCAGCCGCCCGGCGGCGATGTCCTCGCGGACCTGGAACACGGCCATCCTGGCCAGCCCCAGCCCGCCGACCACGATCCGCCGCAGCGCGTCGCCATTGCTGGTCATGGCATTGCCCAGCGGCGCCACCATGGTGGCTTGCCCGCCTTCGAGCATCGGCCAGCCTTCGATCGCACGCGCGTAGCCTAGCTTCAGGCAGTTGTGCCCGGCCAGGTCGGCGGGCACGCGGGGCGTGCCGCAGCGCGCCAGGTAGGCGGGCGCGCCCACCACCACCATGCGGGTCTCGCCCAGCTTGCGGGCCACCAGCTGCGAGCTCTTCAGCTCGCCGGCGCGGATCGCCACGTCGGTGCGCTCCTCCATCAGGTCGATGACCTGGTCGGTCAGCACGATATCTAGCTGGATGTCCGGATACAGCGCCAGGAATTCCGGCACCAGGGGTAGCAGAAAGTGGTCGCCAAAGGGCACGTTGGCATTGATGCGCACGCGGCCGTGGGGCACGGCGCTGGCGGCGGCACCGCGCTCGGCATCGTCCAGGTCCGCCAGCACGCGCACGGCGCGTTCATAGAAGGCACTGCCTTCCGCCGTGAGCTCGATGCGGCGCGTGGAGCGGTTGACCAGGCGCGCGCCGAGCCGGGCCTCCAGCCGCGCCACCAGCTTGCTCACGGCCGACGGCGTCATGCGCAACGCGCGCGCGGCGGCGGAGAAACCGCCCTGTTCCACCACCCGCACGAACACTTCCATCTCGCCGGAGCGGTTGACTTCGAGCCTCGACATTGTGAATTCAATTCATAAATGTTGTTCGTGTGGGCAGTCTACCGCACCAATCTCCCCGTCCTCATACTTCGCTGCATGTTGCTCCAACTTCCTGGACTTCCTGGATTGCATGTAACCCGTATCGCATACCGCTTCACATACTTCCTATGCCACTTGCTCTCTATGCCTTGACTGCCGGCGCCTTCGGCATCGGCGTCACAGAATTCATCATCATGGGCCTGCTGCTGGAGGTCGGGACCGACCTCGGCGTCTCCATCGCGGCGGCGGGCTTGCTGATTTCCGGCTATGCGCTCGGCGTGGTGGCCGGCGCACCGCTCATGACCGTGCTGACCGCCCGCTGGCCGCGCAAGACGGCGCTGCTGGGCCTGATGGTGATTTTCACCATCGGCAACGCGGCCTGCGCGCTGGCGCCGAACTACGCGTTGTTGATGGCCGCGCGGGTGCTCACCGCGCTGGCGCATGGCACGTTCTTTGGCGTGGGCTCGGTGGTTGCCACCGGGCTGGTGGCGCCGCACAAGCGCGCCTCGGCCATTGCCGTGATGTTCACCGGGCTGACGGTGGCGAGTGTGCTCGGGGTGCCCTTCGGCACCTGGCTCGGCCAGGCCTACGGCTGGCGCGCCAGCTTCTGGGCGGTGGCCGCCGTTGGCTTGCTGGCAGTGCTGGTGATCGCCCTGGCCGTGCCGGCCGAACGCGAAGCACCGCAAGCCCCCGACCTGCGCCGCGACCTGCGCGCGCTGATGCGCCGGCCGGTACTGCTGGGGCTGCTGACCACGGTGCTGGGCTATGCAGGCGTGTTTGCGGTGTTCACGTATATCGCGCCGATCCTGACGCAGATCACCGGCTTTGCCGACAGCGCCGTCTCGCCGATCCTGCTGGTCTTCGGCGTGGGCCTGGTGGCCGGCAACCTGCTTGGCGGCAAGCTGGCGGACCGCCATCTGCAGGCCACCGTGCTTGGCAGCATGCTGGCGCTGGCCGTGGTGCTCGGGCTGATGAGTTTTGTCCTGCACAGCAAGGTGCTGTCCGTGATCTTCATCGGCCTGCTGGGCGTGGCTGCCTTCGCAACCGTGGCGCCCCTGCAGATGTGGGTGCTGGAGCGTGCCAGCGGTGCAGGGCAGAGCCTGGCGTCGAGCTTCAATATCGCCGCCTTCAACCTGGGCAATGCCATTGGGGCGTGGCTGGGCGGGGTGGTCATCACCCGCGGTCCGGGGCTTGGCGCCGTGACCTGGGTGGCGGCACTGGTGCCGGTAGCAGCAGTGGCCGTGGCGCTGCTGGCCATTCGGCTCGATCGTGGGACGGGCGGCACGCAGGCATTCGGCGGCGCCACGCAGCCGTCCCAACCAGTGCATTGATTTCTTCGATCCGCACAACCTGTTTGATCGAGATGATCGAGATTGTCGAGAGCCAACCATGTCCCCGAGTCAACACTTGCAACGCCTGCTGCCCTGCGTGGCACTGACCACGCTGTCCCTGACCGCCGCCGCTGCACCCGCAGCCGGTGCTTCGCCTGGCGAGCCCATGCCAGAACATTGTGCCGCCACATCCGGCAATCTGGCCGGTGAATGGGGCGGTGAATGGGTGGCCAGCTGGAGCGCCAGCCCGCAGCCGGTCTGGGGACCGGATTTCATCTTCCCCACCAATATCCCGGAGCGCATCGCGCGGCAGACCATTCGCCAGGTCGCTCGCCTCAGCCTTGGCGGCGGCAGGGTGCGGGTGGAGTTGTCGAACGCATACGGCACCGAGCCTCTGCGCATCGGCGAAGCGCGTGTCGCGCTGGCGTCGACGGACACGCAAACCGTGCCCGGCAGCGATCGGCTGCTGCGCTTCGGCGGCCAGCCGGAGGTGACGCTTCCGCCGGGCGCGGCGGTGCTTAGCGATGCGGTCGACCTGTCCGTGGCGCCGCTGGCCAGCCTTGCTGTCAGCCTGTACCTGCCCGGCCCGTCGCGGCTCGACACATTTCATTGGGACGGGCGCCGCACCGCCTATATCGCAGAGGGCAATGCCACGGCGTCCACGCGTCTGGCAGCGCCGCTGACCACGCCGGCGCGCATCGTGCTGAGCAGTATCCTGGTCGACGCGGTGGCACCATCAAGCGCTGTGGTGGCGCTGGGCGATTCGATTACCGACGGCGCCGGCGCGACGCCGGAAACCGACCGCCGCTGGCCCGACTTCCTGGCCGAGCGCCTCGCCCCCGCCAACGTGGCGTTGCTCAACGCCGGCATCTCCGGTGCGCGCGTGCTGCGCGACAGCATGGGCGTCAACGCGCTGGCCCGCTTCGAGCGCGACGTGCTGGCCCAGCCGGGCGTAAAGACAGTGATCCTGCTGATGGGCATCAACGACATCGGCTGGCCTGGCACGCTGTTTGCGCCGGACGAACCCGCCCTGCACGCACAGGCGCTGATCGCCGGTTACCGCCAGCTGGTCGCGCGCGCCCACAGCCGTGGCGTGCGGATCGTCGGCGCAACCTTGACGCCGTTCGAGGGCGCACTGCAAGGCACGCCACTGGGCAACTACTACAACGACGACAAGGAGGCGCTGCGCCAGCAGGTCAATGCCTGGATACGCACCGGCGGCGCCTTCGACGCGGTGGTGGATTTCGACGCGCTGCTGCGCGATCCCGCGCGTCCCACACGCATGCTGCCGGCCTATGATTCGGGCGACCATCTGCACCCGGGGGATCATGGCTACCGGGCCATGGCGCAAGCCATCGATCTGAACCTGTTGCGGTAGGCCGGCGCATTCCGTTGCGGTTGCGCGGGCGCTCGCTTATGCTGGCGGCTATTCCGCCACGGGCCGCCGGCCATTCATTTGATGCAAACCGCTCTGATCGTGATTGACGTACAACGTGGCCTGTTCGACGACGCGCCACGGCCGGGCGATGCCGATGCCGTGCTCGGCCGCGTCAACAGCCTCGCGGCACGGGCGCGCGCAGCCGGCGTGCCGGTGGTGTTCGTGCAGCACGAGCAGGCTGGCGGCGCGCTGTCGTTCGGCTCGCCAGGCTGGGAGTTGGAGCGCACGCTGGTCGTAGCGGCTGACGACCACCGCGTGCGCAAGACCACGCCCGACGCCTTCCTGCATACCGAGCTCGCCGCGCTGCTGGACCGCCTCCGGGCGAAGCACCTGGTCATCTGCGGCTATGCCACCGAGTTCTGCGTGGACACCACCGTGCGCCGCGCCGCCGGGCTTGGCTATTCGATCACGCTCGCCGCCGACGCGCACACCACGCACGACAAGCCGCACGCCAGCGCCGAGCTGATCCGGCGCCACCACAACGCCACGCTGCCGGCCATCACCAGCTTCGGGCGGCCGATCCGGGCGCTGGCGTCGGAAGTCATCGGGTTTGGCGGCGGTGCGGCGGGCGGCTAAGGCAAGAGAAAGAGAAAGCGAAAGCGGCATCGTCAAAGCAAGACCAACCTGGAACAATCACCCCACTATGATCACCTGCTACCTGCGCTATATCGTCGACCCCAACAAGCTCAAGGAGTTCGAGCACTACGGCAAGCTGTGGATTCCGCTGGTCGAGAAATTCGGCGGCCAGCATCATGGCTACTTCCTGCCGTCGGAAGGCGCCAACAACGTGGCGCTGGCCTTGTTCTCCTTCCCCAGCCTTGCGCTGTACGAGGTGTATCGCAACCAGTCCTTCGACGATCCGGCGTGCCAGGCGGCGTTCCGCTACGCGCAGGAAACGCAATGCATCGTCAGCTATGAGCGTAGTTTCTTCCGGCCGGTGTTCGAGTAAGGCGGGTAGGGCGGGTAGGGCGGGTAGGGCGGGTAGGGCGGAGCAAACCAACGCATCGTGTGCGCGGCCGCGCTGTGCGCCTTCTCCGGGCCGTCACCGCGCCATCGCCTGCCCGATCAACTGCCCCAGCAGCTTCACCCCTTCCTCGATCCGCTCTTCCGCAATGGCCGTATAGCCCATGCGGAAGTGCGGCGACGGCACATCGGTAGAAAAGAACACATCCCCCGGCTCGATGATGACGCCGTGCGTGAGCGCGATCGCGGCCAGCTTGCGGGCATCGAGCCCGGGCGGGCCTTCCACCCAGAACGATGAGGCGCCGGGCGAGTTGCGCGCGCGCGCCTGCGGCAGGTGGCGCGCCAGCATGTCGCGCAGGATCTCGGCGCGGCGCTGGAAGATGGGCGCCACGCGCCGCAGCAGCGCGTCGTGGTGGCCCAGCGAGATGAACAGCGCCGTGGCGCGCTGGTTGTTGGCGGGCGGATGGCGCAGCATGAAGCGGCGCAGCGCGCGCGCCTGGCGGATCACGGCGGCGGGGGCGACGATGTAGCCGAGCCGGATGCCGGGCACGAAGGATTTGGACAGGCTGCCCACGTAGATCACGCGGCCATCGCGGTCCAGGCTTTTCAGCGCGGGGATGGGCTGGGTCAGCGCCGGGTTCTCGGTGTCGTAGTCGTCCTCGATCAGCACCACGTCGTGGCGGCGGGCTTCGAGCAGCAGCGTCTCGCGCCGTTCCAGCGGCATGGTGACCGTGGTGGGGCACTGGTAGCTGGGCGTGATGAAGGCGTAGTCGCACTGGGCCAGCGCGTCGTCGGGACACAGGCCGGACTCGTCCACCGCCAGCGGCACCACCTCGCGCGCGCGCATGCCGAAGATGTGGCGCGCATCGTTATAGCCCGGCTCTTCCAGCCCGACCCGCGCGCCTTGCATCAGCAGGTCGGCCAGCAGGTAGAGCGCGTTTTGCGCGCCCATGGTGACCATGATCTCGTCGGGGTTGGCCCACACGCCCCGGCGCGGCAGGATGTGCTTTTGCAACTGCTCGATCAGCAGTGGATCGTCACGGTCGATCAGGTCCGACGCCCAGCCCCGGATCTCCAGCACGGCCAGCGCCATGCGCGAGCATTCGCGCCAGTCGGCGGTGGGAAACAGCGCGGGGTCGAACTGGCCGTAGATGAAGGGGTAGGGATAGTTTTGCCACTCGCTGGGTTTGACGATCGCACGTTTGCCGGTCATGTCCGGCAGCCGCGCGTCCCAGTCCGGGCCGCCTTCGCCTGCGTCCTCGGGGATGGCCGTGCCAATGGCCCGGGCCTGCGCTGAGCCAGGCCTGGCGGCGCTGGGCAACTGTTCCACCACGAAGTAGCCGCGCCGCGGCTTGGTCTCCAGGAAGCGCTCCTCGACCAGTTGCTGGAAAGCCAGGATCACCGTGTTGCGGGCGATGCCCAGCGTGGCCGCCAGCTCGCGGCTGGACGGCAGGGCGCTGCCTTCCGGCAACTGCCGGGCGAGAATCGCCGACACCAGCTGCTGGCGCAACTGCGCCTGCAGGCTGACGCCGGAATCGGAGGAAAGCTGCAGCAGCCGGTTCCAGAAAGTGTTTGCCTTGCCTACGCTTGCCATGCCGCTCCCGTTGCTGTGGCCGATGCCGTGGACGCTGTTGTGGAGGTGCGCCGGGCCGTTATCGTGTGCGGCAGATTATGGTCGAAGCCGCGCGCCGGGGAAATGCGGGTTGCCCGCAGTCCGGCGCCACGGCTTCTCAGCGGCCGAGGATCCACCCCGCCAGGCTTTGCAGGTCTTCCTTGGAGAGCGCGGCATAGGCTGGCATTGGCACTTGCCCCCACTTGCCCGCGCCGCCCGCGCGGATGTTCTGCGCCACCAGCGCCGCGGCGCCCGGCTGGTTCGCGTACTTTGCCGCGACCTCCTTGAACGCGGGCCCCACCACCTTCTTGTCGACGGCGTGGCAGGCGGTGCAGCCATTGGCCGCGAGCAGGGCCTGGGGATCATGGCTGCCGGCGACCGTGGCAGGGGCGGCCGGCGCCGGCGCGCTGCCTTGCACCGCGGGCGCGGCAGCGTAGGCCGTGCGCTCCGCGCCATAGGTCTTGGTCAGGTAGTCGACCATGGCGGGAATGTCTTCATCCGCGAACGGCGCGCCGAAGGGCTTCTTCATCTTCTTGACCGTCGCCTCCCAGTAGCCGCGCGGCGACGATGGCGGTTGCGTCAGCACGTACTGCGCGGAGTGGCAGGTCATGCAGTTTTGCTGCACCAGGCGATAGCCGGGCAGGTCGCTCGGCGTGTAGCGCGCGGTCTCTGGCGGCAGCGTGATTTCCAGTGCCTGCGCGGCGCTCGCCATGCCGGCAGCGCACAGGGCAAGGGCGACTATCCCGCCGTGGCGGCGCAGGGGCTTGGCGAGTTGCATGGCGGCCTCCTTCATGCTGCCACCACGCGCGTGGTTTCCACCACGTTGCGCATATAGCCGGCGGGGTTCCATAGCGCGGTGAGCGGCTGGCTCTGGCCGATGCGGTTGCTGGCGCGCACCTTCAGTTCGTACTCGCCCTTCCTTGGCGGCGTGAACGCCGCCGTCCATTCGCGGAAGGAGTAGCGGCCCAGATCCTTGCCCAGTTGCGCCGCGCGCCAGGTGCGCCCGCCGTCCGTCGACAGGGCCACCTCGTCAACGCCATGGCCGCCGTCGAAGGCGATGCCGCGCAGCACGGTCTGGCGCCCGGCCTGCACCCTGGCGCCATCGGCCACGCTGGTGATGAAAGAGCGCACGTTGAAGCGGTTGATCGGCACCGTGCGCGCGGGGGCCGTGCCGGGCGCCACGCAGGCGCAGGGATTGTCGGGGATGCGATAGGCCGCGTTCATCCAGAACCCGTCGAACGGCTTGTCCAGCACCTGGATATCGGCCAGGTGCTTGACCCAGTAGGTGCCGTAGTAGCCCGGCACGATCAGGCGCAGCGGATAGCCGTTGAGCATGGGCAGGTCCGCGCCGTTCATGGCCCAGGCGAGCATGACCTCGCCGTCGAGCGCGTGGTCGATGGCCAGTGCCTTGACGAAGTCCGGGCTGCCTTCCAGCGGCGGGCGGTCCATGCCGTCAAAACTCACCTGCATGGCGCCGGCTTGCACGCCGGCCTTGTCCAGCAGCGCTTTCAGGGGCACGCCGGTCCAGCGCGCATTGCCCATGGCGCCGTTGCCGAGTTGCCCGCCGTTGGCGCGCGGCGAGAAAAAGCCCCGGCTGTTGCCCGAGCACTGGTTGACCGCCACCAGGTCCACCGGGGTGGCCAGGCGCTTGATCTCGTCGAGAGAGAGTTCCAGCGGGGCGTTGACCTTGCCGCCCACGCGCAGCCGGTAGGTTTGCGGATCGATGCTGGTGGGGATGCCGCTCCAGTGGTAACGCACGAAGAAGGCATCGTTGGGCGTGATCGGGCCCTCGTTGAACACGCCAAACGGGGTCTCCAGCTGCGGTGGCCGGCTGGTCAGCAGGATCAGCGGGCGCTTCTGGGGGAAGGCCACCAGTTCGCGCTCGCCGTTCTCGAACGGCATCTCGATGCGCGCATCGGCGGCGGTGGCCGCCAGCGCTTGCAGCGCCGGGTGGGTCAGCGCGGCGCCGGCGCCGAGTGCGCCGAGCGAGCGCAGCACGCGGCGGCGGCCTGGCTGCGGGGGTACGGATTGATGGCCTCGGCCCATGCCTGGCTCCTCGTCTTGAGTGGGGATAGCGGTTCTTGGGGGACCCCGCTTTTATTAACCTTCAACCTTCAACCTTCCAGGCTCAGATCACTTCATCCTTCATGTGATACCAGCGATACAGGAACCACTGCCCGAAGCGGCGGAACGGCGCGAACGCCTGCGCTTCCACCATCTCGCGCACATTCGGGAACGGCAGCGCCGAGCGGAAGATCGGCAATTCCGGCCCCGCGCTCTTGCCCGCGCTCTTGCCCGCGATCAGCGCCGCCATGCGCTTGCCCGCCTGCGCGGAATACATCACGCCGTTACCGCCGTAACCCATCGCGTAGTAGATGGTCTGGGCCGGGTCCGGCTGGAAAATGCGCGGCATCATGTCGTGGCTCACATCGACCCAGCCCCACCAAGAATAGTCGATCTGGATGCCTTCGAGCGCAGGGAACTTGCGGTGCAGGTCGGCAATGAGCTTGTCCTTGTACTTATGCTGCGGCGCATCGTTGCCGGTGATGGCGCTGCGGCTGCCGATCTGCAGGCGGCCGTCCGGCATCAGGCGGTAGTAGTGCCGCAGGATGCGGGTATCGGTGATGACCTGCGTCGTGCGGAAATTGCACGCCTCGCGCTCCGTGGGCGTCAACACGCGCGTGACGATGGAGTTCGACAGGATCGGGAACAGCCGGTTCTTGAGCTGCGCGTGCAGGCTCGGCGAGGTATAGCCGCCGGTGGCCACGCCCACCGCGCGGGCGCGCACGATGCCGCCAGGCGTCTTGAGGTAATGCACGCCGCCGCGCGTCTCCCAGCTCAGCACCGGGCTGGAAGGATGCACCTTGGCGCCCAGCGCGCGCGCGCGGCGCAGGTAGCCAAAGGCCAGCTTGCCGGCATGGATGCCGATGCCTTCGGGCTCGTGCATGGCGCCGGCGGCTTCCTTGTCGTCGACATACTCGCGCTTGACGGTGTCGGCATCCAGGATGCGCGCATCGTACTTGAACACGTCGCGCAGCACCTTGGCTTCCTTTTCCAGCGCGGGCATGACCTTGGCGCGGTGGGCGATGTAGAGGTGGCCACCGGGCTGCGGTTCGCAGTCGATGTCCTTGATCAGCCCCTTGAAGGTCTCCATGCCGTCGCACACTTCTTCATGCAGCCGCAGCGCGGTGTCCAGGCCGTAGCGCTGGATCCATTGCGAGCGCTTGAGCCGGCCCGAGGCGCATTGCGCCTGACCGCCGTTGCGCGTGCTGCAGCCCCAGCTCACGCGGTTGGCCTCCAGCACGGTCGCCTTGATGCCGTGCTCCTGCGCGAGGAAGATCGCGCAGGTCAGCCCGGTGAAGCCGGAGCCGATGATGGCCACGTCCACGTCGATATCGTGCGTGATCGGGCCATCGTCGGGCGGCGGCTCGCCGGCCGTGCCGATCCAGTAGGTGGGAGCATACTCGCGGCCCTGGCCGGGCGTGGGCGCGACCAGCGGGTCGTAGGCCGGGTCGTACGGCTTCGAAGGCGCGGTGGCGTGGCCTTCGGGCAGGATCAGTCTTGCGGCGGTGGCGTCCATGTTTGTCATCCTCAAATGCCCTCTGGCGGGGCTGGAATCAGTCGGCGGCGCTGGCGGCGGCAACGGGCGGGCGATCCTTGCGGTACGCGTTCTTTACCGCGATCTTGCCGTCGCGGAAGGTGAACACATCCACCATGCGCGCCTCGATGCGCGTGCCGTCCGCCTTGGTGCCGCGGAAGGTGGATTCGCTGACGCCGCGCTCGCCGGCGACGAAATGCTCGCCGTCAAGCCACGCTGCGTCGGGGAACGCCTGCCAGGCCAGCTGGAAGCCCTCGCGCACGGCAGCGCGGCCTTCGAAGCTGCGGCCGAACAGCTCGCTGCCGGCCACGGCATGGAACACGCAGTCCTCGGCCATGAAGCCCATCAGCGCGTCGATGTCGTGGCGGTTCCACGCGTCGCTGAAAGCTTGCAGGGTGGCTGCGGTTACCTGGGGGTTTGCCATTTGTGTCTCCTTGATGTCCTTGATGGTGCTGGTGATCCGGGCGCCGGACCTGTGCGGCTTATGACTGCAGCATAGAGAGGTGAAGCGCAATGCTGTAGGGCCAGATCCCATGAATCGTTTGGGCCAGTGCACCCCCGGAATGCCGCGCATCAGGTACACGGCCGGGCAGGCGCGGGCGTGCCGGCGCGGAGGATGGCCGCGGCGGCCTGCAAGGCGTTGGGAGGCGTTGGGAGGCAGGGGAGGCCGCGATGGCACGCATCGCGGCAAGCCGGTTCAGGCGCTGGGCGTGTCAGTCAGCCCGCCGCACCTCGCCCAGCGGCGCGGCGGCCGCGTGCTTTCGGAGCTGCTGGCGCACGGCGTACGCCAGCACCAGGATGCCAAGGCTGGCCACGCCGAGCAGCAGCGGGGTGCGCTGGTCGGGGATAAAGGCCATGGCCACGACGATCCCGACCATGCCAGCGATGGCGACCCAGGTCAGGTAGGGGAAGGCCCACATCCGCACCTTGAGCCGGTGCGGCGCCTCGCGCTCCAGGCGGGCGCGCAGGCGCAGCTGCGAGATGGCAATCAGGATGTAGACAAAGATGGCGACGGTGCCATAGGAGTTGACCAGGAAGGCAAAGACCTTGTCCGGCGATACATAGGACATCACCACCGCGCCGTAGCCGAACAGCGTGGCGAACAGGATGGCCCTGACCGGCACGCCGTTGCGGCTCAGCCTGGCCAGCCCCTTGGGCGCATCGCCGCGCTTGGTCAGCGCGAACAGCATGCGTGACGAGGCGTACAGCCCGGAGTTCAGCGCCGACAGCACGGCGGTGAGCACGACGGCGTTCATGATCTGCGCCGCGGCCGGGATGCGCATGGCATTGAGCGCGCTGACATACGGCGTGGCGATGCCGGCGGAGTTCCACGGCACCAGGCACACCACCAGCAGCACCGAGCCCACATAGAACACCAGCACCCGGGTGATGACCGAGCTGGTGGCCCTGGCCACCGCCTTTTGCGGCTCGGCGGTTTCCGCCGCGGCGATGGTCACGATCTCGGCGCCGAAGTAGAACCCCGTCGCCGCTACCGCGCCTGTCAACACCGGCATGATCCCGTTAGGCGCAAAGCCGCCATGCACGGTGAGGTGCGCCACGCTGGCGGTAGCGCCCGGCCACATGCCGAGCACGAACAGCCCGGCCAGGAACAGGAACACCACAATGGCCGCCACCTTGATCGAGGCGAACCAGAACTCGAATTCGCCAAAGGACTTCACCGAGATCAGGTTGGTGAGCGTGAGCATGACCAGCAGCACCAGGCTGATGCTCCACGCGGGAACGTCCGGGAGCCAGAACTGCACCAGGCTGGCCCCGGCCACGGCCTCCAGCGCGACCACGATCACCCAGAAATACCAGTACATCCAGCCGGTCAGGAACCCGGCCAGCTCACCCATGGCCGGGCGGTCGCTCCAGGCTTCGCGGGCGTATTCGTAGAAGGAGCCCACGGTGGGCAGCGCGCACGCCATTTCGCCCAGCATCCGCATGACGAGCACCACCAGCAAGCCGGTGATGAGAAAGGAAATGACAGCCGCCGGGCCGGCAGACTTGATGACGACGCCACTGCCGACGAAAAGGCCCGCGCCAATGACGCCGCCCAGCGCGATCATGGTCATGTGGCGCTGTTTCAGCCCGTGCTTCAGGCCGCTGGATTGCTGCTGCTGATGGTGAATCACTTTGCTTGTCTCCTGCTCTGCCCAGGGGTCACGCGCCACGGCTTATATAGTAGTTCGTAGGTCGGCGAATGGCTCGCCGCCGGGGGCCGTGGCCGCGCTCGATGACACCGGAGCGGGTTGCGCAAGGCGGCGCGTATCGCATGCGCCGCCTGCCGCCGGGTTCGGATCATCCCCGGCCCGGCATGTCCGGGCAAGGGATGGTCACGTGCTTGTCTGCTCAGCGCTCAAACGTAGTCCTTGTACTTATCGAGCATGCGCACGGGCTTGGCCAGCGCATCGCGGCGGAACGGGTCGCCGAGCTCACGGGTGCACATGATCTCGATGATGGTGGTCTTGCCGTGGTGCATCTGCAGGTCGATGGCGCGCTTGAGGAG
>NZ_JBFTOQ010000019.1:0-136156 GCF_056398045.1 Cupriavidus sp. 05L411 | reverse complement strand
GCTATGACGCCGTGATGAAGCTGGTCAAGGAACACTCGGGTGCCTACGGCATGGGCGTGGACTACGCCTACACCATGGTGCACAAGGCCGCGCAGCGCACCGCCACGCCGCACGCGTCGATCGCCCCGGTTCCGGCCCGCTGAACCGCGCTGCCGTGTTGGCCCGTCAGGCTGCATCACGCCCATGATGCGCCGGCCAGGCGAGATGCCCCACTGGGCCAGGCGCTCGTCCTTGGCCCACTGGCTTCGATCCCACACAGTGAGCGCATCGTCGATGCGCGCCCTGCCTATCCTTTAGTTTGATTGACAGCTTCTCGCCGTCGCAACGATCATCGGCTCGCACCGCGTCCACCGGGCACACAGGTGTCCAGGGGCCATGGCCGCTGACTGATTCTGATAGGAGAGAGCGCATGTCCAATGAAGCAACGTGTCCGTTCAATCATGCCGCCGGCGGCGGCACGACAAATCGTGACTGGTGGCCGAAGCAGTTGCGGTTGGACTTGCTTGGTCAGCATTCCGACAAGTCCAGCCCAATGGACGAGAGCTTCAGATATGCCGAGGCTTTCAAGAGTCTCGACCTCGCGGCGGTAAAAAGGGACCTTGCTGCGCTGATGACCGACTCGCAGGATTGGTGGCCGGCGGACTTTGGCCACTACGGTCCACTCTTCATCCGCATGGCTTGGCATAGTGCGGGCACCTACCGTGTCGACGACGGCCGGGGAGGCGCCGGACGCGGTCAGCAGCGTTTCGCACCGCTCAATAGCTGGCCCGATAACGTCAGCCTGGACAAGGCACGTCGCCTGCTCTGGCCGATCAAGCAGAAGTACGGGAACAAGATTTCCTGGGCCGACCTGCTGATCCTCACCGGAAATGTCGCACTTGAGACCATGGGATTCAAGACCTTCGGCTTCGCCGGAGGTCGTGAAGATACTTGGGAACCGGACAATGACGTCTACTGGGGCAACGAGAAAACCTGGCTGGGCGGTGATATCCGTTACGGCAAGGGCGCGGCCGGCAACGATGGGGATCCGCGTGGCGCTGGGGCCGGCCGCGCGGAAGACGGACGAAACCTGGAAAATCCACTGGCCGCGGTGCAGATGGGCCTTATTTACGTGAATCCGGAAGGCCCCGACGGCAATCCGGATCCAATCGCGGCCGCGCGCGATATCCGCGAGACCTTTCGCCGCATGGCCATGGACGACGAGGAAACCGTCGCGCTGATCGCCGGTGGCCATACTTTTGGCAAGACGCACGGCGCCGGACCGGCTGGCAACGTTGGCCCGGAGCCGGAGATTGCTGATCTGGAGCAGCAGGGGCTGGGCTGGAAGAGCAGTTTTGGCACCGGCAAGGGAGCCGATGCCATCACCAGCGGTCTGGAAGTGACCTGGACGGCGACGCCGACGAAATGGGGCATGGGATTTTTTGAGAACCTGTTCCGCTACGATTGGGCGTTGACCAAGAGCCCGGCCGGCGCGCATCAATGGGTGGCAAAGGATGCCGGTGAGACGATCCCGCACGCGCATGATCCGTCGAAGAAGCTGCGGCCTACGATGCTGACCACCGACCTCTCGCTGCGTTTCGACCCGGCTTACGAGAAGATCTCGCGGCGTTTCCTGGAGAATCCCGACCAGTTTGCCGACGCCTTCGCCCGCGCCTGGTTCAAGCTGACCCATCGCGACATGGGGCCGCGCGCCCGTTACCTTGGCCCGGAAGTGCCTGCGCAAGCCTTGATCTGGCAAGACCCGATCCCCGTCGTGGACCATCCGTTGGTCAACGACCAGGATATCGTTTCGCTCAAGCAGACGATTCGCGCGTCGGGGCTGTCTGTAGCGGAGATGGTGTCGACGGCCTGGGCATCGGCATCGACCTTCCGTGGCTCGGACAAGCGCGGCGGTGCCAATGGTGCGCGCATCCGCTTGGCACCGCAGGTTGAATGGCCCGTCAACCAGCCTCAGCAATTGGCCAGGGTGCTGACGGTCCTGGATGGCATCCGGTCCGAGTTCAACCGCGTACAGTCCGGCGGCAAGGAGATTTCACTGGCGGATTTGATTGTGCTGGCAGGCGGAGCTGGTATCGAGCTGGCAGCAGAAAGGGCAGGCCATCGGGTGACCGTGCCGTTCGCGCCAGGTCGCATGGACGCGTCGCAGGAACAGACCGACGTGCAATCTTTCGGGGTGCTTGAGCCGGTTGCAGATGGCTTTCGCAATTACGTCAAGGGAGAATACGGCGTTCCTGCGGAGGCGTTGCTGGTCGACAAGGCCCAACTGCTGACGCTGACCGCACCGGAGATGACCGTTCTGATTGGCGGGCTTCGTGTGCTGAACGTCCATGCCGGAACAGAGGCTCACGGCGTTCTTACCGACCGGCCGGAGACRTTGACCAATGACTTCTTTCGTAACTTGCTCGACATGCGTACGGAATGGAAGCCACTTTCGGCTTCCCGAGGAGTATTCGAGGGATACGACCGCAAGACCAGTGAACTGAAATGGACTGGCACGCGTGTCGATCTGATCTTCGGTTCGCACGCACAACTCCGCGCGCTCTCTGAAGTCTACGCAAGCGAGGACGCTCAAGAGAAATTCATTCGTGACTTCGTCACGGCATGGGTCAAGGTGATGAATCTCGATCGGTTCGACCTGGCCTGCGCATAAGCCAACCATCACCGTCGGCTGTTTGTCGGCGGATCCCTCTTAGAGGCCATTTCAAAAAGATCCTGGCGTCGTTGCGCGGCCTTGGCCGTACCGCTGGTACTGTCTGCGGCCGCGCGCCTAGCCAGAACCGCTTCGCTTCATTTTGAAACAGCTTCTTACTGCGACAAAGCCCTCCATCGCCTTGCCGAATCCGCCAGTGCTTCTCGCGGACTTCCAGGCCTGCCCCCCGCACCTTGCTCGCGAGCCTGCGCTCCTGACCCACCCGGCCACGCATTCCGGACACCTTTCCAAGTGGCGGGATGATTGGGTTAGCGCCCCGCAGGCGCGAACCCATACCCTTGCTGCGCCGGTGCAAAGACCGTGCAAGAACCATATCGTCAAACAGGACGGAACAGCGAGGAGAAACGCATGAAAAGAATGGGAACACTCTTGGTAGTGGCGGTGGCAACGATGCCGGGCATAGCGGCGGCACAATCGGGGGTGACCATCTATGGCGTAGCCGATCTCTACACCGAGTATGTCAGGTCCGGGGCAGTTCATGTCGCGCGGGTCGAAGACGGCGGGCTGTATCAATCGCGGTGGGGTTTGCGGGGCAAGGAGGAACTGGCGCCGGGACTTTCCACGGTATTCACACTAGAGACTGGGCTTGCACTGGACAGTGGCACCGCCCAGCAGGGAGGACGCCTGTTCGGCCGCCAGGCCTGGGTCGGCCTGAGCAGCAACGACTGGGGCGCGCTGACGTTTGGCCGGCAGAACACGCCGATCTACTACATCGAGGGGCAGGCATCGGCCTTTGGCTTCTCCCCGTATGGCCCGCTCGGTCGCCTGCAGAACGGCGGCCCCGCGGGCAGCAGCCTAACCGCGCGCGCGGACAATTCCATTCGGTACGAGAGTCCCGAACTTGCCGGGCTGCAGGGCAGTGCGATCTACTCATTCGGCGCCGAGCGGACCAGCGCGCCACGCGATGCCGACCGGCTGGCGGGCTTGGCGCTAACTTATGCACGCGGACCGCTCTGGCTGGGCCTTGCCTACGAACGTACCTACAGCATCAACGCGGTAACGGATGCCGATCGCGACGAGCGCGCAATCGGCGCCACGTATGAATTCCCGTGGGTGAGGTTGTTTGCCAATGTCCGTCAAGCCACACGATGGGTGCCAGGCCAGGCGACGCTGAAGGACCGCGGTTTCCATGTCGGCACGACCATTCCCGTGGGAGGCGCCGGACTGGTGCTGGTGGCATATGGCATGCAGCAATCGGTCGGCACGCCGAATCGTGGCCAGCAGATGTCGATCGGCTATCAGTACTCGATGTCCAAGCGTACAACGCTCTATGCCAACGCCAGTAAGATCTGGAACACGAACGGGGCAAACTACACATTTTCAAACATCCTCAATGAGGTCACAGCAAGCAGCGTGTCCGACCCACGCGGGGTCATGATAGGCATGCGCCATCTCTTCTGATCTGCGCGCGTCGGCGTGCGCCACCCGGTCGCCGTCGTCGGCCAGAGGCCGATGCGTTGTGATCTCGTCACGCATAGGAGAATCCATGAAGCGCTCCCCCCTCGCAGTGGCCTTCGGGCTGCATCTGTTCTGCGCGTCGATCGCATCTGCGGCCGTCGTACAGGTGCAGACCCTTGGCGCAGACACCGCGGTGCGGCTTACCGATGCCGCCAAACGGTTTGCCGAGGACCGAAAACTCGCCGTCAGCATCGTCGTGGTCGACGTTTCCGGCCACTTTCTCAGCGGCGTGAGAATGGATGGTGCCCCGTTTGCGACCTTTGATGTCGCACGCGGCAAGGCCATCGCTTCGGCGGCCACGGGAGGCGCCTCGGGCGCCGAACTCGTGAAGCGCTATCAGGCCAATCCCATCGTCTTCGGCCAGATGAGTTCGCTGGTGTATGGCGGCCCCGTCTTTCCGTCGCAGGGTTCACTGGGCATCTACGTCGGTGGCCGCCTGGTCGGGGCCGTCGGGGTTAGCGGGGGGCCATCGGACATGGACGAGGAGATCGGGCGCCGCGGCGTGGTCGCGATCGGTGCGGCCGAGGCGCCCTGAGTGGCGTATGCGCTATGGCGGCGCCTGCTGGTGTGCGACACCGGCAGGCGCTCCGCATCGGCACTTCAGGACGTCAGCGCTCGCTGCGGGCCTGGATGTCCGTCAGGAAGCGCTCGATCCGCGTGATGAGGTCCACCGGTGTCTCGTCCATCGGGTAGTGTCCCGCGTTGCGGATCACGTCGATGGCCAGATCGAGGAATACTCTGCCATACGTCTGCTCCATGACGTCAGCCGTCAGCGACGGGTCGTGCTCACCAACCAGCAGCAGCGTGGGAACACGGATGCCCGCAATCTCAGCAGAGAAATCGGTATCGGCCCATGCCCGGAAGTAGGCGGCGAACGCGTTGGCATCGGCATGCAGCGCCGAGGCTTGAACCAATTTTTCTACCCAGTACCGGCTCAGGCGTTTGCCCGTGGAATTGTCCACGACGGCAATTCTTGCCGCGAAATCGTCGGCGGCACGTTCGAGCAGCGAGCGTGCCGGCTCGTCGAACAGCACGCGCGTCGGCGGCACAGGCGTGACGCCGACCATGGCCTTGACGCGTGCAGGGGCCAGCATGGCGACAGCCTGCATGGCCTTTCCTCCCATGGAGTGTCCGATCAGCGAGAAACGTTGCCATCCCAGTTCGTCACCAAACGCCAGCACGTCGGCGGCGATCTCCTGCATGTCGAATCTGCCCTGGATCCCTCGCCGGGCACCATAGCCTCGATAGTCGATGAAGGCGTAGGTGAAGCGGTCACCGTCGAGCACGTCCACAAGGGGCCCCCATCCACGCGCATGGCCAAACCAGCCGTGCAAGGCGATGACATGGTGTGGGCCATTGCCGATCGTGACCACGGTGCCGTTTTGCTGGTATTGCATAGATTTCCTCCGGTCGTCGATGTTTCGTTCCATATTGCATGACGAACCGCGGCGTTAGCGCCGCGCCTGTCAAGTTCTTGGACAATCCGGTAAGCAGACGCCGCGTGGCATCGGGCGATCGTTTGCCAGCGTACCTATGCCGCAGAACGGAAGACGTATTGGTAAACGGCTCCCCAAATGGGCAAGCGTCTTGTTTCCGGATCCGTAGAGTGTGAGCCTGGGCTGACCGTATCGCCCACGCCTCGCGATTCACCAGGAGACAAGAGTCAATGCAAAGCCGGAAGCTTCCATCATTCCTCACCGCCCCTCAGCGGGTGGCCACATTTGCCGCCATCACTGCGGCCATCACCGCAGCACTGGCCGTGGCACTCGCAGGCCTGCGGCCCGCCGCCGCCAACGCAGCGCAAGCGGACACAAATACACAGGCCAACTGGAAGCCTTCGAAGCCTATCGTCTTCATCGTGCCGTTCCCGCCAGCAGGCATCAACGATGTACTGGCCAGGGCCGTGGCGCAACGCTTGTCGAAAGCGCTGGGACAACCCGTCGTGGTGGAGAACCGACCGGGCGCCAGCGGCAACATCGGCGCGGAGGCGCTCGTGCGCGCGGCGCCGGACGGCCATACGATCGGCATCCTGAACAGCATCCACGCGGTCAACGCCGCTTTCTACCGCAAGCTGCCCTACGACGTGACGCGCGACGTGGTACCGGTTGCGCCACTGGGCGAGTCGCCGCTTGTACTGGTTACGAATCCGCACACACCATACAAGTCCGTCACCGAACTGATTGCCTACGCCAAGGCGAATCCCGGCAAGGTCAACTACGGTGGCCCGACCAGCTATCCGCTCGAAATGATCAAGACGATGGCCGGTGTCGACATCACCAATATCCCCTACAAGGGCAGCGGCCCAACCATCAACGATATGATCGCCGGACACATCGACCTGGCGACGGGCCCGCTGCTGGAGTACATGCCCCATGTGAACGCCGGCAAACTGAGGCTGCTGGCCGTCGGTACCGCGAGCCGGCTCCAGGGCCTGCCCAACGTGCCCACGGTGGCTGAGAGCATTCCCGGGTACGACATTACCGTCTGGTATGGCTTGTTCGCCCCCAAGGGCACGCCCGCGCCGGTGACCGAGCGGCTGCGCAGCGAGGTCCGCGCCATCATGAACGATGCCGACATCCGCGCCAGGCTGGCCGGCCAGAGCATTGACACCGCCTTCAGCCAGACCGGCGTGACCGGCCTGACCAGCCGTCTGGCCAGCGAAACGCGGCGCGCGCACCAGATCGTCACCAAGACCGGCGGCTACCTGAACTAGATCGGGCATTGCCTTGTTGTGAGGATTCCAACGTGAAACATCCCATGGAGCGCCGCCGGCTGTCTGCCCGCCTGCTCGCGTTGTGCGCGCTGGCCGTGCCTGCGCTGGCGCAGCCCGCGTCAGAGGCAGGCGAATCGCGGCCCGCGCGGCTGATCGTCGAGCAAGTCTGCGCGGCATGCCACGGCAACACAGGCCAGAGTACGCAGAAGGCATACCCCAGCCTGGCGGGTCAGAACGAAGACTACCTGTTCAAGCAACTGAGGCAGTTCAAGGCCGGAGCCAGCGAGCCGGCGCTGCGCCAGGACGCCACGATGGCTGCCGTGGTGCAAAGCGTGAGCGAAATGGAGATGCGCGAAGTGGCTCGCTACTTTAGCCGCCAGGCACCCGCGCGCGGACAGACCGACCTGCCGCACTTGGTCGGGGCGGGCATGGCCATCTACTGGAAGGGCAATCCGTCCAATCACCTGCCGGCCTGCGTGACGTGCCATCGGCCAAATGGGGAAGGCATCGCGCCCGACTTTCCGCGCATTGCCGGCCAGCAGCCGGAATACGTGGCCAAGCAGCTCCACGCGTGGAAATCCGGCACACGTGGCGGTCCCGGCAAGCTGATGAGCCTGCTTGTGCCGTTGATGACGGACGAAGAGATCCTCGCCGTTGCGCAGTACGTCGCGCAACTGCGCTGATGTGCTGCATCTTGCCGTCCGGCGCAGTGGTGCTGCCGACGGCCCAATCGAAAGGAACCAGAACGATGATGATCGACAGGAGACATTGGCTGAAGGCTGCAGGTGCCCTCGGCCTGGGAGCCGCTTCGCTGCAGGCAGCGGCGCAGGTGACGTTGGGGCGCAACGCACCGGTTGCCGGACCGGGTGCGGTTCCACTCCCCGCAATCAAGCCGGGCAAGATCCACCGGATCGAGTCGGCCACGCAGACCGTGCACGTCGGTATTCTCGACCCCAAGGCAACGCCGGCCGCCAGCATCGAGTCGGGCGATCTCGTGATGTATCCCAATACCTGGGTGAACTGGGCCAACGGCGCTGCGTACGGCATGAGCTACGAGGATCGCGAGCCCGTGCGCAAGCGATTTCCGCAAGGGCCGTACTCGAACGTCGGGCCCGTGGAACTACGCGGGGCGATGCCCGGCGACGTGGTGGAGTGCCGGATGGTCAAGTTGCGTCCGATCGGCTGGGGATGGAACTCCGCGCCCAAAGGGGTCGGCGCACTGCCTAACGACTTTCCAAAGCCGTACCTGCGTTATTTCAAATTTGACGAGAGCCGGCAGTACACCGAGTTCGCGCCGGGCATCCGCATCAGGCTGGCGCCGTTCCAGGGCGTGATGGCGGTGCAGCCCGCCGGCGACGAACCGGTCAGCGCCATCCTCAGCGGTCGGTATGGCGGCAATCTCGTGTTGCGCGAGCTGGTTGAGGGTACGTCACTGTTCCTGCCGGTCCAGCGGCCGGGCGCGATGATCTGGACAGGCGATTCGCACGCCGCCCAAGGCGACGGCGTGGTCAATCAGACCGCCATTGAAACCGCGATGGAGGACATGCAGATCCAGTATTTCCTGCACAAGCAGCGGCCCTTGTCCCTGCCGATGGCGGAGACGCCTAGCCACTGGATCATTCTCGGCTTCGGCAACAATCTCGACGAGGCGCTGGTCGCCTGCCTGCGGCAGATGCTCGACTGGGTGAGCGCTGCGACCGGCATGGATCCTCAGGACGTGTACTCGCTCGCTAGCATTACCTCGGGATTCCGCATCACCCAGTACGCCAACCAGACGGCCAGCAACTACACGTCGATCCCGGCCAAGACCGTGCACGGCATGCTGCCCAAGGCAGTATTCGACGTGGCGATCCAGGGCAAGCTGTCGCGCTCGCTGCGCGGTTGACGGCAGTTGACTACAGTGGGCGCCGGGCGGCGTCGGGCGCCTCAGTCGCCGTGTGCATCGCCCGGCATGCCGATGCGGCGAAACTCCGACGGGCTAAGCCCCAAGTGTTGGACGAAAAAGCGCGTGAAGTGTCCTTGCGCGCTGAATCCGAGCTGGTCCGCTACGTCCCCGATGCTGGCATGCCGTTCAGCCAGCAGCCGTGTGGCGATGCCGATTCGGATCCAGTCGAGGTATTGCTGCGGCGAAATGCCCATGCAGGCCTTGAACTGGTGGAAGAGCCGGCTGCGGGACATGCCCACCGCGCTGGCGACCGTCTCCACGTTGGGATTTTCGCCCGCATGGCTGCGTATGTACTCGGTCGCGCGCTTGATCCGGTAGTCCAGCGGTCTGGTGTTTGCCAGCACTTCGGTCATGGACCGCCGCTGAAGATGGCAGGCCGACACCTTGCGTGCCAGTTCCGCGACGGCGGCCTCGCAATCTACCGAGCCAATCGCCGAATCGGCAGCCAGGTCCCGGGCCAGACAGGTACCCAACTCTGTCAATGATGCGACGGTATCCGCATCCATGCGCGCCAGCGTCTGGCTAAAGCGCAGGCCGCTGGCAGGATTGTCGACGCCAAGCGTGCGTCCGAGCCATTCCGGCTCCAGCAGCAAGGCGAGTAGCAGCGAGGGAGAGCCCTCCTTGGCGCTCTTCGCATGCGTCGACCAGGGATTGATCAGCAGCGCGCAGCCGTCGGTCAGTGTCTGCGCGTGGCCGTCGATCTTGAACGTCGCATCCGTGCCGCCGAACTTGAAGATCAGATGGAACTCCGCATGGGCATGCGCGACGAGCGGCCCCGATATCCGATGAAGGGTGGCACGGCCGAAGCTGCCGTGGACGATGCGTAGCTGGCGGTCCTTTGCCATTCAGGGTGTCTCCTCATCAATGCCTGGCGGGATCGTGCTCACGCGCGGCAGGCCGTGGAGCAAGGCTTCGCCTTGCGTGAACCCGGTGCTCGACCAAAACGCGCCGACAAGCCATTCGATCATCCCAGTTATGCAAACGTTTGCAGTAGGTTGGGATTATGTCATCTGTCGGGCAGTCGTCAAGGGGGAACAGTCTCTATCGATTTGGCCAAAGGTGAAACAAGGGCTACACGGAGACGAAGGGAAGGGGGCCGGCGACGATCCAAGCGTCGAATACGCCCCGTCCATCGCGGGCTCCGACACGTCGGCAAGGCTCGGCTTGTCAGCCTTTCTCGCTTGTACGCGTCAAGGCGCCGCGGGCACAGTGGCCGGCAAGCCCATATCCATTTGCGCGTTTGAATGTGACTTCCCCGGCATGCTACGCCCAGGGAGCGCGAATGCCCGCCTGGCAGGCAAGTTCCTCCAGCGCGGTAGCAGTTACAGCCGCCAAGGCAATTCCGCTCACGCTCCGCTCCCGGGATTCGGCGTAGCCGCGTTCTCCCGGCAGCCGTGGAGGGCCTTCGGAAGACGCCGGCAGATTGTGGATGGCCTCCGCGAGCTGGGTCAACTGCGCTTGAAACATGGAGGGGTCCAGCAACTGAGCGATATCGATCACGAGCATCCACGCGTTCTGCGTGTGGCGATGAACGGCAGGGGAAGCATGCAGCGCCGGTGCCAGGATCGGATGGTTGGTCAGCAGGCTGCAGGCGATCTCGGCCATCAGCGCGAGGCCCGAGCCTTTCGGGCCGCCCAATGGCAGCGGCGTTGTCGCCTGACGGGCGTCCGTGGTGGGGTTACCCATGGCATCGATGGCCCAGCCCGGCTCGAGCGGCCGGCCGGCTGCCCGAGCCTGCATCAGCTTGCCGAAGGCAACCGCACCCGAAGCCATGTCGAACACGATCGGCTCGACGAGGCCAGGGCAGGCCATGGACAGCGGAGCCGTTGAGACGCCAGCCACCGAGGCGCCATGGTAGGCCATCAACGGCGCCGACGCGGCCATCGCCATGGCAAACATGCCCGCACTGGCCACATGAGCGGTGTGAAAGCCGAGCGCGCCGGTATGCGTTGTCTCCCGCAAGAGCACCAGGCTCGCCCCGGCCTGGCGCGCAGCGGCAATGGCTTGCCCGGCGGCAATGCGCATGCCCAGCGCACCGGCGCAGCGATCCCCCTCGACAACGGTTAGCGCTGGCAGGCTGAGCACCGGGCGTGGTTGTGCCCGGCCATTCATGTCGCCCGAGGCCAGCCACGCAATGTACTGCGGGATGCGCGCTACCCCATGTCCGGGAGAACCACGCAGGTCAGCCCACACCAGGCTCTGCGCCACCAGTGAGGCGCCGGGTTCGTGCAGCCCCGCCGAGGCAAGCAGCGCCTGCGCGAAGGTTTGCAGCCGGGCTGCACTGATCATGGTCGGGGGGCGCGCCGTCATGCGGCCCCCGATGGCGCCGGGTGGACCGGGAAGAACTTGTACAGCCAGTCCGTGACCAGGTTCAGGACAGCCCGGTTGTCGTCGGAGAAGATGAAATGATCGATTTCCGAGAACAGGTGCAGTTCGACCGGCATCCTGGCATTGCGGAACAGCTCGATCGACTGGTCCGTAGGGGTGACCGAATCGTCCGCCGGATGCAGCAGCAGGAGCGGACGAGGGGCGATGTCTGCGACCACTGCGTTCGGCCGAAAGCCCAGCATGCTTTCGACCACCTCGAACGGGAACGCCATGAAGCTTCCCGCAGGCAGATTGCTGCGCATCGCGGCGGGGATCGGCACGACGTCAAAGCGCGAGACCTGCATCGACTGGCCGATGGCCAATCGGGCACGGCCTTCTTCCACCATTGCCTCGAAGCGCTGCCATTCGCCCGGCCCGGCATGTTGCTGACGCAGCTTTACCTCCCCGTCGCCCCATCCGGCCGATGAGATGCAGGCCACGATGCGAGGGTCAACGCCGGCCGCATAGACCGCCACGGCCGCGCCGAAGCTGTGGCCCATTACAGCAATCTTCGCTGGCTCCACCTCGGAAAGGCTCTGCAAGTAGCTGACCGCGCTGCGCGTGTCGCTCACCTGGTCCTCGCACAGTACCTTGCCGCGCTCGCCTTCGCTGTTACCGCAGCCCCGCATGTCGAAACGCAGGACCACATAGCCCAGCGAAGAAAACAGGCGCGTCGCCAGCTGCACCATACCGTCATCCTTGTTGCTGCCGAACCCATGCAGCACGGCGATGGCGGGACGTCGCTCGCCGCCGACAAGATTGGGGGGTAGATGCAGGGCTCCGGCCAGGCGGAGCCCGTCGGAGTCAAATGTTACATCCGTGTGCACGCTCATTTCTCCAGGTTTAGTGACACACGATGTTCTACGAAATCCGCGGTTCCATGACTGCCCAAGAATCCACTGACTTACCCGATCGTCCGCTGACTTTGATGATGGGCGCGATTCGCGTGTCGGTCAGTACGGCTCACGATCGCGCGCGCCGGACGCCAGGCAGGCAGCGATGTGGTCGATCAGCTGAAGCAAGACCTGCCTGTCGAAGTAGTTGTTCATCCTGTGGCTGAGGAACACGTCGCCGCCAGCGCCGGCGACGCGTTCTCTTACCTGCGCAATCCGTTCGGCAAGATCGGGGAGCCCGGCTTGTATCGCCGCCCGGGCAATGGCACCGGGCCAGAAACCATAGGCGTCAATGCCGCAACAGTCCGCGACGCATTCCGTTTCGAGCCAGTCAAGCAAGGGCAGGATAGGGGCGAGCCACTCGTCGATGTCCACCGCGTCGTGGTACTTCCCTTGCAGGTCGATGAACGGAATCCATTTGTCTTCGCCGATGCTGATGTCGCCTTGATTTGCCATTTCCTTCGCGCGTGCCTGAGAGGGGAGAGTCGGCAAAGTGTAGCCGAGCGCGGCGCGCCAGGAGCGGCTGGCAAAACCATGTCATCTGGCGGCGGCCGGCAGCAATCTGAAGCGTGTCACCATGTCGCCACGACGCCGTATGGTCGATAGCGATCATGCAGCATGAACCAACGGGGTATGCTAGATTCAATGCCGCCTATTCAGGCGCGGTGCGGCTCAGGGAACGGCGAGCCGGCTATGCAAGCAAGCTAGTAAAACAGCCGAATCAGGTGCAATCCCTATGAAAAAGAGCGCAACGTCCCAGGGCGAATCCCCTTCCCGGCTGATCGACGCCAGGATCCAGGAACTGGACGACTGGCGGGGCAAGACGCTCGCCCATGTCCGCGCTCTCATCAAACAGGCTGACCCTGAGGTGGTAGAGGAATGGAAGTGGAGAGGCGTTCCGGTTTGGTCTCACGATGGACTGATCTGCACCGGCGAGACGTACAAGAGCGTTGTGAAGCTGACGTTTGCCAAGGGCGCTTCGCTCAAGGATCCTTCCGGACTATTCAACGCCAGCCTGGAAGGCAACACCCGGCGCGCTATCGATTTGCATGAGGGTGACGAAATGGATGAGGATGCCTTCAAGACGCTCATACGCGCCGCTGCATCCCTGAACAGGTCATCGGCCCGATAGCCAAATCCGGCGCCGCATGCGTTGGCGCCTATCCTGGCCGGCCACGCTGCAACCATGGCCAACTACAACGGCCAACTACCGCGCCCAGCAACTACGGCCGCTTGTCCCCTGCCGGGCTGGCAGGGCGCTGCGCTGGCAGCTTGCCGACGATGCAATCCACGGCGCGTGTATCCGATTTGCCTTGCCCGAGCGCGCCGATGACCGAGTCGCGATACTGCGCCGGCGTGATGCGCTGGTAGTAAAGCCGGGAGGTCTGGTCGAGCCAGTACACGTAGTCGCTGTCGTTCCGGCCGCCGTTGGTGCGCAGCCAGTCGCTGATGTTGTTGTTTCCGATCATCATGTTCGGGCAGCCTCGCTGCACGCTGTCGAGGTAGGCATCGAAGCCTTTCGCCTCGTAGTTGCGCACCGAGTCTGGCGCGCAGGCGCATAGCACCAGGGCAGCGCAAGCGCAGGCCAGCCAGGACGCCACCCGGCGATGCCGTGGGCTGCGGCGCGTTGTCATCGCGGGGGACTGGCATATCGCTCCTATGTCCTCTCTATCACTCGATCCCTGGTTCCCTGCTGCTCTGGTTCGGTGTGCGTGAAACCACGCCCAAGGATAGAGCGGATCCCCCGGCACCTTGCCGCGTGGCGAAAAATTTCATGGGTCGCCGGTAAAGGCTTGAATGCTAGGGTGGGCAATGCTACCGGCCTACCGTAGGCCGCACTTCTATGTGCGATTGCAGCAAAAATCCGCAATCGTCCTTGAACAATGGGTCGTTCCATCCTATAACCATCCCATTGGATGGTATTTGGATGGTATTTTGGATGACTAACAACGATGGATGAGCAACAAAAGGCACTTGCTGCGCAACCCCGCCCTAAAGGCGGCGAAACCGAGAAGATCACGATCAATCTCGGCCCGGTCGATCTCGGCCAGATCGACCTGCTGGTTGAGGAAGGCTTTTACTCAAATCGTACCGACCTGATCCGCACCGCGATCCGCAACCAGCTTGCGATCCACGCGCAGGCCGTCAGCGAGACCGTGACGCGGCGCGCGCTGGTGCTTGGCCTGCAGCATTTCTCCCGCCAGGACCTGGAGGCGGCGCAAGCCGCGCACCAGCGCCTGGATATCCATGTGCTGGGACTGGCCAGCATCGCATCCGATGTCACGCCCGAGCTTGCCCTGGCCACGATCGAGTCGATCGTGGTGCTGGGCGCTTTCCATGCTTCCGCCGCCGTCAAGGCGGCGCTGGCCGGCCGCATCCGCTAAGCCGCCACGCAACGGAAAGCCCAACGCCAAAGGCACGTAGAAGGACACCATGATGAAGATGAACGAAGAATTTCTGGCTTCCATGCAGGAAGCCATGGCGCTGCTGCGCACTGCGGGGCCGCTGGAAGCCACCGAGGTCATTGCGCGCGCGTTGCGCGGCAACGGCGCAGTGCTGCCCGATGCTGGCTTCCAGCCTGCGCAAGTTGTCGAGGCGCTGCTGCCACGCCAGGCGCAGGAGAGCGCAGCGCAACCCGACGTGCGGGACACCGGCCACTTCACCACCATGCGCCATGCCGGACACGCCGGCCAGCGCGCCTACAAGCTCTACGTGCCCGCCGGCTTCGAGGGCAAGCGCCTGCCGCTGGTGGTGATGCTGCACGGCTGCACGCAGGACGCCGACGATTTTGCGGCGGGTACCCGCATGAATGCGCTGGCAAAGCAGCACGGTTTCCTGGTTGCTTACCCCATCCAGCCCGCGGCGGCGAACCCGTCCAAATGCTGGAGCTGGTTCAAGCCGGGCGACCAGCAGCGTGAGCTGGGCGAGCCGTCGCTGATCGCGGGCATCACGCGGGAAGTCATGGCCAGCCATCCGGTCGATCCCGATCGCGTGTACGTGGCCGGCTTGTCCGCCGGCGGCGCCATGGCCGCCGTGATGGTGCATGCTTATCCCGACCTGTATGCCGCGGCGGGGATTCACTCCGGCTTGCCGTATGCCAGCGCGCATGACTTGCCCTCGGCACTCGCCGCGATGCAGGGCGGCAAGCTGGCAGGCACGCACATGGCGAACGCGCAGGCCGCGCCGTTGCGGCCCCTGATCGTCTTCCAGGGAGACGCGGATACGACGGTGCATGTGTCCAACGCCGACCGGCTGCTGCGAGCATTCCAGCATGACGGTGAGCAGGACTGCCAGCGCCGGAGCAAGCAGAACGGGCGCGCCTTCACGCGCCGCCAGTTGAAGTCGCGCGATGGCGTTGATGCGGAGTATTGGCTGCTTCATGGCGCGCCGCACGCGTGGGCGGGTGGCAGTACGCATGGCTCCTACACCGATGCGAGCGGGCCCGATGCCAGCGCGGAGATGGTGCGGTTTTTTCTCGCGCATCCGTTGAAGAAGTAGGCGGTGGCGCGGGTGCGTCGACCTGATTGCCCCTGCACGCCTCAAGCCTTCATCCGCGCCACCAGTTCCTGCGCAAACTCCAGCGACAGCCGCGACAGCGGCTCGGACTGGACATTGAAGATCTGGACCGAGGCATTGACCTTGGTCCGGATCGGAATCGCCACGATATTGGGCCACGCCTGCCCGAACACCGTCATGGCATCGACCAGCGCGATGCCGGCCCCGGCCTGCGCCAGCGCGCGCGCGACGTGCGCCTGCTCCACTTCGATGCGCATATCGAGGTCGTCGAAGCCGCTGCCAAACATGTCCCGTACCAGCAAGCCGAACGGCACATCCGCGCCGTAGCCGATCAATGGCTCCCCGGCAAGCTCCGCCGGGCGCACGTAGCTGCGCCCGCTTAAAGGGTGCCCCGCGGGCACCAGCGCCACCATCGGGTTCTTCACCAGCAGCCGGGATTCCAGGTTGGGATGCGCCAGCGGCATGTTGGACACGGCCAGCTCGGCCTGGCCGGAGAGCAGGGCGCGCAGCATGTTGCCCGGGATCTGCGTGCGCACGACGATGCGCACCGCCGGATGCGCGGCGCGAAACGAGGCGATGGCGCGGGGCAGCACCGTCTGCCCGAGATTCGGGCTGCACGAAATGCGCAGGCTGCCCGTGCGGTTGGTTGCGAGGTCTTCTGCGATCTCGTTCACGCGCTCGATCCCCTCGTACACCACATTGACCTCGCCCAGCAGCCGCCTGGCTTCCGGCGTTGGATGCAGGCGGCCCTTCACGCGGCGGAACAGTTCCAGCCCCAGGCGCTGCTCGGTGTGCGACATCAGCCGGCTGATGGCGGGCTGCGACACATACAGGAGCTTGGACGCGCCGCTGATCGAGCCCGTGAGCATCACGGCGCGGAACACTTCGATCTGCCGGAGGTTCATTTTCATGATTTCAACCTATTAACCTGATGTTAAGTTTTGCGGATATATAAGCATATGACAGCAAGGATGCGGCTGCCTACACTGGGTCCTGGCAGCACGCTTGCCCACGTGCACCAAGGCGGCGCCAGGCGCCATTGGCGCCGGCACCACGATGGGGATGCGTGGCCCATCGCGGGGCATCCTGATACATGCCGGTGCATCGCCCCAACGTCCACTGCGGGAGACAAGGAAAAAACATGAGCGACATCCATCTGACTTACATCAACGGCCGTGACATTGCGAAGCTCGCGATGACCGACCAGGAAATCCTCGACGCGGTCGAGCAGGGTCTGCTGGCGCAAGGCAACAAGCAGACGGTGATCGAGCCGCGCGTTCACCTGATTCCAGACCCGGCATTCAATGGCCACTTCAACGTGCTGCGGGGCTATGTGGCGCCCCTGGGGCTGGCTGGCGTGAAGATCGTCGGTGACTATGTCGATAACTACAAGCTGGGCCTGCCGTCGGAGATGGCCATGCTCAACCTGTTCGACCCGCGCACCGGCATGCCGGTGGCGATGATCGACGCGACCTTCATCACCGATGCGCGCACCGGCGCGGTGACCGCGCTGGGCGCTCGCCACCTGGCACGGCGCAACAGCAAGGTGCTTGGCCATATCGGCGCGCGCGGCACGTCGTACTGGAACGTGCGCCTGCTCGACAGCCTCTTCGACTTCGACGAGATCCGGGTGCATTCACGCCGCCCGGAAAGCCGCGACGCGTTCGCCGCGCGGCTGGAGAAAGATCTTGGCAAGAAGGTCATCGTCACGCAGGACTGGGAGTCGTGCGTGCGSGGCGCGGACATCGTGGTCGAGGCGTCGCGGCTGGACAAGCCCACGCCGCTGCTCAAGACCGAGTGGATCAAGCCGGGCGCGTTTGTGGTGCCGTACGGGACCATGAGCGCGGTGGAGCTGTCGCTGACCGACGTCATGAGCAAGCTGGTGGTGGACGACTGGACGCAGTGCAAGGGCGGCATGTTCGGCTCGCTGCGCGCGCATGTGGAGGCGGGCAGGTTGTCCGAGCAGACGCTGCACGCGGAGCTCGGCGATATCGTCGCGGGCCGCAAGCCGGGCCGCCAGAGCGATGACGAGACCAACCTGTTCTGGCACCGAGGCCTGTCGCTGAGCGATATCGCGCTTGGCCACGCCATCATGAAGAAGGCCGAGCGCATGGGCATTGGCCAGCAGCTCGTCTACGCATGATCGCCAACGCACGCATGTACGCGGTGGCCGCGCCGGTGGCCCAGGCGTGGCGCGCGCTATTTGCCCACGTGGGCGAGCGCGCCGGCGTGGCGTGGACCTACGTCGAGCATGCCGCGCCGGCGCCGGTCAGCGCGCTGTGGGCGCGGCCGGACTGTGGCTGCGTCTTCATGTGCGGGTTCCCATTTGTCAGCGCGGGAAGCCGGCATCGCCTGCTGGCGGCGCCGGTGCCATCGCTGCCGCGCTACGGGGACCGTCCGGAGTACTTCACCGAGTTCATCGTGCGCGACGATGCGGCGTTCGCCACCTTGGAGCCGGCCTTTGGTGGCCGGCTGGCTTGCATGTTGCCGGAATCGAACTCCGGCTTCAATGCGCCGCGGCACTACCTGATGGCAAAGGCTGCCGCCGGCGCCGCCACGCTGTTCCGGCCAACGGCGGCGCCAACCCCCACGCCACGCCAGGTGATCGACGCAGTGATCGGCGGCGATGCCGAGGTTGGCGTGGTCGACAGCTATGTGCTGGACCTGCTGCGCATGCATGTCCCTGAGCTGATGGCGAAGGTGCGCAGCGTGGCGGTGACGCCGGCGTCGCCGATCCCGCCGCTGGTGGCCGCGCCGCAGGCCGGCGACGCCGCCGTGGCGCGCGTGCGCGCCGTGCTGCTGGACCTGCATCGCGACCCGGCCTGCGCGGGCTGGCTCGCGCAACTGCGGCTGGCGCGCTTTGCTTGCGTCACCGCGCAGGACTATGACGTGCTGGCGCGCTACGCCAGCGAAGCCGACTGCGCGGGCTTTGCGCTGACCGGCACCCTTGACGCCAGGGAGCAGCGTCCATGACCGCCACGGCAGCGAGCGCGGCTTGCGCGCGGCCTGACCGTGCCCCGGATCCCGCTTTTGTGATTTCCTGATAGTTCGACTGACGTGGAGAAATGTCGATGAAGCGTTTCCTGATGACATTGCTGGCCGCCGGGTTGCCAATGCTGGCCAGCGCCCAGGCCTATCCGTCCAAGCCCGTGCGGCTGATCGTGCCGTTCCCGGCGGGCGGGCCCGCYGACGTGCTCGGCAGGGTCGTGGGCGAGGGGCTGTCCAAGGCGTGGGGCCAGAGCGTGCTGGTGGAGAACAAGGCGGGCGCGGCCGGTACCATCGGCGTGGAGCAGGCGGCCAAGGCCGCGCCGGACGGCTATACGCTGGCGGTGGTGCCGGTGGGCAATATCGCCGTCAATCCTTCACTGTTCCGCAGCCTGCCATACAAGGCGCAAGACCTGGTGCCGGTGACGATGCTGGCGACGGCGCAGAACGTGCTGGTGGTCGGCGCCAACGTCCCCGCCGCTTCCCTCGCGGATCTCCTCAAGCTGGCGGCGCAAAAGCCGGGCGAGCTGACCTTTGCCTCGCCCGGGGCCGGGAGCCAGGCGCACCTGGCGGGCGAGTTGCTGCAGCTGGACGCCAAGGTCAAGCTCAACCACATTCCCTACAAGGGCGTGAGCCCGGCCATGACCGACCTGGTCGGGGGCCAGGTGACCATGATGTTCGCGCAGGTCTCGTCGGCGTTGCCGTACGTCAAGGCGGGCAAGCTCCACGCGCTCGGCGTGGCCAGCCAGAAACGCCTGGCGGTGATGCCCGACGTGCCCACCATTGCCGAGCAGGGCTTCCCCAGGTTCGAGGCGGTATCCTGGTATGCGCTGATGGCGCCGGCAGGCACGCCCAGGGAGGTGATCGCCCGCATCAATCACCAGGCGCTTGAAGTCCTGGCGAACCCGGCGCTCAAGGAGAAGCTGGCCACGCTCGGCATGGATCCCAGCGGCGGCACGCCGCAGGAACTGGCCGCCACGATCGAGCAGGACAGCGCGCGCTGGGCCGGTGTGATTCGCAAGCGCCAGATCACGGTGGACTGAGCGCGTTGCGAGGCCGCCAGTCCGATCCGCTGCGCCAATAGCAGGCAGCGGGGGGATCAAGCCGGGATCAAGCCGGTGCAGTCCTGGACCCCGCTCGCGACAGGCGACGACGCCTTTACCCCGCCACCAGGTAGTTGCCGCGCAGCTCGGTGACGTCGCAGTTGTGGCCCTCGCCGCCGCGGTCCACCACCAGGAAGCGCGCCGCGCCTTGCGTGACGATCAGCGAGTGATGCCAGGCGCCGCGCTTGTAGTTCACGCCTTGCCTGCCGTTGGTGACGAACACGCGGATGGCCGATTCGTCGATCTGGTCGCCAACGGGCGCCACGACCACGAGGAAGGCGGCCTCGTCCAGGGGCACGAAGGCCTGGCTGCCCAGCGGATGCCGCTCCATGGCGCGGATGCCGAGCGGCAGCGCATAAGGCTGCGCGTCGAAGAAGCTGATCAGCGCCCGGCCGCCCTGCGTGCCGACATCGACGCTGGCAAGGTCGTCATAGCGCAGCGTCATGCCGCCATTGATCACCATCGGCGCGCGCCCCTCGCTTTCGATGACATCGCCAAACGGGGCGAATGCGGCTACGGTCAGTGGCTCCACCTGCAGGCGCACCGGCGCTTGGGATGGCAGTGGGGGCTGGATCGCCTTCTCGTCGGGAGCAGACACGTTTTTCCTTTTTCCTCTTGTCATGGGTAAGAAGTGGCCGGGGAAGGCGCTTGGCCAACCTCCGCGGATCAACTGGTAATACCAGTGGTGCCAGTATCCGATTGTCAATGACTGGCGTCAAGGCGCTTGTATCACAGGGTTTACGCCGCTTTTCCAGGGAAACGCCGGGACGTATCCTTCGCCATCTCCAAGAAAACAGACTGGTAATACCAGTTGAGATAGCAAGCCGAGCCACCTGAGGAGGAAACCGCTGTGTCCCTGACCACCGCCCCATCGCTAGCCCCCGAGCCCGCCGCCGCCCACGCGACGGCGGCGCAGGAAAACGCTGTCTACCGCAAGGTTGCGTGGCGCCTGCTGCCGTTCCTGATGCTCTGTTATGTCGTGGCCTACCTTGACCGCGTCAACGTGGGGTTTGCCAAGCTGCATATGCTTGGCGACCTGCAGTTCAGCGAGTCCGCCTACGGGCTGGGCGCCGGCCTGTTCTTCATCGGGTACTTCTTCTTTGAAGTGCCGAGCAATGTGCTGATGCACCGCATCGGCGCCAAGGCGACCATCTCGCGCATCATGATCATGTGGAGCGTGATTTCGGCGGCGATGGTGTTCGTGCAGACCACCACGCAGTTCTACGTGCTGCGCTTCCTGCTAGGCGCGGCCGAGGCGGGCTTTTACCCCGGCATGATCCTGTACCTGACCTACTGGTTCCCGTCGCACCGCCGCGCGCGCATGGTGGCGCTGTTCATGTGCGCGATCCCGGTGTCGGGCATCTTTGGCGGCCCGCTCTCCGGCTTCATCATGGAATCCATGCAGGGCGTGGCGGGGCTGCGCGGCTGGCAATGGATGTTCCTGATCGAAGCGCTGCCTTCGCTGCTGGTCGGCGTTGCCGTGCTGGCCTACCTGGACAACAACATCCGCTCGGCGCGCTGGCTCACGCAGGGCGAGAAGGACCTGCTGGAGCGCAACATCGCCAACGAGAACGCCACCAAAGGCGGGCACATGACCATGCGGCAGCTGTTCTCGGACCGCCGCATCATCAAGATGGCCTGCATCTGCTTTTGCACGGTGATGGGCCAGTACGGGCTGACGTTCTGGCTGCCGTCCCTGATCCGGCAGGCTGGCGTGAGCGGCGCGCTGAATATCGGCCTGCTGACGGCCATCCCGTTCTCCGTCGCGGTGTGTTCGATGATCCTGGTCAGCCGCAGCTCCGACCGCATGCGCGAACGCCGCTGGCACCTGATCGTGCCGTTTTGCTGCGGTGCCGCCGGCCTGGCGCTGAGCGCGATCTTCAGCGACAACGTGGTGCTCTCGCTCGCCGCACTGGCGCTCGCTGCGGGCGGCAGCCTGGCGACGTCGCCGTTGTTCTGGAGCCTGCCGACCGCGCTGCTGTCCGGCGCGGGCGCCGCTGCCGGCATCGCCATGATCAACTCGTTCGCCAACCTGGCGGGCTTTGTCAGCCCATACATGATCGGACTGATCAAGGACGCGACGCAGAGCACCAACCTGGCCATGTTCGTGCTGGCTGGCGTGCTGCTTTGCGGCGCGGCGCTGACCTATACGGTACCGGCGCGGCTGGTGAACAAGTAAGTCGGGCAGGTATGCGATGGCGCTGCCCGGGGCGTGCTCCGGGCGGGCCGTCGAGTACAATTTGCCGTCAATCCGGCGGCAAGCGCCGGCCCCCACCTTTCACGATCCCGCGCAGGACTTCATCGCACCCAATGGTCACAGCTACCGCCATCTCCGCCAACGCCGCGAACCTGATCCGCGAGTGGATCGAGGGTGGCAAGTATCCGGCCGGATCGCTGTTGCCCTCGCAGCGCGACCTGTCGGAGCAGCTCGGCATCAGCCGCACCTCGCTGCGTGAGGCGCTGTCCACGCTGCAGGGGCTCGGGCTGGTGGTCTCGCGCCCCGGCAAGGGCGTGTACGTGGCCGCCGACGCTGGCGACGGCGCGCCGCCGCCATGGCGTTTCTCCAAATCGCATTCGCTGACCGATATCTACCAGTTGCGCTTCGCGCTGGAGGGCTTCACCGTGGGGCTGGCCGCGGCGGCGCTGCTGCCGGAAGACATCGACGCCCTGCGCGAGAACACCGAGGCCATGCGGGTGTGCATCGACGCGTCCGACTTCACGCAGGCCGCCCGGCTGGACTTTGATTTTCATATGCGCATCATCGCGATTGCCGGCAACCGCGCCATCGCCGATATCCTGCGCAACAGCACTGACGTCATGCAGGAAAGCCAGCGCTTGCCGTTCTACCAGCGCGGCAGCCGCCATGCCACCTACACCGAGCATTGCGCCATCATCGACGCCTTGGCCGCGGGCGATGCCAGCCTGGCCCAGCGCGCCATGTCGGATCACATCGTCCGGGCGGCCCAGCGCGCCGGCGTGCATTTCCCCGCGGGCAGCCGCGCGGGCGACGGGGCGGCGCCGGGCCATCTGCCCGGCTGAGCGCGCCTTGCGGACGGAGCCGATAAAGGCATCCAGGATTTCTCCTAAAGTTTCTGCGCGCATCGCCGTTATCCAGACGACGAAGCAGGCGTAGTCCACATAAAAGGGGAGATGCAGCAATGATGTCATTTGCCAACCTGACCATCCGTACGCGCCTTGGCGTGGGATTCGCGGTGGTTTTGCTCTTGATGGCCGCGGCAATCGCGGCCGGGCTGGACCGCTTGCCCGGGGCCGGCGGCGGTGACGCGCAGCAAGCCATCGATGGCGCGCGTACCTTGATGTTTACCCTATGGCTTGTCGCGCTTCTGGTGGGCGCCGCCTTTACCTACGGCATTGCGCGCAGTATCGCCGAGCCGCTAGGCGAGGCTGTCTATATCGCCGAGACCGTGGCCTCCGGCGACCTCAGCAAGGAATTCGAAACCGAGCGCAAGGGCGAATTCGGCCGCTTGCTGGCCGGCATGGGCGAGATGGAAGACATGCTCACGGACCTGGTGACCCGCATCAAGGAATCGACCGATTCCATCTCCGACGCCTCCAAGCAGATCGCCGCCGGCAATGCCGACCTCTCGCAGCGCACGGAGGAGCAGGCCTCGGCGCTGCAGGAAACCGCATCGAGCATGGGCGAGCTGACCGCCATGGTCAGGCAGAATACCGAGCGCGCGCATGCGGCCAATGAGCTGGCGGCCAATGCCTCGCACATTGCGCAGCGCGGCGGCACCGTGGTGGGCGAGGTGGTGGAAACCATGCAAGCGATCAGCGCCAGCTCCAAGAAGGTCGTCGACATCATCGATGTGATCGAGGGCATTGCGTTCCAGACCAACATCCTGGCGCTCAACGCCGCCGTGGAAGCGGCGCGCGCAGGCGAGCAAGGGCGCGGCTTTGCCGTGGTGGCCGGCGAGGTGCGCACGCTGGCGCAGCGCAGCGCCGCGGCCGCCAAGGAAATCCGCGGCCTGATCGGCGATTCGGTTGAACAGGTGCGCAACGGCTCCGCGCGGGTGGAGCATGCCGGCCAGACCATGCGCGAGATCGTGACGGCGTCCAGCCAGGTCACCACCATCCTGGGCGAGATTTCGGTGGCATCGGCGCAGCAGAGCGGCGGCATCGAGCAGGTCAATCAAGCCGTGATGCAAATGGATGCGGTCACGCAGCAGAACGCAGCGCTGGTGGAACAAGCCGCCGCTGCCGCATCGGCCCTGGCGGAACAGGCGCACCAGTTGCAGAACGCGGTGGGCGAGTTCAAGCTGGAAGCCACCCCCGACGACGACGCCCCTGGGCAACACCGCTTTGCCGGCACGCTGCAGGGCGCGCACGCCTGATCGCTGGCGGCAGGCCTTGTGATGCGGGCGCGGCTTGCGTGCCGCGTCCTGGTCATATCGGGTTGTATTTCTTACACGGATGGTGGGCATTTACCGCCACCGTGTTCTTGCCAGTCTCCCTGCGCACTTCATTTTTCCTCCGCGCACGCATGATGGGCGCCTGATCCGGCGCTTCTCGGCGGCAACCCGCGCCGCAGCCACTATTCTTAAATCGGGCATCGAAGTTGCGAGCCAGTCCATGGCGACAAGCCATTCGCGTGGACTGCTCGTGCTTTTGGCCTTGTTGACGATGTCCTGCCAAGGCCAGCGCGGCCACCGCGGCCAGCGTGGCTACAGCGGCTAATAAAAAGGAGTGCCTGATGACGAAAACCGTGAGAAGCAAACTGCTGCTGGGCGTGATGCTCGCCGGCGGGTTCCTGGTTTCGGCCCAAAGTTTTGCGCAGCCGGACCGCGACTCTGACCGTGGCTACCAATACCAGGGCCAGCCGCAGCCGCCCCGGGATGACCGTGGGCGGCCGGGTGACGACCGTGACAACGCGCGTAGAGGGCCGGGCCAGTGGCATAAGGGCGACAGGCTCCCCGCGGAGTACCGTGATCGCCAATATGTGGTGGATGACTGGCGTTCGCACGACTTGCCGAAGCCATCGAAGGGCCACCACTGGGTTGGCGTTGGCGCGGATTACTACATGGTCGCGCCAAATGGGGCGATTGTGGATGTGGGCGGACGGCGCTAGAACGTTCTTCCCTGCCTGATCCGGCCTCATGCGATCCGGCGGCCGGATTCCGGGTGCGCGCAGGGCATGGATCGGTTGCATTCCATGACTACGCGCAACGTCAACGCAATCGACGTCGTCTAAACTCAATCGGGATACGAGCCTGGAGCCGGCCACGATGCCGGTTCCGGGTGCCGGCTGCGCGCACTTTGAACCAACGTGTCTGACACTTGGTTTTTTGCTGGGGCGTAGCCTGCGTCCGGGCTGGTATCCGGCGCGCGCCGTCATGGGCGCGCCGATGGTTGACGGACGGGGGCTTGCGTGGTTGCACAAGGCGCGGCCCTGTCCGGTTTGTCCCCCACAGAAAAAAGAGGATTAAAGATGTCAACTCGTCGTCATTTCTTGAAAGGCATTCCGATTATCGCGGCGGCCGGCGCGCTGGGTGTTTCCCTGCCAGCCCGGGCACAGGGAAGCGGCCCGATGGTGGATGAAAAGGACCCGCAGGCGGTCGGCCTTGGCTACAAGGCGGATTCGTCGAAGGTGGACAAGGCCAAGTACCCGAAGCATGACGCCAGCCAGCATTGCGGCAACTGCCAGCTCTTTCAGGGCAAGGCGGCGGACGCAAGCGGCGGCTGCCCCCTGTTCGCCGGCAAGCAGGTCGCGACCAAGGGCTGGTGCAGTGCGTGGGTGAAGAAGGCGTGAAGAAAGCTTGATGCAGCTTGATGCAGGTTGATGGAGGCTTGATGCCGTGAAGGCGGCGCTCGCGCGTCTGGGCGCGCGCGCCGCCTTTTTTTGTTCAGGCATCGATCGGCCACTTGGGCCGGTGAATGTGCCGATAGGGCAGGGAACGCAAATTGAGCGAGACCGAGCCTGGCGCGTCCGCATAGATGACATGGCGCGCAATCCGCGAGAACGCGGTGTGGAAGTGCTGCGCGGATTTGACGACGATCAGCGTCTTTTCGGGCAGACGGCAGCCGAGTTGCGTGAAGACATCGGTGTCCAGCGCCTGCGCGCGCCGGGTGATCAGCACGATCTCGATGCCATCCGCCTCCACCCGTGCAGCGTTGCCCACCGCCGCCGGCGCGCCCGACAGCCCCGTCATGATCATGTCCGGGACCAGCGCCTTCACGGTGCAAACCAGGTCGATGGGCTCGCCAGACATCGGGCTGACCTTGCCGCCGATGCGCAGCGCCAGCCGCGCGCCCACGCCGGCACTAAAGGCAATGCGCACAGCGATGGGATCCCACAAGGGGCCCACCGCCACGTTGCCGATGCCACGCTCGCGCAGGCGATGCAGCAGGAATGTGGCATCGCCCGCCGCGCCGCCGCCGGGGTTGTCGGCCGCATCCGCGATGACCACGGGCGCGCCGCCCGGCGCCATGGCCAATGCCAGCGCCTGGTCGATGGCCGCATCCGGGCCAGGGTAAGCGGGCGTCATGGTCTCGCGCATGCGGATCAGCTCGTCGGCCAGGCGCCGCGCGAGCCGGCGCGCGGCGGCGCCGTCGCCATCCGCGTACACCAGCAGCTTGGTGCCCATGTCTGGCACGTCGCCCCACGGGAAGCCATGCGCCACGGAGACCGAGAGGATGCCGTCGTGTCCCTCCAGTGCGATCAGCCGGTCGACGTAGCTGCGTGCAGGCTCCTGGTTGGTCCGGATGGTGACGACCATCCCGCAGTCGGCCACCGCCGCCACGGGGGCGATGTGTCCAGCCACCTGCGCCGCGCATAGGTCCACCAGCTCCAGCGCTCGCTCGCGGATATCGGTGTGCGGATATTCCTTGTAGGCCACCAGGACGTCGGCATGCGCCACCATGTCATCCGACAGGTGGCAGTGCGGGTCCAGCTCTGCGCCGATCACCACGCCGGGGCCAACCAGCGCGCGCACGCGGGTGAGCAGGTCGCCCTCGCAGTCCGCGTAGCCATCGGCCACCATGGCGCCGTGCAGGCCCAGCACCACCATGTCGACGGGCAGCGCCCGCCGCAGGTCGCCGAGCAGTTCATCGCGCAGCGCCTCATAGGCGTGGCGCGTGGTGATGCCGCTGGGCTGCGCGCCCGCGGCCATGCCCTCGATCACCACCCAGCCGCGCGCGCGGCCGCGTTCGCGCGCGGCCCACAGCGGGCCGCTGAACACGGTCATCTCCGGCGGGTGCGTGCCTGCGGGAAAGTAGCCGCGGTCGACGAACGCATCGAGCGCGGTCGGCAGCGGGGCGAAGGTGTTGGTCTCGGTGGCCAGCGAGCCGGTAAAAACGCGCATGATCTGCCGGCCTAGTCCGCGGTGGCGCCAGAGGCCTTGACCACCGCGCCCCATTTGGTGATTTCCGAGCCGACAAACTGGCGCAGCGCCTCGGGCGTGCCGCCGCCCGGCGTCGCCACCATCGCGGCGAGCTTCTCGCGGGTTTCCTTCTCGGCCATGATCGCGTTGACTTCCTTGTTCAGCGTATCGACGATGCTGCCCGGCGTGCCAGCGGGCAGGAACAGCGCATACCACGACACCACTTCATAGCCCTTCAACCCGCCCGCATCCACGGTGGGGATCTCCGGCGCGAAGGGCTGCGGGCTGGCGCTGGTCACGGCCAGCGCGCGCAGCTTGCCGCTCTTGATCAGCGGCATGACCGACGGCGCCGTATCGAACATCACCTGCACCTGGCCCGCCATCAGGTCGGTCAGCGCCGGCGCGCTGCCCTTGTACTGCACGTGCTCCATCTGGATGCCCGCCATCATCTTGAACAACTCGGCCGACAGCCGCGTGGACGAGCCCGCGCCGGACGACGCGAAGAAGATGCCCTTGGGATGCGCTTTGGCATAGCTGATGAACTCCGCCACCGTCGTGGCCGGCACCGACGGGTTCACCGCCATGATGTTCGGGAAGCGCGTGAGCAGCACCACCGGCGCGAAGTCCTTCTGGAAGTCGAAGGGCAGCTTCTTGTACAGCGAGACATTGATGGTGCTGGCATTGGAGCCTAGCAGGATGGTGTAGCCATCATTGGGCGAGCGCGCCACGCCGGCCGCCGCGATATTGCTGGCCGCGCCAGGACGGTTCTCGACCACGAAGCTCTGCCCGAGCCGCTCCGACAGCCGGTTGGCTACCAGCCGCGCCACGGCATCGGAGGAGCCGCCGGGCGCGTAACCGACCACGATCTTCACGGGTTTGAGCGGGTACGCGGGGTCTTGCGGCGCCGCGCCCGCGGTCTGGTGACAGAGCACGCCCAAAGTTGCGGCTGCGAGGATTGAAGCGAAGGGTTTCATGCTTTGTTGGCTCGAAGGGGAACGTGGTCGCGGATTTGCCGCCCGCACATTATTCGCAATTCCAGTCGTCCGAATCAATGTAAGCTTGCCGGGAAATTGTTGCCTATTTGGCAACAATTTGCGGAGTTTGAGACAGTCAGGAAACGTGAAACAGGAACGGAACATGGAAGGCGGACTGAGCGCGCGGCGCCTGCAGTATTTCTTCGAAGCGGTCAACACAGGGTCGGTGCGCGGCGCGGCCGAGCGACTGGGCGTGGAGCCGTCGATCGTCAGCCGGCAGATCCAGCTGCTGGAGACCGAGCTAGGCGTGGCGCTGCTGGAGCGCAAAGGCCGGGGCATCGTGCCCACGGAGGTGGCCGCCATCGTGATGGACCATTGCCGCGACCGCCAGGCCAGCGAGCAAGCGCTGATGGCCCGGCTCGATGAAGTGAACGGCCTGCAGCGCGGGGATATCCAGCTGGTGGCCAGCGAAGGCTTTGTGGATATCCTGATGAGCGGGGTGGTGGATGCGTTCTGTCGGCAATACCCCGGCATCCGCGTCTCGCTCAAGGTGGCGGGCGCCTCCGACGCCGTGCGCGCGGTGGCGCACGACGACGCGCATATCGGCGTCGTGTTCGGCGCGCCCGCGGACCCCGCCGTTCGCGTGGTCACGGCGCGCACGCATCCGCTGTGCGTGATCGCCTGGCCCGACCATCCGCTTGCGTGGCAGCGCAAACGGCCCGCCCTGACGGACGTGGCGCGTTATCCGGTGGCGCTGATGGCGCCGGGATTCGGCTTGCGCCAGCTGATCCAGATGGCCGAGTTGTCCGAGAACATCGTTCTCACGCCCAGCTTCGTCGCCAACTCCATCCTCACGCTCAAGCGCTATGTCGAGTGCCGCCTTGGCCTGACCTTCACCTCCTCGAATTCCGTGGTGAAGGAAGTCGCCAGGGGCGAGCTGGTGGCGCTGCGCACCACCAACCCCATCTTCGAGGCCGCACAGTCGCGCCTGATCGTCAGGGCCAACCGGCCGCTGACCAGCGCGGCACGCGGCATGCTTGAGCGCATCGAAGCGTCGCCGTTGTTTGGTGGCGGGCAATGAAGGCCGGCGGGCTTGCCCGGTACCAGGCGGGAGATGCCGGGCCTGCAAAGGCGCGGCGCTTTGAAACCCCTAGCCGGCGCTTTTTAATACCGCGCGATGCAGGGCAGCAGGAGCGGCCTTGGGCAGGTACATCCAGTGGCTGGGATGCGTCAGCTCCGGCACAAGGCAAAGGCGTCCGGTTTGTGGCTGGGCTAGCTTTGCGATGGCGGCGCGCACGGCATCCTTCAGCGCCCCGGCGTGCGGCGCAGCGCCCTTGGTGCAGCAGTTGACAACGATGTCCTTGCCGTTGCCGCGCCAGATTGCGTCCAGCCGCCGGGCGAAGTGGTCCGCGCCGATCGTGGGGCAGGCCCAGGCGGCGGCAAACACGGCGTCGCGGTAATAGGCCGGCGTGTAGGCGAGCGAGCACTGGTGGCGAATCGCGTTGACGAGGATCAGGTCGAAGCACGCGCCGGGCACCATGCTGGGCAGGCTCGCCTGGGGGAGCGGCCAGGCGTGCAGCCGGGCCCGGATCTGCCGGCCGCTCTGCCCGCGCGCCGGGCCTACGGGGACACGGCGGCGTCCTCTGGCGACAGAGGACGCCATGGGGCCGGAAAGCGGGGCGAACTCGGCCTTGTGCGGGCTTTCCAGCACCAGGATCAGGCGGGGCTGCCCGTGCGGGTCGAGCTGGTCGGTGTCTTGCCGGCAGAAGTCGTGGGCGAGTGGCTGGCCGGCTGCCGCTAGGTAGCGAAAGGTGTTGCCATGCACCACGGCTTCGCCCACTTTCTGGTCCGGGCAAGCGAACGAAGAGAATTCCTTGTGCCACTCCCGGCTTTCCCGCTTGCGATTGACCGCATCGAACGTGCGCCGGGCGATCCGCTCGAAGGCCAGCTGGCTGCTCGCAGGCATGGCCGTGGCTTAGCTCGGCATGGATGCCTGGGACAGGCTCGCCGTGGCTGGTGCCGCGGCGAGCCGTGCCGCGCGGCAAAGCGCGGTGGCTGTCGCAAGGCCCTGGGTCACGACGGCCATTGGCCGGTACAGCGCCGTGGCCAGCACCGAAGCCATGCGCTCTTGCGTCAGCGGGCCAAATGCGGCAAGGCACCTCTCCAGCGGCGGGGACGTCTCGGCGGCGATCAGGAATGCCAGRATTTCCGTGCCGGCTTCGCCCAGGCCGGCGGCCTGCGCCAAAGCCGTGGCGCGGGGCCAGGCCGGATACGCGGTGATGTAGGCGGGGTCGGCAGCGTAGCGGACGGCTTGCGCAATACCGGGGTCTTGCGCCGCCAATTGCACCCGCCGAGGATCTTGCGCCAGCTCCGCGCGCCGCAGCAGCCGTCTTATCCAATGGCAGACCACGGCGGGAGGCGGCATGTCATTCGTCATATCGGCGCTGGGTGCGGCAGGGAGCATCGGGGTTCCGGTTTGTTGTTTGTTGGTTTGTTTGTCTGTTTATTTATTTTCAGTGCGCCAGTTCCACCCGGCGTTCCGCCTGGCGCCCAAGCCGCACGCTGTGGTCGTGCAACGTGGCCTTCATGCGCCTGAGCGAGGCCGTCAGCGCGTGGCGTTCCTCGGTGCTGAAGGGGGCCACGGAGACGGAGTGGAGCGCCTTCAACCCTTTCCAGACGCGGTCCACCTTGGGCTCGGCGCGCGCGGGAATCAACGGCTGGCCGGCGGGATCGTATGTGATCCAGCCATCGGCGTGCAAGGCGTCCAGCAGGCTTTCCGAGTGCGCCGCGGATATCAGCATCAGGCCCAGGTAAGGCTCATGTCGAACGAACTCTTCCTGGCGGATAGCGCGCAGCAAGAGCCATTTCGGATAGTCGAGTCCAGCATCGCACAGAGTCTGGTCCAGCACGCGCTGCCATTCGCGCACGCTGTCCATCAAGGCAAGAAGTACGGATTCCGTCGGTTCGAGAGCCTTAGGCTGCATTGCTTTATCTCCTGTCTTTCGGGCTTGCCAGACCAGGGGCCGGCGCGTGGCCGGCCCGAGCGGCGCAGGGGATGCGGCGGGCGTCGCCTGCCTTGATTTCCTGCGGAGCAGACATTAGCAGACAACTTCTGCCATGGCGAAGTGCCCCTGCGGGCCGAAAGGTCTGGCAGTGCATTACGCGGCGCAAACCGAGGGAAAATCCCAAGTGGCTTGTCCGGTGCGCATCACGCCGGCGTTCGCGCCGCGAACTTCGGTGCGGTTGCTGGCCGGCGTTGTTTTACAGTTCGATGACAAGGCCCGGATTGAAACCCGGATTTTCGAGCTTGCCATCCCGTGCGTAGCCGCGCGGGTTGCACACCACGCGGGTGGCGTCCAGGCGATAGTCGAAGCTGTCATGGGTATGCCCATGCACCCAGAGCGCAGGCTGCCATGCCGCGATTTCCTGGCGCAGGTCGGAGACGAAGCTGGCGTTGAGGTGCGAGCCGGCGAACTTGGGGCTGATGCTCAGCGGCGACGGCGCGAAGTGCGTGATGACGACGGTCTGGCCGTCGTGGGGCGCCTGGAACCGCTGCGCCAGCCAGGCCACCGAATCCCTGAACAGCGCCTGCGACGTGGCGGGCGTGAATCGCTCCTCGAAATCCGGCGCAACGCGGATGCGGGAGAAGTCGCGCATCAGTGACTGGGCGTCGCGCAGGCCATCCTCGCGCTGCTGCGGGGAGGAGAACAAGCGGTAGTCGGACCACAGCGTGCAGCCGAGAAAGCGCACGCCACGGTAGTGCCATTCCGAGCGCTCCAGCACCTGTACCTGCGTGCCGGCCGCGCCAGCGCGCAGGGCGTCCATGGTGGTGGCCAGGTCGCTGCCGTAGAACTCGTGGTTGCCAGCCACGTACAGGGTGGGCAGGGTGGCGGCCGCGGCCCAAGCCATGGCTTCCCGGGGGCGCCAGATGTCGCCAGCCAGTATCATCACGTCGACATCGGGATTCGGAAAGTCCATCGGATAGACCGAAAGATGCAGGTCCGAAACCAGGCCAATTTTCATGCGTCTCTCCTTGGGGGGGCTGGCGATGCCAATTCCGGCGCCATGCCTGGATTGCAATTCATCGCCATGAATCGCCATTAATCGCCATCAACGTCTGCGGGGACCCACAGAGTAATGCAACAGTCGGATTCGCGACATTCACCGGACATTCCCGCGCTGGCGGGCACGGTCGGGCGCTACGGCGAAGCCCGGCCCCGGCCTGAGCTCCAGCCGCACTTCCAGTGTGTGTGGACCAGCGCCTTGCCAGCTGACCACGCCGGTGCGATCGCCGTCGTGCCGGACGGCTGCGTGGATGTGCTCTGGCGCGCCGGCCGGCTGCTGGTGGTCGGGCCTGACATCACCGCGGCCCGGCCGGACCTGGCGCCCGGCGCGGTGGTGCTGGGTGCGCGCTTTCAACCGGGCGCGGCGCTGCCCTGGCTGGGCCTGCCCATGTCGGAGATCGTCGGGAGCCAGGTCGAGCTGGCCGATCTGTGGGGCGCGCGTGGGCGGGAATTTGCCGGGAGGATGGAAGAGGCCGCGGCAGCAGGGAGCGAGGTGGAGGTATTCCAGAGGCAGCTGGCGCAGACGGCGCAGAGAGTTGACGCCCCGAGCCGCGAGGCGGCAGCCATCTTCGCGCTGGTGCAGGCCAATGCCGGCATGGCGGGCGAGACGATTCCCCTGCTCCTGCGCCGGCTGGGCCTTGGTGAGCGCACGCTGCGACGCCGCAGCGTCGAGCATTTCGGTTATGGCGCGAAGACGCTGGAGCGGATCCTGCGGTTCCAGCGTGCGCTGTCGCTGGCGCTGGCGCAGGAATCGACGCAGCGGGCCGGCGGCAGGGCAGGCAACCGGGCAAGCAGGGCGGACAGGTCCGACTTTGGGCTGGCCGCACTCGCGGCGGATGCGGGCTATGCCGACCAGGCCCACCTGAGCCGGGAGATCCAGTCGCTGTGCGGCATGACGGCGTCGGCCCTGCTGCGCCAGTTGCGCGCGCCAGAGGCTTGATTGGCCGTTTTGTTCAAGCTTTGCCGCGGCCTCCGGGTGAAAATGGTGTTCCTTATCCAGCACCAGGGAGTTCGCCATGGGCACCAGAGGCCAGGACCGGCAGATCGACAACATCGAGTTCAACGTCAGCGACATCGCGCGCAGCAAGGCGTTCTATGGCGCAGCCTTTGGCTGGACCTTTACCGACTATGGCCCCGCCTACTGCGAGTTCAGCGATGGCCGGCTGACCGGTGGCTTCACCATCGGCGAAGAGGTCCGCCCCGGCGGGCCGCTCGTGATCCTGTACGCGGATGATCTGGCGCAGGCGCAACAGGGCGTGGAGGCGGCCGGCGGCACCGTGGTCCGGGCGGTCTTCTCGTTCCCGGGCGGGCGGCGTTTCCATTTCCGCGACCCGGACGGCTACGAGCTGGCGGTGTGGTCGGCGGCATAGCGCAGGCGCGTCGCCTGGCGCTGCCTTAGCGGTCTTTTCGGCGGTCATTCCGGCCATTTGCCTATCTGCCGGCGACGCCGTCGCCTGCAGATATTCGCGTTATCCCGTATTGTGTCGGCTTGCCATGCCCTCTCTCGCATCGGGAGGGTGAGCCATGGTGCATGTATCAAACAATCGGGCAGGGCGCCGGCGCATCGCGCGCGGCTTCCCGGGCGCGGCGGTAACTGGCAAAGACAGTGTCGAACACAGCAGAATCCAATCTCCCCTCTCGCGCGGCGGATGCGCCCATGACGTCGCTGGAGCGCCGCGGCATGGCCGCCATCCTGGTGGCGGTCTCGCTCGCTACGCTCGATACGGCAATCGCCAACACCGCACTTCCCAACATCGCGGCCTCGCTGCATGCCACCCCGGCGGCCTCCGTCTGGGTCATCAACGCCTACCAGCTCGCCATGGTGGCCACGCTGCTGCCGTTCGCGGCCCTGGGCGGCATCGTCGGGCACCGGCGCGTGTATCTCGGCGGCTTGATGCTGTTTATCGCCGCGTCGGTGGTCTGCGCGCTTTCCTGGTCGCTGCCCACGCTGGTGGCAGCCCGGTTGCTGCAGGGCGTGGGCGCCAGCGCCATCATGAGCGTGAACGCGGCGTTGATCAGCGCGATCTTTCCGCCGCACCGGCTCGGGCGTGGCGTCGGGCTCAACGCGCTGGTGGTTGGCGTGTCGTTTGCAGTGGGGCCCACGGTGGCTTCGATCATCCTGTCGCTGGGGCCGTGGCCGTGGCTGTTCGCCGTGAACCTGCCGATCGGCCTGCTGGCGCTCTACATCGCCTGGCCGGCGCTGCCCCAGACGGTGCGCGGCGCGCACCGCTTTGACCGCGTCGCGGCGGGGCTCAACGTGGTGATGTTCGCCTCGCTGATCTTTGCGCTGGGCGAGGGCGCGCAACGCGCGCCGCTGGGGCAGTCGCTGGCGGCGCTGGCCTTGTTCCTGGTGGCGTTCGTGCTGCTGCTGCGCCGCGAGCGCGGCCATCCCGCGCCGATGCTGCCCATCGATTTGCTCAAGCGGCCCATGTTCGCGCTGTCGACCATGACCGCGATCTGCTCGTTCGCCGCGCAGGGGCTGGCCTTCGTGTCGCTGCCGTTCTACTTCGAGAGCGTGCTGGGGCGCAGCCCGATCGAGACGGGCTTCCTGATGACGCCGTGGTCGGCGGTGGTGGCGCTGATGGCGCCGCTGGCCGGGCGGCTGTCCGACCGCTATGCGCCGGGTTTGCTCGGCGGCGTGGGGCTGGCGGTGATGTGCATGGGCATGGTGTCGCTGGCGCTGCTGCCGGCGCATCCCAGCGCGCTGGATATCGGCATTCGCATGGCGATTTGCGGCGCGGGCTTCGGCTTCTTCCAGTCACCCAACCTCAAGGCGCTGATGTCGAGCGCGCCGCGCGAGCGCGCCGGCGGGGCCAGCGGCGTGATTGCCACCGCGCGCCTGCTCGGCCAGGCAACCGGTGCGGCGCTGGTCGCGCTCAGCTTCGGCATTGCGGGCCGCCACGGCCCCACCCTGGCGCTGGCGATTGGCGCGGGCTTCGCTGGCGTGGCCAGCATCGCCAGCGGGCTGCGCCTGATCACGCGTGAGCCGGGCGCGGCCGCGCTGCGGCCCGCGGGCGAGTGACCGGCCGCCGGTAGTTCACCGGCGCCGGCATCGCCGTTGCTGCCTCAGAAGCCCACGGGCGCGTGCGGCACGTAGGGCGCCTCCAGCGCGGCGATCTCCTCGGCGGTGAGGCCGAGCGAGAGCGCTGCCACGGCGTCCTCGATATGGTGCGGCTTGGACGCGCCGATGATCGGCGAGGTGATCTCCCGCTTCTGCGACAACCACGCCAGCGCGACCTGGGCAGCCGGCACGCCGCGCGCCTGCGCAATGGCGTGCACCTGTTCCACCACCTTGCGGTCCGACGCCTCGGTATCGCGGTACAGCGTCTTGCCAAACGTGTCGCTCTCCTCGCGGGCGCTGCCGGCAAGCCACGGCCGGGTCAGGCGGCCGCGCGCCAGCGGGCTCCACGGCATCACCGCGATGCCCTCGGCGGCGCATAGCGGCAGCATCTCGCGCTCCTCTTCGCGGTTCAGCAGGTTTACATGGTCCTGCATGCTGGCGAACTGCGTCCAGCCGCGCAGGCGCGAGGTGTAGATGGCCTTGGAGAACTGCCAGGCATACATCGAGGACGCGCCGATATAGCGCGCCTTGCCCGCCTTGACCACATCGTGCAGCGCTTCGAGGGTTTCCTCGATGGGCGTATGCGGATCCCAGCGGTGGATCTGGTACAGGTCGACGTAGTCGGTGCCCAGGCGGCGCAGGCTGTTGTCGATCTCGGCCAGGATGGCGCGGCGCGACAGGCCGGCCCCGTTCGGGCCGGGGCGCATGCGGCCGTGGACCTTGGTGGCGATCACCACGTCGTCGCGGCTGGCGAAGTCTTTCAGCGCGCGGCCGACGATTTCCTCGGAGGTGCCGTCGGAATACACGTTGGCGGTATCGAAGAAGTTGATGYCGGCCTCGATCGCCTGCCGGATCAGGGGGCGGCTGGCTGGCTCGCCAAGCGTCCAGGGGTGGTTGCCGCGCTCGGGCGCGCCGTAGGTCATGCAGCCCAGGCACAGCCGGGAGACTTTCAGCCCCGTCGCGCCAAACCTTACATAGTCCATCTTGCCTCTCCTTGAATGCGTCGCTGCCATCGATGCCGGGCGGTGGGCCCGCGGCGGACTCCGGCATGGTATGCCAATTCCAGCGCGGACGACGGCGCTCAAGGCAGCACGTAGCCGCCGTCGACGAACAAGGTGGATCCCGTCATATAACCGTTGCCGAACAGGAACAGCACGGCATCCGCGACTTCATCCACGCTGCCAACCCGGCCAAGCGCGGTGCTGCGGCTGTAGCTCTCGAACGCGTGCGAGCGCAGCTCGGCAGGCCGGCGCTGCCACAGGTCGCTGTCGATGGTGCCTGGTGACACGCTGTTGACCCGCACCGGCGCCAGGTCGAGCGCGAGCGAACGGCCAAGGCCCTCGATGGCGGCGTTGCAAGCCGCATAGGCCGAGGCGCCCTTGATCGGGCGCGCCCCGGCGGCGCCGGACATCAGCACGATGGCGCCATCCGGCGCGATCTTGGGCGCGGCTTCGTGCACGGCATGGTACTGGCCCCAGAACTTGCTGCGAAAGGGGCTTTCCACCGCATCGTGGTCATCGCTGTGGATAGACGCGACCTGGTAGGTGGCGCCGGGTGCGAACAGGTAGTCGAGGCGGGTAATCCTGGCGAAGAACGCTGCGACCGATTCGCGTTCCGCCATGTCGACCACATGGCCGCAGGCGCCGCCGCCGGCGGCTTCGATGCGGGCGAGTTCCGTATCCAGCGCGTCTTGCGAGCGCCCGCCGAGGATCACCGCGCCGCCGGCCGCGACCACGCGGCTGGCCACGGCGCGGCCGATGCCGGAGGTGCCGCCGATGATGACGGCGGTCCGGCCGGACAGCGGGTGGGTTGGATGGGTTTGGGTAGTCTGTGCGTGCATCGATGCGTGCCTTGTCGTGAGCGTTGCCGCGGGCTTTGTCGCGGTGGTTAAGGGGAATCCCAAATTGACGCTATGGGTCCTGGACTATATTCTGGAACCTCAATCCATAAAACGAACCATTCCTCATGAGCACACTCGTTAATGCCGCCGATGTCCTCAAGCTCATCGCCAAGCTCCGCAGCGACATCACGGTGACCGACGTGGTGACTCATCTCGGCCTGGCCAAGAGCTCCGCCTCGCGCACGCTCAGCATGATGGCCGAGTACGGCTTCCTGGAGCGCGACAGCGTCTCGCGCGCCTACCGGCCGGGCGCGGTGGTGATGGAGGCGTCGTACCACTTCCGCGCCTCGCATACCGCGCTCACGCTGCTGCAAGACGTGCTCGACAAGCTGGTCGGCGAGACCGGCTATACCGGCTATATCAACGTGCTGGACGGTGCCGATTCGGTCGTCATCCAGATGCGCACCGGCGCGGGCTCGCTGCAGGTCTACACGCCGCCGGGGTCGCGCGCGCCGGCTTATGCTTCGTCCATCGGCCGGGCCATCCTGTCGCGCCTGACCGATGAAGAGGTCACGGCGCTGGTGCAGGACGGCTTCGAGGTGCGGCGTGGCAACATCCCGCGCACGCGCAAGGACCTGCTGGCGCGGCTGAAGGAAGCGCGGGAAACCGGCTGGGCGCTGTCGCGCGGCGAGTTCGTGCAGAACGTGGCGGGGATTTCCGCCGCGCTGCGCGATCCGACCACGCGGCAAATCTATGGCCTTGGCATCGCCATGCCGGTGCAGGACCTCACCGATGCCATGGTCCAGCGCTTTGGCGCGCGCATCGTCGAGGCCACCAGCGACGCCGGCCGGCAGATCGGCGACCCGTACTGGCTCGCCTTTGCGCCGCGCTGACGCCGCTGCGGCCCCTGTTGTGGCCCCTGTGTGGCCCCTGTGCGGCCCCCTATTGCCCGGCATCCTCCTGCCACGATCCGATCACGCTGGCGATCGATGCCGTCAGGCGCTTGGCGTACGGCACGTGCAGGAACTCGTTCGGGCCGTGCGCGTTGGCGTTGGGGCCGAGCACCCCGCACACCATGAACTGCGCGCGGGGGAACGCCTTTTCCAGCATGCCCATCAGCGGAATCGTGCCGCCTTGCCCCAGATAGCCGCAGGACGCGCCGAAGTACTGCTGCGAGGCCGCCTCCAGCCGTGAGGCCAGCCACGGCGCCATGGCCGGTGCGTTCCAGCCGTCGGCCACGCTCTTGTCCGGCACGAAGGCCACGCGCGCGTTGTACGGCGCGTGGCTTTCCAGCAAGCGCTTGAGCTCCTGCGCGGCGGCCGCGCTGTCGACCAGCGGCGGCAGCCGCAGCGACAGCTTGAACGCCGTGCGCGGGCGCAGCACATTGCCCGCGGTAGCCAGCGGCGGCAGGCCTTCGGCGCCCACCACCGACAACGCCGGCCGCCAGGCGCGCCGGATCAGCGCGGTGGCGGGATCGGTGGTGGATGGCAGCACGCTGGCGCCGTCCGCGCCGCAGGCCCACGCAAAGCGCTTCCACACCAGGTCGCCAAGCTGGCGCGCCGCATGCTCAGCCTGCGCCTGGCGCTGCGGCGGCACCTCGCAATGGAAGCTGGCGGGCAGGATCTCGCCCGAGCCGCTGTCTTCCAGCCGGTCCAGCACATGGCGCAGCACGCGGAAGCTGGACGGCACGATGCCGCTGGCATCGCCGGAATGCACGCCTTCGTCCAGCACCTGCACTTCCAGCCGTCCGCTGACATAGCCGCGCAGCGACGTGACCATCCAGAGCTGGTCGTAGTTGCCCGCGCCTGAGTCCAGGCAAACCACCAGGCCGATGCGCCCCAGGCGGTGCGCCAGCGCATCCAGGTAGGCGGGCAGGTCATAGCTGCCGGATTCCTCGCAGGTCTCGATGATGCCGACGCAGCGCGGATGGCTGGCGCCACCCGCTCTCACGGCCATCACGGCGGCCAGGGCGGCATAAAGCGCGTAGCCGTCGTCGGCGCCCCCGCGGCCGTAGAGCTTGCCGTTCTCGTACTTCGGCTCCCACGGCCCGAGGTCGCGGCGCCAGCCGTCGAACTCGGGTTGCTTGTCGAGGTGGCCATAGAAGAGGATCGTGTCGGCGCCCGCGTCCGCGGTGGCCGGGATCTCGAAGAACAGCAGCGGCGTGCGCCCCGGCAACCGGATCACCTCGACCGTCATGCCCGCGACCTTCTGCGCCTCGGCCCACGCGGCGGCCGAGCACACGACGCGATCCAGCAGGCCCCGCGCTTGCCAGCCGGCGTCGAAGGCGGGGCTCTTGGCCGGCACGCGGATGTAGTCGTGCAGCGCGGGCAGGATTTCGCCGTCCCACTTCGCATCGATAAAGGCGCCGATGGCGCGCAGGCCCGCCGCCGGGGCGGCGGCGTCCTGGCGCGGCGCGGCAGCCGTCATGCCGCCGGCTCCAGCGGCGCGAACGCCGTGCCCAGGGAGGCCTCCAGCGGCTGGTACAGCTCGCGCATGTTCATAGTGCGCGACAGCAGCAGGCGCTCGCCCGGGGCCACCAGCACGCGCAGCCGCATGCCCTGGCGCACGCGCGCCGAGACCACCGGCTGGCCGTCGTCATCGAAGGTCATGATCAGGTTGGGGAAGGCGCTCTGGCGTTCGCCGTGCTGTTCCAGCGTCATGTACTCGTTGATAAAGCGCAGCTCGGTGCGCGCGGCGTCGTCGAACACCAGGTGCCCCACATCCAGTCCCTCGCGCTGCTCGCAGCGGTACTCGGCCACGATGCCGTCCGCCACGATGCGCCCGCCCAGCGCCGCCGCCGCCCCATCGACGCCGCCGGACAAGAAGGCGCGGCCCACTTCGATGGCATGGCTGATCGCACCCGGCGCGCCGTGCGCGGCGGCGTAGCCCACGGTCACCGGGTTGYGTGCCACCGCCACCACGCCGCCCGCCTCCACGGACGCGCGGCGCACCAGCGCCGAGGTCAGCTCCAGCCGGCCGGCAACCACACCTTCCAGGTAGCGTGCCTGGGCGCCGCCGGCGAAGGCCTGCACGGAGACGTAATCTGCCTCGGTGTGCAGGCCGAGCGCGCCCATCACGCTCKACGGGTGGGCGCGCCCGTTGCAGGCCAGGTCCATCACGGGGATGCCGGTGATGGCGGCATGGAACCAGCCATTCACCGTGGTCTCGGCGCCGTTCTCGTTCGAGTTCAGCGCCACCAGCGGGCGCCCGCCGGCATGTTCGCGAATCAGCTCCAGCGTGCGCAGCAAGTGCGCGGGGCGCACGCAGGGCAGCGGCGCGGCGGGCGCGCCGACGATGGCCACGGTGGTGGTGATGGCCTGCGGATCGAACTCGTCCACGCTCCACAGTTCCGGCACGCCGGCGGCAAGCGCCAGCCGGGCAACGCGCAGGCCCTCTTCGATCAGGCCGCCACCGCCACCGCCCAGGATGACGCCGCCGAGCACCGCGGCTTCCACGTCGTCTACCGTCAATTGTCTTTTCACTACAGGCTCCTTTGATGGATGGATGTTTACTTCGTGTTGTGCCGGCTTCCGGCTTCCGGCTTCCGGCCGCTTACTTCTTCAGCGGCAGGCTCTTGGTCAGGCCGCCAAAGAAGCTGAAGAGCGCGTCGCCGGCGATCACGCCGCCGGCAAAGACTTCAAGGCGCTCCTTTGCGGCATGGCCCTGCCAACGCAGCATGGCGGCGCGCACCACCAGGCCAGCCGCCACCATCCAGCCCGCGGCCGGATTGGTGATGAGCAGCCCCGTGGCCAGCAGCACGCCAAGCTGCTGGCGCGCCCCCCCGATCAGCTGCAGCGCCATGCCGGGCAGGGCCCACAGCAGCAGGTTGCGCGCGGTGTCCGCCGAGATGCCGGCCTTGATGGCGGCGGCATAGGCGTTGTTGATGGGGGCGAACTGATGGTTGGCGAACAAGCCCCGGTAGGACGCCAGCACCACCACGATGGCGACCAGGAAGCCCACCATCGCCGCGATCAGCTGCTCGCGCCGGCCTTCGCGCTCATAGGCGGCATCCGCGCCTTCGCCGCGCAGGATGTAGCCCGCCTTGAGGTCGTAGCCCATGTCGGCAAAGGCGGGGCCCGTCGCGGCGGAAAAACCTGCCAGCACCACCAGCGCCTGCGGCGGAAACCCGATCCAGATGCCGATCAGCAAGGAGATCAGCGCCACCGCGAAAGCGGGAAACCAGCCCGAGTGCATGGCCGCGATGCCAACGATCAGCTCATGGACAAAGGCGGAGAACGCGCCGTAGAGGATGAAGCCGAGCAGCAGCGGCAAGGGCATGCCCGCATGGAGGCCGGTGGCCAGGGCCAGGCTTGCCATGATGGCCAGATAGCCGAAGCCGCCGAGCCGGAACGAAGCGCGCATGCGCCGGGCGTCGGCGCGGGCATCCACCGTGGCGCCCGCGCCCTGGCTCGCCGCCTGTGCGCGCTGCGTGGCCTTGCCGAACATGGCTCGCGCCACCTGTGCCAGCGCCACCAGCCCGGCGCCGATCATCATGCCGTGCGGCACGTAGTGCGAGCCGATCTCGGTGCCGAACAGCGGCATCGAGTAACCGCGCAGCAGCAGGCCCACGGCAAACGCCGTCATCGCGCCGAAGCTGCCGATAAAGGCCACGCCAAAGGCCGACATCGGCAGCTTGAGCAAGCCGCCGGCCACGCCGGTGACCAGCCCGCCGGCCAGCAGCCAGGCTTGCTTGCCGCCGCTGTCGCCAGCCTTGATGGCCTCGGCCGCCGCGACGCCAAGCGGCCAGGCGCCGGACGCGGGAAAGGCGGGGGTATCGAACATGCGGTAGAGCAGGTAGGCGTCCAGCAGCATGGCCACGGACACGCCGGCCAGCATCGGCAGGATCAGTTCGGGCATGCCCATCACGTAGGGAATGCCGATCGGCAGGATCAGGCTGTTGGCCGCGCCGAAGGTGGCCGACGAGATGCTTGTCTGCGCCAGGTTCTGCACGTGGACCGAGCGGAAGCCGGACAGCACGGCAAGCGGGATGCGGGCCAGCGTCATGGCCACCAGCGCGCCGATCAGCGAGGTGTTGGGCGTGATGCCGAGGGTGGTCAGCAACTGGATGCCCACTACCGCACCGAACGCGCTGATGGCGGTCATGAGCAGCAGGTTGGCGGGCGCCAGCGCGCGCGGGTGGCGCGCCGGCGGTGCGGCGCTCTCTAGCGGGATCGCAGCGTCATGCATGAGGCAGTCTCCGGGGGTGTGGGTTGGCGTGGCGGGTTCAGAAGGCGTGGCGCAGCCCGACCTGGATCGTGCGCGCGTTGGCGCCAGGGTAGGCCAGCGGCAAGCCCGGGCTGGTGTTGCCGCCAATCACATTGCCCGCGCCGTTGTGGTTGTTCAGCCAGGCCGCGGAGGTGTAGACGCTGGTGCGCCTGGACAGCGAGTAGACAAAGCCGAAGCCGAACAGCGAGGCATCCAGTTGCGCGGGGCTGTGGTCGTTCAGGAAGGTGTAGCCCGCCAGGAAGCGGCCAGCCTTGCCGACCGGCACCGCTACGCTCAATGTGTACAAGTCCTGGTCGATACGGCCGAAATACACGTCATCCGCGATGCGCTGACGCTGGTAGCCGCCGTACAGCGCGAACAGGCCGAAGTCGTAGTTGCCGCCCGCCATGTAGGTGGTGATGCTGCCGTTGGTCACGACATTGGGCAGCACCACCACGGGCTTCACCACTTCGCCCAGCGCCGCCGCGGAGGCGAACTTGCGCACGCCATAGGCCGCCACGACGCGCATCGGGCCGCTGGCATAGTGCACGTTGACGCCGTAAGAGTCATCGCCTGCGCGCGGCGCGGCGCTGCGCTCGCCGAGCGCCAGCATGGCCGCCATCGTCAGCCCGCCAAACGAGGGGCTGGTGTACTTGATGGCGTTGTCGATGCGCTCGCCGCCGGGGTACAGGCCAAGGTTGGGGAACTGCGGGGCCATGCCGTTTTCGAAAGCGTCCATCTGGAATGCCACCGACACCATCGGGCTGTATTGCCGGCCCAGCGTCAGGGCGCCGGCGCGCCCGCTCAGTCCGACATAGGCTTGCCGCCCGAACAGGCGGCCGCTCTGGCCAGCCACTCCGGTATCGCTGTTCAGGCCGTTTTCCAGCACGAATACCGCTTGCAAACTGTCGCCGAGGTCTTCCGTGCCGCGCAGGCCGAAGCGGGATCCGGCGTACTGGCCGGATTGCATGCGGGCCGTGGCGGGGCCGCCTGCGCTTGAAAGATCCAGGCCTGTGTCCATCAGGCCGAACAGGGTGACGCTACCTGCCGTGGCCACGGCAGGGGCGCACAGCAGGGTACAGGGCAGCCATGCCCAGGTCTTCCGATGCATCGATTCTCCTCCAGCGTTTTTTTCTTTTTTATCGAGTTCCATTTTATGGAACCAAGATCCATAAAATGGATGTGCGTATGGTAATGCATGGAGTCTGGTTGTCAAGGAGGGGGTTGTATCCAGGCCGTTCGAGCCCGATCGAGCCCGTTCGAGCTGGCGAGTGCAGGTAGCCGCTGGCGCGGCGGTATGGCTTTGGGGGAGTGCGCTCGGAGAAGCGCGATGCTTGCGGGGGAGGGCTCCGGGGGGGGCGTTGTGGCTTAGTCTTTTCGCGGACCGCCACCTACGGCAATTCGCCGACCCGCCTGAACCTTTGAATCGCGATGGAGAGTGCCCAGCACAGCAGGAAGAGCCCGATGATGAAATACCCGGCCAGACCGAAGCGATCGTTCAAGCTGCCGATCACCCGCCAGAACTGGCCGCCCGATTCGAGGTGCGCCATCATGCCAAGCACCTCGATACCACCGATCACCACGGCAATCACCACGGACAGCAAGGTCACCGTGAGGTTGTAGTAGAGCTTGCGAAGCGGCTGGTCATACGCCCATCCATAGGCGCCCAGCATCAGGATTCCGTCCGAGGTATCCACCAGCGCCATGCCGGCTGTAAACAGCAGAGGAAACACCATGATCGATGACAGCGGCAGCCCCTTCGATGCCTCCACCGCCGATATCCCGAGCACGCCGATTTCCGTCGCCGTATCGAAGCCAAGCCCGAACAGGAGGCCAAGCGGATACATATGCCAGCTCCGCGTGACCAGCCGGAACATGGGTCGATAGAGACGGGCAAGCAGTCCGCGATTGCCTGGCAGCAAGTCGGCGTCATGGGCGTCATCGACGGAGCTGGCGTCGCCGGCCCGGCTGCGCAGAAGCGCCCGATAGACCGAACGCAGCACCATCACGTTCGCAAGCGCAATCGCAAACAGGAAACAGGCCGAGATCCCGGTGCCAACGAGCCCGCCGATCTCTCGCACGGCACCGATGCGCGTGTGCACCGCGGACGCTGCCAGGACAATCGCGATCGATCCCAGTATCACCACGGTGGAATGGCCCAGCGAAAACATGAAGCCCACCGCCACGGGCGTCTTGCCTTCCTGCATGAGCTTGCGCGTCACGTTGTCGATGGCGGCGAGATGATCGGCGTCCACCGCATGCCGCAGCCCGAGGCTATAGGCCAGCAGCGCCGTGCCCAGCAGGACCGGGTAGCGGTGAAAGGCGATCAAGGCCCAGCACCATGCGCCGAGGTTCAGGACCAGCAGCACCGCGTACATTTCGAGGATCCTGGCCCGCGGGCGATCGTGGGAATCGTCCAGCAGGCCGGACAGCATGGGTCTCATGGCGCGAGCCCTTCACCGTGTCGTACCCCTTACATTAGGCGCTTTCCGTGCTGGCGGCCACGGGATTGCGCGAGGCTGCGGCGGTGCAGCAGCCACCGGACTGGCGGTCCGCAAGGTGCCTATTCGCAGCTTGGCGGGATCATGGTCTATTCGAATTCCGTGACCTATACTCATGAGGTGTTTGCGGCCCATCACGGTGGGCGCCATTCCTATTACACGCAGCAAACCTGTCCTACCGCGCCCTCCCCGGGCGCCGCTCCGCTCGCTTGCTGGACCCGTGGATGCCGTGTGCTGATCCCACGTGTCTTTGACGACAAGACCAAGAAAACGCGGTCAGCAGTGCGAGGTAGATCATGGCAGAAGCTTCAGCCGTTCCCTACGGGCGCAAGACGCAGCACGCGCCCGCCCTGGAAGAAGTCCACATCCTCTGGATCACCGCCGGCCTGGGCTGCGATGGCGACTCCGTCTCCATCACCGCAGCCACGCAGCCGAGCATCGAGGACGTGATCCTCGGCGCGATTCCCGGCTTGCCCAAGGTGCATCTGCATAACCCGGTGCTGGCTTACGAAAACGGCGATGCGTTCCTGGCGCCGTTTCACCAGGCCGCGCGCGGCGAGCTCGAGAATTTCGTGCTGGTGATGGAAGGCTCGATTCCAAACGAGCGTATCAATCGCGAGGGTTACTGGGCCGCGATGGGCACGGACCCGCAAACGCACCAGCCCATCACGATCCCGCAGTGGCTGGACCGCCTGGCGCCCAAGGCGCTGGCCGTGGTGGGTGCCGGCACCTGCGCCACCTACGGCGGTATCCACGCCATGCAGGGCAATCCCACCGGCTGCATGGGCCTGGCCGACTACCTTGGCTGGGACTGGAAATCCAAGGCGGGCCTGCCGATCGTGAACGTGCCGGGCTGCCCCGTGCAGCCGGACAACTTCATGGAGACGCTGCTCTACCTGCTGTACCAGCTCGCCGGCCTTGCGCCGATGATCCCGCTGGACGATGCGCTGCGGCCAAAATGGCTGTTCACGCGTACGGTGCACGACGGCTGCGATCGCGCCGGCTCCTATGAGCAGGCCATTTTCGCGACCGAGTACGGCAGCCCTAACTGCATCGTCAAGCTCGGCTGCTGGGGGCCGGTCGTGCAGTGCAATGTACCAAAGCGCGGCTGGATGGCGGGCATCGGCGGGTGCCCCAATGTCGGCGGCATCTGCATCGGCTGCACCATGCCGGGGTTTCCGGACAAGTTCATGCCCTTCATGGATGAGCCCCCGGGCGCCGTGTTGTCGTCGAACCTGATCAAGAGCTACGGCCCGCTCATCCGCAGCCTGCGCAAGCTGACCAACAACACGCTCAACGACGAACCCAAGTGGCGGCATAACCGGGCGGAGCTCACCACGGGCTACCGTCGGTAAATGCTGCAAAGCAAGATGCCGAGCGCGATTTTCCCGCATGGAGAAGGTTATGGCAGCCACCGTTGCACCTGAAGCTACGCCGCGCGCCCAGGCGGCGCCGGGCAAGCTCATCGAGATGAACTGGGACCCGATCACGCGGATCGTGGGCAGCCTTGGCATCTATACCAAGATCGATTTCGAGAATCGCCGCGTGGCGGAGTGCTACAGCACGTCGTCCATCTTTCGCGGCTACAGCATCTTCATGAAGGGCAAGGATCCGCGCGACGCCCACTTCATTACCAGCCGCATCTGCGGCATCTGCGGTGACAACCACGCCACCTGCTCGGTGTACGCGCAGAACATGGCGTATGGCGTCAGGCCGCCTGCCATCGCCGAGTGGATCGTCAACCTGGGTGAAGCGGCCGAGTACATGTTCGACCACAACATCTTCCAGGACAACCTGGTCGGCGTGGACTTCTGCGAGCAGATGGTGCGCGAGACCAATCCCGGCGTATGGGAGAAGGCCAAGACGCGGGAGGCGCCGCACGCGGCGGAGCATGGCTATCGCACCATCGCGGACATCATGACGGCGCTTAACCCCTTTACCGGGGAGTTCTATCGCGAGACCCTGATGGTCAGCCGGTACACGCGCGAGATGTTCTGCCTGATGGAGGGACGCCACGTGCATCCTTCCACGCTTTATCCCGGTGGCGTGGGCACGGTGCCCACCATCCAGCTCTTTACCGACTACCTCACGCGCCTGATGCGGTACGTGGAGTTCATGAAGAAGGTGGTGCCGCTGCACGACGACCTGTTCGATTTCTTCTATGAAGCGCTGCCCGGCTACGAGGAGGTGGGGAGGCGGCGCATCCTGCTGGGTTGCTGGGGCTCGTTCCAGGATCCGGCCCTGTGCGACTACAGCTACAAGACCATGACCCAATGGGGCCGCGGGATGTTCGTGACACCGGGCGTGGTGGTGGATGGCCAGCTGGTGACGACGGACCTGGTCGACATCAACCTCAATATCCGCATCCTGCTGGGCAGCTCGTTCTACCAGGACTGGGAGGGCGAGGAGACCTTCGTCAGGAACGATCCGCTGGGCAACCCCGTGGACCGCAAGCATCCGTGGAACCAGACCACGCTGCCGCGGCCGCAAAAGCGCAATTTTGGCGGCAACTACACCTGGGTGATGTCGCCGCGCTGGCTGGACAAGCGCACCGGAGACCATCTCGCGCTGGATACCGGCGGCGGGCCCATTGCCCGGCTCTGGGCCACAGCGCTGGCGGGGCTGGTCGATATCGGCTACGTCAAGTCCACCGGCCATAGCGTCAAGATCTACCTGCCCAAGACCGCGCTCAAGCCGGAGGTCGAGTTCGAGTGGAAAATCCCCAAGTGGAGCAATGCCATCGAGCGCGATCGCGCGCGCACCTATTTCCAGGCCTACGCGGCTGCCGCCGCGCTGCACTTCGCCGAGAAGGCCATGGCCGAGCTGCATGCCGGGCGCACTCGCACGTTTACCGATTTCAAGGTGCCCGACGAAGCCATTGGCTGCGGCTTCCATGAAGCGGTGCGCGGGGTGCTCTCGCATCACCTGGTGATCCGCGACGGCAAGATCGCCAACTATCATCCGTATCCGCCGACCCCATGGAACGCGAACCCCCGCGACATCTATGGCACGCCCGGGCCCTATGAAGACGCGGTGCAGAACACGCCGATCTTCGAGGAAAACGGCCCGGACAAGTTCAAGGGCATCGACATCATGCGCGCGGTGCGCAGCTTCGATCCCTGCCTGCCGTGCGGCGTGCATATGTACGTGGGTAACGGGAAGACCATCGACCAGTCGCACTCCCCGACATTCGGCGTGATGTTGGGGGCGCACACATGAGCGATGTCCACACGCTTGAAGCGCAGCAGCAACGCGTCGAGGCGCTGATCACGGCGCTGGAGACGCTTGACGACACCAAGGCCAGCGCGGCGGCAAAGGCGCTGCTGCAGGTCGTGCTGGACCTGCATGCCGGCGGGCTGGCAAGGATGATGGAGATCGTGTCGGCGGCCGGGGCCGCGGGCGATCCGGTGATCGAAGCCATGGTGGTGGATCCGAGCGTCTGCGCGCTGCTCAACCTGCATGGATTGCACCCGTACGACATCCCGACCCGGGTCGCGCGGGCCGTGGACAAGATGCGGCCCATGCTGGGCGCGCAGGGTATCCAGGTCCAGTTGCTCGATGCCGCCGATGAGGCCGTGCGCGTGCGCGTGCGCGGCCGGCTGCAAGGCGACCATGCCACCCCGGAAGGGTTGCGGCACGAGATCGAGCTGGCGATCTTCGAGCAGGCCCCGGAAGTCATGCGGGTCGAGGTCGAAGGCTTGCCAGACGTCAACGTGCACGAACTGCGCTTCATGCCGCGCCAGGCCGCCGTGCGCGACCAGGCGGAGGCCGGCCCGCCATGATCGCCGCGCCTGCGTCCAGTGGCGGATGGGCGGCACGCTTGCGCCAGTTCGCGCGCAAGTCCGACTATGCCCAGTGCGAACTGTGCGCTGCCACCATTGCCTCTGATCACGCCCATCTGTTCGATGTCGGCAAGCGCCGCCTGTTTTGCTGCTGCCGGGCGTGCACCCTGTTGTTCGGCAGCCAGCAGGGTACGCATTATCGCTGCGTGCCGCGCGCCGGCCGCTACCTCGACGGCTTTCGCATGACCGACGCGCAGTGGGACGCCCTGGCGGTCCCCATCGACGTGGCCTTCTTCTACATGGATTCGCAGGCCGGGCACGTGGTCGCGCTCTATCCGGGCGCAGCTGGTGCCACKCAATCGCTGCTCGACCTCGCTGCCTGGGACGACCTCCTTGCCGACAATCCGGTGCTGACCCGATTGCAGCCCGATGTGGAAGCGCTGCTGGTCTATCGCGCGCAGGGCGCCAGGGACTACTTCCAGGCGCCCATCGACCAGTGCTATGCGCTGACCGGGTTGATCCGCGCGCGCTGGCGCGGCCTGTCCGGCGGCGCGCAGGCGTGGGAGGCCATTCGTGGCTTCATCGCCGCGCTGAAGGACACCGGCAGGGTGCCGGAGGGCCTGCTTCATGCCTGACCTTGCCTTCACCGTCCAGTCGGCCGAAGTGGCGCCCTTTGCCGCGGCGCCGCTGCTGCTGTTCAAGCTGCAGATAGCGAGCGCGCCCGCGAATGAGCGGATCTCCAGCGTGACGCTGCAATGCCAGATCCAGATCGAAGCCACCAAGCGCCGCTACGCACCGGCCGAGCAGGCCGGGATGCAAGACCTGTTCGGCACGCCGCAGCGCTGGGGCGAGACCGTGCGCACGCTGCTGTGGACGCATGCGACGGTGATCGTGCCGCCGTTCTCGGCGCACTGCGTGATCGATCTTCCCGTGCCATGCAGCTTCGACTTCAATGTCGCGGCCACCAAGTACTTCCATGCGCTGGAGGCCGGCGAGATCCCGCTGATGCTGCAGTTCAGCGGCACCGTGTTCTATCGCGGCCCGGGGCAGGCGCTGCAGGCCGCGCCGATCCCGTGGCACAAGGAGGTGGCGTACCCGCTGCCGGTGTCCTTGTGGCGCGAGATGATGACGCGGTACTACCCCAATGGCGCGTGGCTCTGCCTGCAGCAGGATGTCTTTGACCGGCTTGCGCGCTACAAGACCGCGCGCGGCCTTGCCAGCTGGGAGCGGGCCATCGAAGGCTTGCTGGACGGCGTCGAGGAGAAGCAGCCGTGAGCGCGGTCCAGAGCGTGATCCAGGCGGTGCTGTACGAGGGCTACATGCTGTATCCCTACCGCCCCTCGTCGGTGAAGAACCGGCAGCGCTGGACCTTTGGCGGCGTATTTCCGCGCGCCTATGCCGAGGCGCGGGGAAGCGATCCGTGGACCATGCAGGTCGAATGCCTGGTGCGTGGCGGCCCGCAGACCTGCGTCAGTGTGCAGCCGGGTTTCCTGCAGGTGGTGGACAGGGTGGTGCTGGCCTTGCCGGCCGCCGGCACGCAGGTCCCGCTCATGGGCGAGCCGGCCTGGCAGGCGGTGCCGATGCTCGACGTGGACGAGCGCCGCTTTCATCCCTGGCAGGAGGCGGTCGAGCGCCAGCCGGCCATCCCGCCCGCGCGGCTCGCCGAGTTGCTCGGCGAGCCGCGCGCAAGCCCGTTCGCGTTCGATGGCGGCAGCGAGCTGGAGGGCCTGACGGACCGCGATGGCCATCTCCGTGGCGCGCTGCGCCGTACCCGTGCGGACTTGCAGGGCAGCGTCGAGGCTTGCGCCGCGCAGGTCGCCGACGGCGTGTACCGGCTGACCGTGCGCATCGCCAACCTGACTCCGCTGGCCAACGCCGCGAGCCTGACGCGGGATGCGGCGTCGCTGCACGCGCTGGTGTCCTGCCACAGCGTCTTGCACGTTAGCGGCGGCGCGTGGATATCCTCGATGGATCCGCCCCCGGAACTGGCCGCCGAGATAGCCGCCTGCCGCAATGCCGGCGCCTGGCCCGTGCTGGTGGGCGACGAGGGGCAGCAGCACACCATGCTGGCGTCGCCCATCATTCTTTACGATTATCCGCAGATCGCGCTGGAGAGCGCCGGCGATTTGTTCGACGCCACCGAGATCGACGAGATCCTCACGCTGCGCATCCTGGCCATGACCGATGACGAGAAACGGGAGATGGCCGCCACGGACGAGCGCACCCGTGCGCTGCTGGCGCGCACCGAAGCGCTCGGCGCCCAGCAGATGCAGAAGCTCCATGGCGCGATGCGCCATATCCGTGGCGGACAGGGCGAAGAGGCCATCCGTGCCCCGGACACGCCATCGCCATGGGCCGGGCTGGACGCCGGGCCCCGCCTGGCCTGCCTGCGGGTGGACGGGCGCGAGATCCGGGTGGGCGACCATGTCAGGCTGCACCCGCGCTCGCGCGCGGACATTTTCGATATCGCCCTGAGCGGGCAGGTAGCGACCATCGAATCCATCGAGCGCGATTTCGAGGACCGCGTGCATGTGGCGGTGACGGTCGACTGCGATCCCGGCAAGGACTTTGGCCTCGCGCGCATGCCGGGCCATCGCTTCTTCTTTGGCCCCGACGAGATCGAGCCGCTGGGCGGCCAGGAGGCGCAGCCATGAGCGGCATCCTGGTGGCCGGCATCGGCAACGTATTCCTCGGCGACGATGGCTTTGGCGTGGAGGTGGTGCAGCGCCTGAGCGCGCGCCAGGCGGCCAGTGCGCTGCCGGCCTTCCCGCCCAGCGTGGTGCTGGCGGATTTTGGCATTCGCGGCATCGACCTGTGCTACGCGCTGCTCGACGGGGTGGACGCTGCGATCCTGATCGATGCCACGCAGCGGGGCGGCGCGCCCGGCAGCCTCTACGTGATCGAGCCATCCGCGCAGGAGAGCGCCCCGGCCGCAGCGGCCGATCCCTACGCCTGCCCGGTGCTGATGTCACCGCACGACATGGATCCGGCGCGGGTGCTGCAGGCGGTACGCATGATGGGTGGCGCTTGCGCGGACATCGTGGTGATCGGGTGCGAGCCCGCCGACTTCGGCATGGAAGATGGCGGGCAAGGGCGCATGGGCTTGAGCGAGCCGGTGGCGGCGGCGGTCGATCGTGCCGTGGCGTTGGTGGAATCGATGGTCGGGCGCAAGGTCGAACGATTGTATGGCCCGGCGGCGTAACCCGCCGCCGCGGCGTTTTGGTGCAGGAGGCATGATGAAATTTCTCAAGTACCTGGTCTTGCCGGCGATCGTCGTCGCGCTGATGGCGAACATGAAGGATCTCAGGCGCTACATCCGGATACGCAATATGTAGCGTGTAGCGGTTGGTCGAACAGCAGTTGGTCGAACGGAGGCGTCATGCAAGCTTGCGCACAACCCGCCAAGGAGCGGCCAGCCCCGGCACGGCCGGCCGGCGAGGAGATTCGTGTGCGCGGCATGGTGCAAGGCGTGGGGTTTCGTCCGACGGTGTGGCGCCTGGCGCATGACATCGGGCTCATCGGGCAGGTGCGCAACGACAGCGACGGCGTGCTGATCCGCGCCTGGGGCAATGCCGCGCTGCTGGACCGCTTTGTCGCGCGCCTGCGCGACGAATGCCCGCCGCTGGCGCGCATCGACCGGATCGAGCGCCGCGCGCTGGCGCCGGACGCCGGCGTGGAGGGCTTTTGCATCGTGCCAAGCGCGGGCGGGCATGTGCATACCGGCGTGGTGCCCGACGCCATGCTTTGCGCTGACTGTCTCGCCGACATCCGCGACCCGGATAACCGGCGCTTTGGCTATCCTTTTACCAACTGCACGCATTGCGGCCCGCGCCTGTCGATTATCCGGGCGATTCCCTACGATCGCGCCAATACCACCATGGCCGCGTTCCCGATGTGCCAGGCTTGCCGTGACGAATACGAGAACCCGGCTGACCGGCGGTTTCACGCGCAGCCGCTGGCTTGCCCCGCGTGCGGGCCGCATGTCTGGCTGGAGGGCGCCGACGGCGCACTGGCGGCAGGTCCCGCCGATGCCATACAGGCGGCAAGCGCGCTGCTGCGCGCGGGCCGCATCGTCGCCATCAAGGGGCTTGGCGGATTCCAGCTGGCTTGCGACGCCTGCAACCCGGCGGCGGTGGCACGCCTGCGCCAGCGCAAGCGGCGCGAAAAGAAGCCGTTCGCGCTGATGGCGCGCGATCTCACGGTCATCCGGCGGTACTGCATGCCCACGCGGCGCGAGTGCCGCCTGTTGCAAAGCCCGGCCGGGCCGATCGTGATCCTGGCCGCCGGCGGGCGGCGGGAGCCCGGCGCCGAGCTGGCGCCGGACGTGGCGCCGGGCGTGCGCTCGCTTGGCTTCATGTTGCCCGGCACGCCGCTGCACTGGCTGTTGATGGCTGGCACCGACCGCCCCATCGTGCTGACCAGCGGCAATGCCAGCGACGAGCCGCAGTGCATCGAGAACGCCGACGCGCGCATGCGCCTTGACGCCATCGCCGAGGCGTTCCTGATGCATGACCGCGACATAGCGCGGCGCGTGGACGACGCCGTGGCCCGGGTCGTGCTGGATGCGCCGATCGTGATGCGCCGCGCGCGCGGCTATGCACCCGCGCCTATCCTGCTGCCGCCTGGATTCGCCGATGCGCCTCCGATCCTGGCGATGGGGGGCGAGCTCAAGAATACGTTCTGCCTGATGCGCCGCGGCGAGGCCATCATCTCGCACCATATCGGCGATCTGGAAGATGCGCTGACACACGCGGACTACCGGCGCGCGCTGTTGCAATACATGGCCTTGTTCGAGCACGCGCCGCAACGCGTCGCGGTCGACCTGCATCCCGAGTACCAGTCAGGCAAGATCGGCCGTGAACTGGCCTTGGGGCGGGCATTGCCGCTCGTGGAGATCCAGCACCATCACGCGCATATCGCGGCTTGCATGGCGGAGAATGGCGTGCCGCTGGACGCCCGGCCCGTGCTGGGCGTGGCGCTGGACGGGCTTGGCTTCGGGGCGGACGGCAGCCTGTGGGGCGGTGAGTTCCTGCTGGCGGACTATCGCGGCTTTACCCGCCTCGGCAGGCTCAGGCCGGTCGCCATGCCCGGCGGTGCCAGCGCGGTCCACGAGCCGTGGCGCAACACGTACGCACATCTGGTGTCTGCGTTCGGCTGGGATCGGCTCGCGGTGCAGTATGGCGCGCTGGCGATGGTGCGCTGCCTGGCGGCACGCCCCCGCGCAGTGCTCGACACCATGATGCGCCGGGGCGTCAACAGCCCGCTGGCGAGTTCAGCGGGGCGGCTGTTCGACGCGGTGGCGGCGGCGCTCGGCATCTGCCCGGAGCGCTCGGCGTATGAAGGGCAGGCCGCTATCGAGCTTGAGGCGCGGGTCGACCAACGCGTCATGGACGAGGAGGGCGACGCGCGTGCTTACCCGTTCGCGCTGGTGCCAGGCGAGCTGGCCTGCCTTGAGCCGCGCCCCATGTGGCAGGCATTGCTCGATGACCTGATGCAAGGCACGCCCCCGGCGGTGATTGCCGCGCGCTTCCACAAAGGCCTGGCGATCGCTGTTGTCGACATGGTGAGCCATCTGGCGGATGTCGGTGACGGGATCGGCAGCGGCGCAGCCGTAGCGCTGTCCGGCGGCGTGTTCCAGAACCGCATCCTGCTGGAGCAGGTTGCCGCGCGGCTCGGCGCTAGCGGGTTCCGTGTGCTGTGGCACCGGCAGGTGCCGGCCAACGACGGCGGGCTCTCGCTCGGGCAGGCGGTGATTGCCGCCGCGCAGGCGCTGCAGGCCAATGCTGGTGCGAGTGAGGACCAACGGAGCGAGACATGTGCCTAGGCATCCCCGGACAGATCATGGAAGTGCGGGACGCGGCCAACGCGCTGGCGGTTGTCGATGTCGGCGGCGTGCGGCGCGTGATCAATATCGCATTCATCGTCGATGACGGGCACCCGGCCGCTCAGTGCGTTGGCGAGTGGGTGCTGGTGCACGTGGGTTTTGCGATGAGCCGGCTCGACGAGGCGGAGGCCGCACGCACACTGGCGTTGCTGCATGAGCTAGGCGTCGCGCAGGCGGAGTTCGACGAGATGCGTGGCGAAGTGCGGGCTTCGCCACAGGTGTAGCAGTTAGCAGTTCGCAGTCAGCACGGAGACGCGGCATGCCCGACCAATCGCCACTAGAGAGCTTGTATCCCTTCCTGCACGGAGAACGGCAGGACCGGGACAAGCTCGACGCGGCCTTGCTGGAATCCGTGCGGCGCAAGGCGGACGACAGCCTTGACGCCAAGCGCAGGTTCTTCGCGCAGAACGGGCCGGCGGTGGTGGCGGTGGCCCATGTCATTGCCGCCACGTACCGCCGCGATGGCCGCCTCTTTGCCATGGGCAACGGCGGATCGAGCTGCGACGCGGCGCATATCGCGGTGGAGTTCCTGCATCCCGTCACCGCCGGCCGCCCGGCGCTGAGCGCCGTCAACCTGGTTGCGGACACCGCCATGATGACCGCCGTGGGCAACGATATCGGCTTCGCGCATATCTTCGTGCGCCAGCTGGTGGCACAGGCACGGCGCGGCGACGCGCTGATCGGCGTGTCGACCAGCGGCAACTCGGAGAACCTGCTGGCCGCCTTCGCCAAGGGCAAGGAGATGGGCATGGTGACCATCGGCCTGTCCGGCCACGACGGCGGGCGCATGGCCACCAGCACGGATCTGGACCATTGCCTGGTGGTGCCGAGCGACAGCATTCACCGGGTGCAGGAGACCCACGTGGCGATCTATCACATCCTGTGGGACCTGGTGCACACCTTGCTCGCCGATGACCGGGGCGGGCTGGCCCAAGGAGGCGCGCGATGAAATACGTCGACGAGTTCCGCGATCCCGCCAAGGCGCAGGCGCTGGCCAGGGAAATCCGCGAGCTGGTAGCGGGCATCGCGCGGGCGAAGCAACGTCCTTTGCAGATCATGGAGGTGTGCGGCGGGCATACGCATACGATCTTCCGCTATGGCATCCAGCAGTTGCTGCCCGACGAGGTTGAGTTTGTGCATGGCCCGGGCTGTCCCGTGTGCGTGCTGCCGATGGGGCGGGTGGATGATTGCGTGGCGCTGGCCGAGCGCCCGGAGGTGATTTTCACCACCTTCGGCGACGCCATGCGGGTACCGGGCTCGAAGAAGAGCCTGCTCAAGGCCAAGGCGGACGGCGCCGATGTGCGGATGGTCTACTCGCCGCTCGATGCGTTGAAGATCGCGCAGGCGCATCCGGAGCGCGAGGTGATCTTTTTCGGCCTTGGCTTCGAGACCACCATGCCCAGCACCGCCATGACGGTGTTGCAGGCCCATGCCATGGGGATCCGCAATTTCTCGCTGTTCTGCAACCACATCACGATCATCCCCACCATCAAGGCGATCCTGGATTCGCCGGACCTGCAGATCGACGGCTTCCTCGGCCCGGGCCATGTCAGCATGGTGATTGGCGCGCGGCCCTATGATTTCATCGCCCGGCATTACCGCAAGCCGATCACCGTGGCTGGCTTCGAGCCGCTGGACGTGCTGCAGTCGATGTGGATGGTGCTGCGGCAGATCGCGCAAGGGCGTTGCGAGGTGGAGAACCAGTATGGGCGCATCGTGCCGGAAGCGGGCAACCCGCAGGCCCTGGCGGCGATCCAGCAGGTCTTTGAGCTGCGCGAGTTCTTCGAGTGGCGCGGGCTGGGATCCATCGACTTCTCCGGCGTGCGGATACGCGAGGCGTTTGCCGGATTCGATGCAGAGCGCAAGTTCACGGTGCCGGATGTCAAGATCGCCGACCCCAAGGCCTGCCAGTGCGGGGAGGTGCTCAAGGGCGTGATCAAGCCGCACCAGTGCAAGGTGTTTGGCACGGCCTGCACGCCCGAGGCGCCGCTGGGCTCGCTGATGGTGTCGAGCGAGGGCGCGTGCGCCGCGTATTACCACTACGGGCGGATCGATGCTTCGCGGATCGAGCGGCACGGCGCCAAGGCGCAGGCCCCGACCGGCGATGCCATCTGCGCGGGGAGCACGGCATGAATGACCGGGCTACCGCTGCCTTGGCGCCAAAGCACGTTGCGCATGTGCGCGACGCCGTGATCAACCTCGCCCACGGCAGTGGCGGGCGGGCCATGCGCGAGCTGATCGAAGACGTGTTCGTGACGGCATTCGATCACCCGGCGCTCGCTGCGCTGGAGGACCAGGCGGTGTTTCCGCTGGCCGTCTTCGCCGCGCACGGAGACCGGCTGGCCTTTACCACCRACAGCTACGTGGTCGATCCGCTGTTCTTCCCGGGCGGCGACATCGGCACGCTGGCGGTCGCCGGCACGGTGAACGACCTGGCGGTCTCGGGGGCGACGCCGCTGTTCCTGTCGTGCGGCATGGTGCTGGAAGAGGGCTTTCCGATCGACGCCCTGCGCCGGGTCGTGGCCAGCATGCAGCGGGTGGCGCAGGAGGCGGGCGTCGCCATCGTCACGGGCGACACCAAGGTGGTTGAGCGCGGTTGCGCGGACAAGCTCTTTATCAACACCGCCGGCATCGGCGTGGTGCGCACGGGCGTGGCCATCTCCGCCAGCCATGCGCGCGCAGGCGATGTGGTGATCGTCAACGGCTACCTCGGCGACCATGGCGCGGCCATCCTGGTCGCCCGCCAGCAGCTTGCGCTGGAAGCCGATATCGAGAGCGATTGCCGCCCGCTCAATGGCCTGATCGCGCGGATGCTCGACGCCTGCCCGGACATCCATTGCCTGCGAGACGCCACGCGCGGCGGCGTTGCCACGGTGCTTAACGAGTTCGCGCATGGCTCCGGCGTGGCCATCCGCATCCGCGAGGCGGACATCCCGTTGCGCGAGGCGGTCAAGGGCGCGTGCGAGATCCTCGGGCTGGATCCGCTCTACCTGGCCAACGAGGGCAAGCTGGTTGCCGTAGTGCCACCCGCGCACGCCGGACGCGTGCTGGCGGCGATGCACACGCATCCCGACGGCCGGCAGGCGGCGGCGATTGGCGTGGTGGAGGCCGGGCCGGCGGGCCTGGTGGTGCTACACACCGGTTTTGGCGGCCAGCGGATCGTCGACACACTGGTCGGTGAGCAGTTGCCACGGATCTGCTGAAGGGGGCGTCATGCATGAGATGAGCATTGCGAACAGCGTGGTCGAGATCTGCGCCGAGCAGGCTAACGGGGCGCGGGTGCTGCGGGTGATGCTGGAAATCGGCCAGCTCTCGGCCGTCATGCCTGATGCAATCCGTTTTTGCTTCGATGTCTGTGCGAAGGATACGGCGGTGGAGGGCGCGGTGCTCGAGATTATCGAAATACCCGGGCGGGCACGTTGCACGGCTTGCGGTGCGGAACTCGACATTGCCGTGCCGTTCGGGCAATGCGCTTGCGGCAGCGAGAACCTGGCGTTGATCTCGGGGCAGCAGTTGAAGATCCGGCGGATGGAGGTAGCGTGATGTGCACGACTTGTGGTTGCTCGGATACGGAAGGCGCGGTGGTGGCGGATCCGCAAGCGGAGGCCGCCGTCGCCGCGGCGCCGGGCGGGATGGTGTTTCGTGCTCACGCGGGCGCGGGACCGGGGGGCCATATGCATTCCCACGCGCATCCGCATCCGCATACTCTCCATGACCATGACCATGACCATGACCACACGCACGAGCATCCACACGAGCACGCCCACGAGCCAGCGCATGAGCACGCCCTCGTTCACGGCACACCCGTTGCCATCGAGCGGGACATCCTGGCCAAGAACCAGCTGATCGCCGAGCGCAATCGCGGGTGGCTGGCGGGGCGCGCGATCGTGGCACTGAATCTGGTCAGCTCGCCGGGCGCGGGCAAGACCACATTGCTGGAGCGCACCATCCGTGATCTGGACGGCGCGCTGCCATTGAGCATCATCGAGGGCGACCAGGCTACGTTGAACGATGCGGAGCGCATTCGCGCAGCGGGTGGCCGGGCGATCCAGGTAAACACCGGCACGGGCTGCCACCTGGACGCGCAGATGATTTCCCGCGGGCTGGACGCGCTTGACCCGCCGCCGCATTCGCTGCTGATGATCGAGAACGTGGGCAACCTGATTTGCCCGGCGCTGTTCGATCTTGGCGAACAGGCCAAGGTGGTGATCCTGTCGGTGACGGAGGGCGAGGACAAGCCGGTCAAGTATCCCCACATGTTCCGCGCCAGCAGCCTGATGCTTCTGACCAAGACGGACCTGCTGCCGCATCTGCGTTTCGACGTCGAGCGCTGCGTACGGTACGCGCGCCAGGTCAATCCCGGCATCGAGATACTGCATGTCTCGGCGCAGACTGGCGAGGGTATGCAGGCGTGGTACGCGTGGTTGCACGCAAGTTGCCAGGCGCGTTTCGATGCCGTGCCGCGGACTAGGGGGTTACGGGACTGAGGTTGGGGCTTCGGCGCGCCTCGCCAAGGCGCCGCACAAAGAAGGACAGGATTTCGTCGCGCGCGGCCACTGTCGGCTCGCCAGCTTCGTCAATCAGGTGTGCGGTGACGACGCTGTGCGGGCAAGGCACGTGCTGGGCAAAGAAGGCAGGGACATCGGGGTTGGCGGCGCTGTCCGGCAGCGCGCGTCCCACGAAACGGTCGCCAAGGGCCTCGGCATAGGCAGCGAAGCGTTCCGCCCTGCAAAACCGATCGCCTTCAAATCGATACGCCAGCACCGTGAGATCTTCCCGCTCGAGCCGCTCACGCACCACGGCGAGTTCCCCGGGAGCCATTTCGATGCCACCCGGATCGTCCAACGGCAGCGAGGGCTGGCAGATCACCGGCGCCAGCATCGCCGGCTCCAGCATCATCGACAGTGCGAAGTTGCCGGTGAAACACATGCCGATGGCGCCGACGCCGGGGCCGCCGCACTCCTGGTGCGCCAGCCTCGCCAGCGCCCGCAGCCACTGTGTCGCCGGGCTCGACTGATTGGCAGCGAATGCGCGAAACTCCGCGCTAACGCAGGCGCGCCGAAAGACCGCTGCACCTGCCTCGGCATCCGGCACGGCTCCGTCGCGGCCGAAGAGCGACGGCATGTAGACCGTCAAGCCCGCATCGCGTACCCACCGGGCAAAGCGTGCGACGTGCGGGCTGATGCCCGGCATCTCCGTCATGACGATCACGGCCGGCCCCGAGCCTGCCACGTGGACCACCTTGGCCACGCCATCGAGCGTGATCGTGCGGTGCGTGAAATCGTCAAGGCGGTCTTCTTCCTTCATGCTGCGTTTGACCATGGCGTCGTCTCCCGTGCGTTGGATAGTCAGGCCGCATCGGCCAGATGCTGCAGGTGCCCGTAGCCGGCCACCTTCGCGAAGCGAGGCAACTGCCAGACATCGCCATTGACCCCCCAGGTGCCGTCGGCCACATCGTGGAGCCTCACCGAGGTGGCCAGCCGCCGCCGGTCGCCGGCTGGCTGTGCCTGCTGGAAGGCGTCGTGCATCAACCGTACATACAAGGCCCTGGCCGGCGCGTCCAGCACGCCAGCGGGCACATAGACCGTCGCGAGGCAGGGCAGCACCTGCGATGACATGTCGACGCCGCCGCACGTCCACAAGCCGGTTTCCGCTTCTTCGATCACGACCCAGATCGCGAAGCGCTTGTGCGGGTCATCGGGCATGCGCTCCGCGATGGCGGCGGCGTCGCTGATGCGGCGGGCGAGATCCGCGCGGGCAGGGCCGGCAAACGCCCCTTTGGGAATGTTGACGAGGATATTGGGCATCGAAGCGTGGTTGTCGTTGGGGTAGGTGCATTAGACGCTTCGGGCAGGTAGACTTTGAGTGTCAATTTAGACATCTTTAGGGCGTTTCCGGCCAATGAAGGATTTCACCGTTCTGGCGCTGTCCGGCGCCTACTCAACCAGCGTGGCTGCGACGATCGATATCCTGCGCGCGGCTTCGTTGCTCGCGCCGCGCATGCATCTGCCCCGGCCGACCTGGCGCGTTGTATCGACGTCCGGGCGTTCGGTGCCGCTGAGCGGCGGCATGCATATCGAAGCCGCGGCCTTGCCGGCGCGGCAGCGTGCGCAGGCCAGGCAAGCGACGACCTGGATCGTGCCGGGGCTGGGCATCGACGATGCCAACGCCATCGCCAGCCGGCTGGCGCAAGACGATGCGCGGCTTGCGGCCCGGGCAGTTGCCACGCATGCCGCCGCTGGCGGCCATGTCGCGGCATCTTGCTCCGCGGTGTTCCTGCTACAGGCCGCGGGCCTGCTGGCGCAGCGCCGGGTCACGACATCCTGGTGGCTGGCGGCCGAGTTGCAGCGCCTGGAGCCGCGTTGCATCGTCGATGCCGACCGCATGGTCTGCGCGGATGAGTCCGTGAGCACCGCCGGCGCGGCATTTGCACAGACCGACTTGATGCTTCACCTGTTGCGCAGCCGGTTTGGCGTTGCGCTTGCCGACGCGGTGAGCCGGGTCCTGCTGATCGACGGGCGGCAAGCACAAGCGCGCTTCGTGGTGCCGGCCATGTTGTCCAACGGCAACGCGCTGGTCGGCCGTCTGGTGGCACGGATCGAATCCGCGTTGCCGCAGCCACCCAGCATCCAGGTGCTGGCGGACGAGTTCGCCATGTCCCAGAGAACGCTGTCGCGGCGTGTGCGCGAGGCCACGGGCAAGAGTACCTTGGCGCTGGTGCAGAGCGTGCGGCTCAATCGCGCCCGCATGCTGATCGAATCGAGCCGGATGTCCGTCGAGCAGGTTGCCGAGCAGGTGGGCTATGAGGATGCCACAGCGCTCAGGCGCCTGATGCGCAAGAGGGCGGGCGTCACCCCCAGCCAATATCGATCGGCGGGCGAAGGGCCTTGACGCGGGATTCGGGGGAATGTTCAAAGGCCACTGAACTGCAGCCGTTAGTCAGAGGGGGCGCGTCGAGGAAGTACCCATAGCATTGCACTGACTGCCTCAGCCTGGGTTCGGGTGTGGGTCTTCTCGTAGATTGCTCTGAGTTGCGTGCGGATCGTGGCAAGTGAAACGCCGATACTGGCCGCGCATTCGTCGGGCGTCTCGCCCCTGATGAGTGCCTCTGCCACTGCGGCTTCTGCCTTTGACAAGCCAAAAGCCTGCCGCAACTGTTGCGCGACAACCAGCGCGGCTGCGCTCCGCCGCCGTCTGGCGGTAATCATCATGGTTGCATCGCCAAACGCGGCACGCAGCGTTTGCGCGGGAAGGGAGGTGATGCTGAGAAAAACCTCGTGCGAAGTGTCCAATGCGCCTTGCAAGGCTAAACTTTCGCCTTTTCTTGTCTTCGCTACGCGCGCAATGGCCGCCTGAAGGTAATCATTCTCAGCCGCGACCACCGCTGTCAGGCGACCATGCGCCAGCCTTAGACAAGCGGTCGCACGCAACATGGATTCGGCGGCCTGGTTGACAAAGACGACACGCGAGCTTCTGTCCAGAGCCAATACGGCAAGCCCCAGTTCCTCCATCAGTTCGGCGCCGAGCGCGGCATCGCGGTGCAGGATTCTTGCATCCTGCCAGAGATTGATGGAGCGCCGCAGATGTCCAGTCATGCCCACTGCGGCGGCGCGTTCCTTCTGCGAATACGGCGTTCTGCCATACGCTCGCAGCAGGCCGAGCAGGATGTCGTCGCTGCCCGGGCGCGCGAAGCGAACGCCCATCAAATACCGAAAGCCAGCTGGAATCTGGTAGTCCTGAAAGAACTCGCTGCGTGCGATATCCCGATCCGTTAGATGATCGTGGCAACAGACGAATTCGCCGGTCGCCGCCTTCTCGACAAAGCCGCGGCGAGGATCGAGCGCGCCATAGTATTGGTCGTAGCGGGCAATGACGTCATCCAACTGCCCTCGAGGGGAGTACACCGAAAAACGGGGGGCGTTGCTTGCCGCATCCCAACTGAACATGTGGAAAAAATTGGCACCCAGAGTCTCGGTGACCTGGTGGAACACCTCAAGAAAGCTGTCGTGGTGCAGCGCGGCCTCATAGAGGTCCCCGATAAGCTGGTCTCTTGGCAATTGCTTTCTCCCCAAAAAGCAGTGCAATTTAATTGTGGTGTATTCGGCCCAAAACTTCACGGGCCATGCCAGAACCATTTCTTTTTGCCAATTTATCACAGCTTTTCTGCGGGGGGCACCGCGAAAATCCCAGAATTTCATCCATCTGAATGATGACCGGCGAGATGGGCTTACGGAAAATCCGAGCCACTAACTAGAACGGGTCAGGGAGGAAAAAAATGAAGCTCAAGCCTATTGCGATCAGCCTTGTGGCGCTTTCGTTAGCCGCCTGCGGCGGCGGCGGGGATTCCACGTCCACATCGGGCGGAACGGCTACGCAAACGCCGGCGGCGCAGACCGTCAGCGGTGTGGTCGCCACTGGTTTGCCGTTGTCTGGTGCCGCGGTCAACATGACCTGCGCGGCAGGCTCCGGAGCTACAACGACGGCCGCGGACGGCAGCTATTCGGTCGCAGTCAAGGGCGCAGTCCTGCCCTGCGTGCTGACCGCTACCAGCAGCGACAGCAAGGTCATCCTGCATTCCGTGGTTCCCGGCACTGGCGCGAGCAGCAGTAACGCAACCGCGCATATCACGCCGCTCACCGAACTGCTGGTGGCCCAGTTGGGCGGGCAGGACCCGGCTCAGTTTGTGTCAGCGTTTGGCCCGACGACGGCGGTGAGCGCCGCTGCAGTCAGCAGCGCTCAATCGGCCTTGGTTTCAGTGCTCAAGAACGCCGGGTTTGATCCTTCCAGCATCGGCGACTTTATCGCAGGCGCGATCGCTGCGGGCAGCCATCAGGGCTATGACGCGATTCTGGATACCCTGCAATCAACGATTGCGAGCGCAAACACCAGCCTGAGCGAATTGAGCGCTGCGATTGCCAACAGCACTGGCAGCACCACCGCCGCTGCCTCGACTCTCGGTACCATTCTGGCGCCTGCGAACGCCGATTGCACCTCGCTGAAGAGCGGCGATCACCGCCTGATCAAGCTATCCGATGGATCTGCAAAGCTTGCGACGGTGGATGCGACGAAATTGACCGTCGCCATCAGCGGCACGACCTATCAGCTCACCAAAGGCGCGACGAGCTGCGATTTCTCTTTGAACGATCCCAACTCGACCCGTGTGCTTGTCGCTAAATCCGGGCTTGCGGTTTGGACAAGCGGAAGTGGTGCGACTGGAACGATCGCGCTGTCGATGCCGGCGCAGACCATGGACCCAAGCGTTATCAATGGGGCATACAACTATGCGCTTATCAGTGGCGCTCCCCAAAACCAGTTTGGTACCCACGGCTATACAAAAGGCGTAACCACATCGGCCACAAACTGCTTGAGTGGCTACGGCAGCTGCGCAGTCGATACCGTCACGCCATATGGCCATTTGGTTGCCACGCCAGACGGCGGCGCGGATTGGATTGACGATGGCAGCCAGGCGGGCACCGCACAGTTCCACGCGGTTGGATTCAGAAACGCGCAAGGGAACATCCTCTGGATTGCCACAGTGTTGGGCCAAGGAGGAGGCGTAGGTGTCTTTGTCCCGCAAACGACACTGCCTCTGCCGGCGGTTGGTACCACAAGCGCCTTTTGGCAACGCATTGTTGACAACACCACAGGCCTGAGCGCGGTCACTGAAGATAATCACACCATTACTGCGCAGAATGGGACAACCGTCACGCGTACCTTTGCTTCGGATAGCCATTCGGACGTGCTGAGTTTCAACGATCCGTTCAACGGGATGCGCCACCGTGCCGCGAATGCCTGCACAACCTCAACGGGTGCCGCACAGAACTGTAGCTCGACGCTGCAACTACCATTGGGCGGCATGACGTTGGCGTGGTCGGGGTCCGGATCGAACTATCGTGTTTCGATTTCGGTGACCAAGCCCGGCAGCTTGTAAGCACCCTGCGCCCGATGTCCGGGGCGCTTGGCACCGGCTTGTGAAGAGCCGGTGCCAGCTCATTTCGATTGTGTGTCACCACGGTAAGTCGCGAGCGGGCGCCGCGGCCCCTGAGCGCCTCCTTTCCAAGCGGCGCCATGAAGGGGCCGCGGCAATCTCCGCCATCGCCTGCCGGCTGTCTACTTCCCCTTCGGGCAAGTCGTGCAGCGCAGCGCGATGCGCGTGCCGCGCGCCAAGGGCCTGCGTGCCAGATCCCTCCCCGCCGTTTCCCATTACCCCTTCGCCGGCCCCGGCCAGCCACAAGAGTAGAATCTCGCAAAATTTTTCGCTTGTGGCGCACGGGAATCGACATGACACAAGGCAACGCCAATGCCAACGCCGCCGCGGTCACCGGGCTGGAGCCGGCCGCGGCAGCAAATCAACCGCACGGCCGGCAAGGCCACACGGAACAGGAGCAGGGCGCCTACGCCCGCAAGGCCGTGATCGCCTCGGCGGTCGGCTACGCGCTGGACGGCTTCGACCTGCTGATCCTCGGCTTTATCCTGAGCGCGGTGTCTGCCGGCCTCGGGCTGACCAGCACCCAGGCGGGCTCGCTGGTCACCTGGACGCTGGTGGGCGCGGTGGCCGGCGGCATCTTCTTCGGCATCCTGAGCGACTACGTGGGCCGGGTGAAGGTGCTGACCTGGACCATCCTGCTGTTTGCCGTCTTCACCGGCCTGTGCGCGCTCGCGCAGGGCTACTGGGACCTGCTGGCCTACCGGACCATCGCCGGCTTTGGCCTTGGCGGCGAGTTCGGCATCGGCATGGCGCTGGCCACCGAGGCCTGCCGGCCCGGCCAGCGTGCCCGCGTTTCCTCCTATGTGGGCCTTGGCTGGCAGGCGGGCGTGCTTGCCGCGGCGCTGCTGACGCCGGTGCTGCTGCCTTATATCGGCTGGCGTGGCATGTTTGCCATCGGCGTGCTGCCGGCGGTGGCGTCGTTCGTGGTGCGCCGTTTTATCGGCGAGCCGGAAGTGTTCGTTGCCAGCAGCAGAGTGGCGCGCAAGGGCAACCCGCTCAAGATGCTGGTGGCGGATGCCGCGACCGCGCGTGCCAGCCTGGGCGTGGTGGTCCTGTGCTCCGTGCAGAACTTCGGCTACTACGGCCTGATGATCTGGATGCCGACCTACCTGGCCAAGCAGTTCAATTACTCGCTGACCAAGTCCGCGCTGTGGACCTCGGTGACCATCATCGGCATGGCCATCGGGATCTGGGTGTTTGGCCAGCTCGCGGACCGCGTCGGCCGCCGGCCCACCTTCCTGATCTACCAGGCCGGGGCGGTGGTGATGGTCTTTGTCTACTCCCAGCTATCGACGCCCTATGCGCTGCTGTTCGGCGGTGCGGTGATGGGCCTGTTCGTCAACGGCATGATCGGCGGCTACGGCGCGCTCATCTCGGAGCTGTATCCCACGCAGGCCCGCGCCACCGCGCAGAACGTGCTGTTCAATATCGGCCGTGGCGTGGGCGGCTTTGGCCCGCTGGTGGTCGGCGCGCTGGCCGCCAGCTATTCGTTCGGCACCGCGATTGCCGTGCTGGCGTCGATCTATGTGCTGGATATCCTGGCTACGCTGTTCCTGATTCCGGAGCGCAAGGGCGCCGCGCTGGAGTAGCCCGGACCCTTAAGCGCAACCCTTAAGCGCAACCCTTAAGCGCAACCCTTAAGCGCAACCCTTAAGTCCAACCCTTAAGTTCAACCCTTAAGCCCCGCTCTCCACCGTCGGCCCTCCCAACGCCTTGTACAAGGTCGTGATGTTCACCAGCCGGTCGAACCGGTTGCGCGCCGCCGCCACCGCTGCCTGGCGCAACGTCTCCTTCGCATCGAGCCAGGGCTGCAGCGCGGTGGCGCCGGCGCGGTAGCGCGCCGCGCTAAGCCGCTCCGCCCGGCTCGCGGACTCCAGCGATTCCCCCAGCCGATCCGCGCGCACGCCGAGCCCCGTATGGTCGGACAGCGCGTTTTCCACTTCGGCAAAGGCCGTGTACAGCGACTGCCGGTATTGCACCACCGTTTCCAGGTACTCGTTCTGCGATACCTGTATCGTCAGCTGCGTGGTGTTCCATTGCAGGAAGGGCAGGCTCAGCCCGGCGCCGAGCAGGGCGGTGGGGTCGCGCAGCAGCGAAGCCAGCGCCGCGCTGCCGGTGCCGACGATGCCGGTCAGCGTCAGCTTGGGGTAGAAGCTGGCGCGGGTTGCGTCGGCGTTTGCCAGGGCGGCGCGCAGGCGCCATTCGGCCTGCCGCACATCGGGCCGGCGTCCGACAACCGCGGCGGGAATGCCGGCGGCGATGCGCGGCAGCGCTTCGACGGGCAAGGCCCGCGGCTCGGCCACGCCGTGCCCGGGCGGACGGTTGAACAGGATGGCCAGGGCCTGGCGGTTTTCGCTGCGCTGCTGGTCCAGCACGGTACGCTCGGCCAGCAGGGMGGCCAGTTGCTGCTCGGCTTGCGCCAGGTCCAGGCCGGACACGGCGCCAGCGCGGTAGCGCGCGGCCACCAGGCCAAGCGTGCGCCGTGCGTCCGCCAGGCTTTGGCCGGAGATGTCGATCAGTTCGTTCAACAGCCCGGCGCGCCAGTACAGCGTGGCCGTGGTGGCCGCCAGGGCGATGGTTGCGGCTTCCAGGTCGGCCGCGCTCGCGCGCGCTTCCCAGTGCGCCGCGCCGCGCAGGCTGGCCAGCCGCCCCCACAGGTCGATCTCATAGTTCACTGTCGCATTGATCCCCCCTTCGTCGCGCCGCCCGGGGCCGTCCAGGCTCCATTGGCGCGTGCCCCTGGCCTGCGCGCTCAGTTCGGGCGCGCGGTTGGTGGCGGCCAGCCCTGCGCGCAGCCGGGCGCGCTCGAAGCGCAGCGCGGCGATGGCGAGATCGTTGTTGGTTGCCAGCGCGGACGCGACCAGCGCGCTCAGTTGCGGATCGCCAAAGGCCTCCCACCAGGCGTGTGGCTCCAGCGCCGTGCCCGGCTGCCCGGCCGTGTCCTGCCGGGGCGCGTGTTGCCAGTGCTGCGGCACGTCCAGCGCGGGATCCACCTCCGGCGTGCGCAGTCCGCTGCAAGCACTCAGGGCAACGGCAATCACCGGCAGCGCGACGAGCAGGCGCACCGGCAACGCGCGCGGCGAATGTGGCGGCCGTGGTGGCCGTGGCGAATGCGGACTGCGCCTATTCATGGCCAAGCGCCTCGATCGGTTGCAGGCGCGCCGCGTTGCGCGCCGGCACATAGCCGAACGCCACGCCGATCAGKGTCGAACACAGGAAGGCGCCGGCAACCGCGCCCGCGGAGAACACCATCTGCCATTGCGGGATCAGCAGCGCCAGCGCCAGCCCGATCAGGTAGGCCACGGTGGTGCCGATCACCCCCCCCAGCAGGCATACCAGCACGGCTTCGGTCAGGAATTGCATCAGCACGTCGCGCTGCCGGGCGCCCACGGCCATGCGGATGCCGATCTCGCGGGTGCGCTCGGTCACCGAGACCAGCATGATGTTCATCACGCCGATGCCGCCGACCAGCAGCGAGATCACGGCGACCGCCGACAAGAACAGCGTGAGCGCGTGCCCGGTGCGTTCCATGGTCTTGACGATGCTGTCCATGTTGTAGGTAAAGAAGTCCTTCGTGCCGTGGCGCAGCGTCAGCAGGCGCTCGATGGCTTGCTGGGCTGCCGTGCTGGGCTGGCCGTCGCGGATGCGCACGGACAGCTCGTCGAAATGCGACTGGCCGAAGATGCGGCTGCCCGCGGTGGTGTAGGGCAGCCAGATATTGAGGCTGCTGCCGTTGTCATCGAACATGGTTTTCTTCTCGCGCGCCACGCCGATCACCACGCAAGGCAGGTTGCCCACCAGGATGATCTGGCCCAGCGCGCTCAAAGCACTGCCGAACAGCTTGCGGCGGGTCTTTTCGTCGATCACGGCCACTTGCGCGTGCCTGCGCAGCTCGTCCGGCAGGAAGGCCGCGCCTTGCGTCAGGCCCAGGCCACGCACGCGGAAGAAGCTGGCGCCCACGCCATGCACGGTGGCATTGACGTCGACGCTGCGGTACCTCAGCCGCTGGACCTTGCTGGTGATCGCAGTGGCGCTGTCCACATACGGCAGCGCGTGCAGGGCTTCGATATCGGCGGCCACCAGGGTGCGGATGCCGGCGGCGCGGTCGTCGCCAAAATCCTTGCCGGGGAAGATCTCGAGCGTGTTGGCGCCGATGGCGCGGATATCCGCCATCACGTAGCGCTTGGCGCCTTCGCCGATGGCCACGATCGACACCACGGAGGCGATGCCGATGATGATGCCCAGCATGGTCAGCGCGGTGCGCATGCGATGCGCCATCAATGCGCCCCAGGCCATGGAAAAGGCCTCGGTGAAGCCCTGCCAGGCGCGCGCACGCCGCAGCGGGGCCTCGGCGTTGCCGCCGGCCCCCGGGGCTTGCGTGGCCAGCCTGGCTTGCACGAGGCTGCTGCCTGGCTCATCCTCGGCCTGCGGCGGCCGGTTCGGGCGGTCGGCCACGATACGGCCGTCGGCGATCTCGATGATGCGCTCGGCGTTGCGCGCCAGTCCCATGTCGTGGGTGACGATGATCACGGTGTGGCCGAGCGCATGCAGCTCGCGCAGGATGGCCAGGACTTCCTTGCCGCTATGGCTGTCGAGCGCGCCCGTGGGCTCGTCCGCCAGGATCACCTGGCCGCCGTTGATCAGAGCGCGGGCAATGCTCACGCGCTGCTGCTGGCCGCCGGAGAGCTGGGAGGGGCGGTGCCCGGCGCGCTCGCCCAGGCCCAGCCGCTCCAGCAGCTGCAGGGCGCGGGCACGGCGCGCGGCGCGGTCGGTGGCGGCGTAGATGGCCGGCACTTCCACGTTGTCCGCGGCGGATAGCTGGGCCATCAGGTGGTAGCGCTGGAAGATAAAGCCGAAGCGCTCGCGGCGCAGGCGGGCCAGCGCGTCATCGTCCAGGGCCGCCACGTCCTGGCCTGCCACCAGGTAGTGCCCGGCGTCGGCCTGGTCCAGGCAGCCCAGGATGTTCATCAGCGTGGACTTGCCGGAGCCGGACGCGCCGACGATGGCGACCATCTCGCCCGCGCAGATGGCCAGGCTGACCTGGCGCAGCACCGGGATGTCCTGGTCACCGGCGCGGAACGTGCGCTCCACATGCTGCAGTAGCAAGAGCGGGGCTTGCGTCATGGCCGGGTCTCCGCGTTGACGGCACCGGCATCGCCGGTGATGACGCGGTCGCCTTGCGCCAGGCCGCTCAGCACTTGCGCATGCACGTTGTTGCTCAGGCCGGTGCGCACTTTCACCGTCTCCACGCGCTGGTCCGGGCGCAGCACGCGGACTTCCATGCTGCCGTCCTGGCCGCGCGGCCCCAGCGCGGCCAGGGGCACCAGCAGCGTGTTCCTGGCCTCGCCCAGCATGATGGCGACCTGTGCCGTCATATCGATGCGCAGCTTGTGGCCCGGATTGGGCACGTCGAACAACGCATTGAAGAACACGGCGTTGTTGATTTTCTCCGGCGACGGCTGAATGGCCTGCAGCGACGCGTGGTAGCGGCGGTCCGGCTCGCCCATGATGGTGAAGTAGACCGCCTGCCGGTCGGCGATGCGGATCACATCGGCCTCCGACACCTGCGCCTTGACGGTCATGGCATCCAGGTTGGCCAGCTTGAGGATGGTCGGTACCTGGTAGGACGCCACCACGGTCTGGCCTTCCAGCGTGGTGAGCGCCACCACCTCGCCGTCCATCGGCGCGACGATGCGGGTGTAGCCAAGGTCGATGCGGGCGGACTCGGCCTTGATGCTGAGCTGCGCGATATCGGCGTCGAGAGCGATCAGCTCGGCCTCCAGCGAGCGCAGGTCGGCTTCGGCGATTTCAAGGTCCTGGCGCGAGGCCGCCTCCTGCGACTGCAGCTCGCGCTGGCGTTGCCAGTTCAGGCGGGCCTGGCGCAGGCGCGAGCGCTTGGCGTCACGCTGGGCCTTGCCGCTGGCCACGGCGGCATTTGCCTGGCGCAGCGCATTCTCCAGCAGCACCGGGTCGATCTGGGCCAGCAACTGGCCCTGCTTGACCTTGTCGCCGAGCTTCACCTTCAGCGATTTGAGCTGGCCATTGACCTGCGCGCCGACTTCGACCTGGCGGATGGGCTGCAATACGCCGTTGGCCAGCACGGTGACTTCGAGGTCGCCGCGGGTGACGGTGGCGGTGATGTACTCGGGGTGCTTGCCGGGTGTCAGGCGCCAGGCCGCCAACGCAATGATGGCGGACAGGGTGAGCACGGCGATGATCAGGCCATGCCTGCGGCGGTTTGGGGGATGGGCCATTAGCGTTGCGGGGATCTACGGAAAAAGGATCAAGGTCAGGCAATCTGCGGCGGACGCCTTGGGGAATAGGCGCAGAGGCCTATTTTTGAAATCAAACGCAGTGGCGATGCATGAGGGGATTGTGAACGGACAGGCCTGCCGCGTCTGTGGGCAATCTATCCCCGCTTGTATGAAAGTGTGGCGAGATGTGCGGCTTTGTCGTCGCGCCTGTGTTGGCGGGGGCGCGCGGTCCGGCTGGGCGAGGGCGGGCCTTGCCAGCGTGGGATTTGCCCGATTAGTCTCGCCGTGCCGGACATGGAGGCACGGGCACCGGCGCGAGGTACCGGGCGGGCAGCGTGATGGTAAAGCGCGTGCAGCCCGCCACGCCGCTGTCCAGCGAGACCCGGCCGCCGTGGGCCAGCGCTATGCGCCGCACGATCACCAGGTCCAGGCCGGCGCGGCTGAACGGCGATTCGCGGCCAGCCATGGCGCGGGGCGGCGGCTCGAAGATGCGGGCGCGCTCTGGCGCGGACACGGCCGGGCCGTCGTCTTCCACCGCGAGGGTCAAGGTGCCGGTTGCATCGGTCTGCGCCACGATGATGACTTTGCGCCGTGCATTGCGCAGGGCGTTGCGGCATAGCTTGAGCAGAGCCCGCGCCACCAGGCGGGGGTCGCAGAGATGGCGGGCGAACGGCCTGCTGTTGCGCACATCCAGCACCACCCCCCGATGCGCCGCGTCGCCGGCAATCTCGGCGAGCACGACGTCGATCAGCTCGCCGGCGGTGACCAGCGCTGGACTGACCGGCGTTGCGCCCTGTTCCAGCTGGCCCAGTGTCAACAGTTCGGTCACCAGTTCATCCAGCTCGCGTACATCCAGCCGCAGGGCCTCGAGGCGCTGCGCGCGCTGCAGCGGATCGGGCCGGGCATCAGCGGACTGCAGCAGGGCGATGCCGAATTCCAGCCGCGTGATCGGCGTCTTGAGCTCGTGCGAGATGCCGTGGATCATGTCGCGCTGCTGCATGACGGAGGCCTCGATGCGCGACGCCATGTCGTTGAACTGGCGCGTCAACGGATAGAGGTTGGCGTGCCTGGACAAGCGCGCACGGGCGGCAAGGTTGCCGCGGCCGAACTGCCTGGCCGCCTCGCGCAGGGCGTTGAGTTCACGCCAGTGATAAAAGAGCCAGCCAACCACGGCGAGCAGCGTCGCGGATGCGATCAGCGTGTAGGCGATCAACTCGATCTTGGTCTGGCTCGCATTCCTTTGGCTGATATGCAGGACCTGGCCGTCGCGCAAGGGCAGGTAGGCATCGTCGCCGTCATCGCCAAACACGATCTTGCCGTCGCGCAGGTCGCGCAGGCGGCGTTCGCCCAGATGCGCCACGGCATGCATGCTGACCACGGCGAAGCCCTCTCGCGCGTTGCGGCGCAACGTCTGCAGCGCGGCCTCGCGCGCGGGGCCCGGGTGGCGCTCCAGGTAGCCGGTGAGCAGGAAGGCATAGCTCCCAACCTCTTTGCGCTCGCTCTCGCTCAGTTGCTGGTGGTACGCCGGGATGAGTACATGGTCGATCGCGGCAAAGCCAGCGAACACGCCCAGGTTGAGTACGAGAAAAAGCTTGAACAGGGATCGGAACATCTTGGCTTGTCTCCTTCGCGCTTCGGCGGCGGGCGGAAGGATCTCGTCGGGTGGATCGCATTGGTCTTGCCCGGCCAATGCGAAGCGATTCTAGAGGCCAACGCTTCGCCCTGAAGCGGCTCGAATCAACTCGAGACAATTACGCACAATTACGCACAGTTTCGCGTCACTTTCCAACAGACACCGATAGGCCCTGTCCCTAGACTCTGGGGCTTGATCCAAGGGGGCTTAGGTGAATCGCATGTTGAGAAGAAAGTTGGAGAGATCGATGTGGGCCGGCGCATTTCTGGCCAGCGGCCTTGGCTGTGCCAGCGCGTATGCCGACAATATCTACACGGTCGGACTGGGCCTGGGCGTCGCGCCGCGCTATGAGGGCAGCAACGAGTACCGGTTGATCGGCGGCCCGCTGTTCAGCGCGGAGTTCGGCAATGGCTTCTTCATCAGTCCGCTGCGCGGCGGCGCCGGCTACGGCCACACGTTCTCCAACGGCATGTTTGCGTCGTTTGGCCTCGACTACGACCTGGGCCGCACCGACAGCAAACGCTTCGACCTGCCGGGCTCCGACTACCTGAAAGGCATGGGGCGGATCCCGGGTTCCCTGGTGGGGGCGTTGCAGGTCGGCATGCCGGTGTACGGCGGCGCGGTACTCAGCGTGACGCTCGACGCGCCGATGACCAAGCGCGACCGTGGCCTGAGCGGCCATATCGACCTGTCCGTGCCGGTGTACAAGGCCGGCAAGCACCTCGTCAGCGTTAGCCCCAGCCTGCATTTCGGCTCGCGCAAATACACCCAGACCTTCTACGGCGTGACCGATGCGCAAGCCGCGAACAGCCAGTTCCGCCCCTACACCACCAAGGCGGGATTCGACCGCGCCAGCGTGGCCGTGTCCTGGGAATACGAGATCTCGCCCTCCTGGTCGGTCAACAGCACGGTGGCCGTGACCCGCTTGCTGGGTGACAGCGCCAACAGCCCGATCGTGCAGTCGAAACAGTCGTTCGTTGGCCTGACGGCGCTCAAGTACCGCTTCTAGCCACACCGACCGCACCGACCGCACCGGCTGCGCAACTCCGTTCTGCTTTGCTCCTGTTCGCCCAGAGAAGACATGACACCGCGAATCCCCATCCTGATGTACCACCAGATCGATGCGCCGCCGCCGCGCGGCACACCGATGCGCAGCCTTGTGGTGGCCGCGCGCGATTTCTCCTGGCAGATGCGCCTGCTCCGGCTGATGGGCTATCGCGGCCTGGCCTTGCGCGACCTGCTGCCCTACCTGCGTGGCGAGAAGGCCGGCAAAGTGGTGGGCATCACGCTGGACGACGGCTACCGGAACAACCTGGAGCATGCGCTGCCAGTGCTGCAGCGTTGCGGGTTCAGCGCAACCTGCTATGCGGTCAGCAGCCTGGTCGGCAGGACCAATGCCTGGGACACGGCCATTGGCGTGCCAGAGACGCCGCTGATGACCATGCAGGAACTGCGCACCTGGACCCTTGCGGGCATGGAAGTCGGCGCGCATACGCGCACCCATGTGGACTTGACCAGGATGGATGGCGATGCCGCGCGCGACCAGATCGCGGGCAGCAAGCTCGCGCTGCAAGATGCGTTGGGGGCACCGGTCCGGCACTTCTGCTATCCCTATGGTGCATTCAATCAACCCGTCGCCGACCTGGTGCGGGAAGCCGGCTACCACAGTGCGGTGACCACGCAGCGCGGCCGCGCCGCGATCGGCGGCAACCTGTTCGGCTTGCCACGCGTGCTGGTCGCGCGGACCTCGCATGCCGGACATTTTTTGCTGAAGCTGGCGACTACCTATGAAGATCGCCGCGGCATGGAGGTAGTGTCATGATGCACGCTGACCGAGGCGCCGCGCTGTCGGCCGGCCAGTTGCGGGTGCTGGTGCTGAACTCCCGGATGGATGGCGGCGGCATCGATTCGCACTCGCTGTCGCTGTGCCGGGCCCTGCGGCTGCAGGATTGCTTGGTGAGCCTGGCCGCGCCGGCGCGCGCACGCTGGATCGACGCGGCGCAAGCCATGCCCGGCATCCAGGTGCTTGCGCTGGATACCGGGCGCGTGGTCTGGCCGCTGGTGCTGTCACGCTATATCCGCGAGCAGCGCATCGATGTCATCCACGCGCATCACGGGCGCGATTACTGGGTGGCGATCGCGGCCTGGATGCTGTCTGGCCGAACTGCATCGGTGGTGGTGACGCGTCACCTGATGACCCAGCTCAAGGAGCGCACGCGCCGCTACCTGGCGGCGTTCTCCAACGTGATCGCGGTGTCCGATGCGGTGCAGGAGTCGCTGCGCCGGGTTGATCCGGAGCGTGCCTTGCGGCTGCGGCGGATCTACTGCGGGATCGACACCGAACGCTTTCGCCGCATTGCCATGCGCGGCTATCGCGTGCGCGAGGCCCTTGGGCTGCCGCAGGACGCGTGGGTCTACGCGATGATCGGCGGGGCGCAACGGCCCGACGGCAAGGGGCAGTTCTACTTCGTCAATGCCGCTGCGCAGGTGCGGGCGCGGCACCCGCACGCGCATTTCCTTTGCGTCGGCGACGGCGACCTGATCCCGCAGTTGCGCCATGAGGCGCAGGCGCTGGGTTTGGCCGGGTRCATCCACTTCCTGCCGTTCGAGCATGATGTGGCGTCGCTGATGCAGGCGATCGATGTGCTGGTGCATCCGGCCGTGGGCAGCGAGGCGCTGGGGCTGGTGATACTGGAGGCACTGAGCTGCGGCAAGCCAGTGATCGCCACCGCGCTGGACGGGATACCCGAGACCTTTCTCGATGGCGCCCACGGCGTGCTGGTTCCGCCGCGCGACGCGCACGCCCTGGCGCAGGCCATGTGCCAGCTGGCGGCGGACCCTGGGCGCGCGGCCCGCATGGGTTGGCGCGGGCGCGGCTGGGTGGAGGCGAACTTCTCGCTGGCCTCGCTCGGGCGCGAAACGGTGCAGCTGTATCGGGATTGCATGGCGGCGGCGCGGCATCGGGACAGGGCAAGCATCGCGCAAAGCGGGCAGGCTGCGCCGGCCGCGTCGGAGCGGACCTGAAACGGTGCGTTTCAGCACCAGGGTGGGGACAGTCGTCTATACTTGTCAGCATGCTAACGAGTTTGGTGAGTTGAATGTCCTCTGCAAAACGTCAAACGGCGCGCTCCGCTCCTCTGGCCGAGGATCCGGCGCCGTCCGAAGCGGACCCGGYCAAGGAGCTTCTGTGGGCGCGGCCCGGCTTCCTGGTGCGTCGCCTGCACCAGATCCACGTGGCCATGTTTTTCGAGGAATGCAAGTCTCCCAGCATCACGCCGGTGCAGTACGCCATTCTGACGGTATTGTCCGTGTTGCCCGGGCTGGACCAGACCGCGCTGGGACAGGAAGTCGGTTTTGACCGCACCACCACCGCCGACGTGGTGCGCCGCCTGGAAGAACGTGGCCTGGTCGAGCGCAAGGACAATCCAGCCGACCGCCGCACGCGCCACGTGCACCTGACCAAGGAAGGGCAGACCGTGGTGGCGTCGCTGCGCGCCGACATGGAACGCGCGCAGGAGCGCATGCTGGCGCCGCTGCGCCCGGCGCAGCGCAAGGTGTTCATGGACCTGCTGTCCACGCTGGTCGAGGCTAACAACGACTATAGCCGCACCGTGTTGCGCATCATGTAGCGACAGCGCACCGGCATGGCGCCGGCGCTTGGGCCATACCCGCTCAGACCGGATACACCAGGTCGTTGGCGATGATGGTGGTGTCGTACACGACCTGGCGCTCAACCAGCAGCAGCTTGCCCTCGATGCGGGCGAAGCGGTCGTGATACGTGCCCGCCATGTGGATGGTGGTGGGGCCTTCCACCAGCGTTTGGAGCAGCAAGAAGCTGGCCTGCGCCTGGATCTCGCCACACTCGCTTTCATCGGTGACGCGCGTATTGGTGACGAGATGCAGCATATAGCGCGGCGCGAACATCTGGGTGCGCGCAATCGCCACCGCCCGGTCGTGCATCATGCCGCGGCCTTCGGCATAGACCAGGCCCACCGGCAGTCCGAGTTCCACGTTCTCCCGTGCGGTGACGCGGTAGATGCAATCCTCTGTAAAGAACTCGGGCCACGTTTCCACCATGCCGGCATCGAGCACGGCGCAGTATTCGCTGTGGAAGGCGTCGATCTCCATGCGCAGCGCTTGCGCGCGCGCGGGGGCCAGCTGGCAGGGGCGAAAGAGGCTATGCGCCATCGGTGTCATGGTTGGGGTGATTGTCGGTGTCATGTTGTTCAGAACCCCATCACGCTGCGGTAGTACTGGTACATGGCGCGGATCGCGGACTCCGAGATCAGCGAGTTGGCGGTGCCGACGTGTCCGGGATCGAGCTTCAGCACGTTGCGGTCGGTGCTGGAGCGGCGCACGCCCTCCTGCACGAACTTCATCGCTTCGTTGTCTTCCAGGCCAAGGAAGCCGGCCGGGCCCATCAGGTTGCCCTGGCGCAGGCGGTGGCGCGTCATCTCCTCGGTGTCGTCCTCATAGCCGAACATGGTCCACTGCATCAGCATGCTGTCCGGGCCGTTGGGCACGATCTGGCGCACGCCCAGCGTGTTCATCTCGCGCTGCACGATCAGGTTCGGCCAGATGGTCTGCATGGTGACGGACCACGGCGAATCGAACTCCTTGATGTACTCCAGGAAGCGGTCGTCCTGCAGGCGCATGCCTTCGTGGTAGGAGCGCATCTCCTTCTTGTTCTCGTCGCTCACCGCCGCGTACTTGTCTTCCTTCTTGGCCGAGGCCATGGTGCCGTGGCGGCCGTGCACCGGGTCCGCGATCATGGCGGAGTCGTTGCCGGCGACCAGCAGGCCAAACACCACCAGGAAGGAGTGCAGCAGCGTGGCGTGGTACGGGTCCTTCAGGTTCTCGTGGTACATCTTCCAGTTGCAGGGCAACTCGTTCTTGTAGTACCCGAGGATCTTGAGCGGCTTGCCGTTGAACACCACGTCGAAATCCTTGAGGATTTCCGGCGTCATGTACACGTCCAGCGGTTCCATGTCGTTGGCGTACGAGGCGAAGATCACCCCGTTGCGCGTGGTCACGTTCAGCTTCACCAGGCCATGGTCTTCATTGCGGAAGTCCTTGGGCATGCCACCGGCACGATTCACGCCGCGCTTGAACGGCACGCCCTGCAGGTTGCCCTTCAGGTCGTAGGACCACTGGTGATACGGGCAGACGAACTCCTTGGCGTTGCCCTGGCCATGCCGGCAGAACTCCGCGCCGCGGTGCGCGCAGCGGTTCTCGAAGACATTGACGGAGCCGTCTTCAGCGCGCGCGACGACGACGGGCGTCGGCCCGACGTAAGAGCGCTTGAAGTCGCCCGAGTTGGGAATCTCGGCCTCCAGCGCGACGAAATTCCATGAGCGGCCGCGGAAGATTTTCTCCAGTTCCAGGTCGTACACGGCATTGCTGGTGTACACCCAGTCCGGGATGAAATGCAGGGCGTCCTCCGGCCACTGGCAGGCGGCCAGTTCGGCATCCTTGGCGCGCGGCGTGCGGTTGATGACCGCATGGGTCTGGTACATGTTTCGTTCCTCGTTCAGGATTGGGGTTCGCTCGCGCGCACGGCGGCGGCTTCGCGCGCCGCCTGCTTCAAGGGCAGGGCGGTGTCGCACAGCAAGCCGATATCGCAGGCGGTGCCTTGTTCGATCAGGTTGCGGAGCTGGCGCAGGTCGCCGCCCGCGTTGACGGCGATGGCGTGGCGCAGTTGCGCGCCGGCCATGCCAAGCAACAGGAATCTGGGGGGTGTGTCGCCGTCGGGTGCTTCTGCGCTGCCGCGCAGCGTGTAGCGCAGCGTGGGGTCCATGGCGCCTAGCATCTGGATATTGCAGCCGAGCTGGTCGGTCCAGAACCAGGGCAAGGCGGCTGGGGCCGTCGGCACGCCGAGCATGGCGGCCGCGGCGATGCGGGCCTGCTCATTGGCGTTCTGCCACGACTCCAGGCGCATCTCCTGGCCAAACAACGGCTGGTATTGGCTGGCGCAATCGCCAGCGGCAAACACACCCGGCGCGCTGGTGCGGCAGTGCGCGTCGACCTGGATGCCGCCGTTGCCCGGGTGGAGCGCAAGCCCGGCTGCCTCTGCCAGGCCCACGTTGGGGTGCAGCCCGATGGCCACCACCACCAGCGGCGCGCGCAGGGCGGTGCCGTCGGCCAGCGTGACGGCAACTTCGTCCACAGCCGGCGGGATCGACGCGATCCCGCAGCCCAGGCGCAGGTCGATGCCGAGGCCGCGCACGCGTTGCGCCAGCCAGTCCGAGAACACGGGCGGCACGGCGCGCTGCAGCAACAGCGGCGCGGCTTCGACCACCGTCACCGCCAGCCCCATGGCGCGGGCGGTGGATGCGGTTTCCAGTCCAAGGAAACCGCCGCCGATCACCAGCACCGCGCGCTCACGGCGCAGCGCAGCCCGCAAGCGGCGCGCATCGGCGAGCGAGCGCAGGTAATGCACCCGGGGCTGCCCCTCGGGCAGGGCGGGCAGGGTGCGGGCACGCCCACCGGTTGCCAGCAGGCAGCGGCTGAAGGAAATCGCCTGACCATCGGCGCAATGCGCCGTGGCGCTGGCGGGATCGAGCGAGGCCACGGTGGTGGCCAGGCGCAAGTCGATGCCTCGCTCGGCATAGAAACCCGCCGCGTGCACGCCGATGCGCTCGTCTTGCTGCTCGTCCGCCAGCACGGCCTTGGACAGCGGGGGGCGCTCATACGGCGCATGGGCCTCGCCGCCGACCATGACGATGCCGCGGTCATGGCCCAGCGCGCGCAGCGCGGCGGCGGCCGTGGCGCCAGCCTGGCCGGCGCCGATGATCAGGATGGGGGCGTCTTGTGACATGGCCGGCGCTCAGGCGGTGACCATGACATCGACCAGGACATCACTGTCCACGATCTTGACCGGGTAGACCTTGATGCCCTGGGTGGCGGGCGCGCACATGGCCTGGCCGGTGCGGATATCGAAGCGCGCCTGGTGCAGCGGGCATTCGATGCAGCCATCCTCCAGGTAGCCGTCGGACAGCAGCGCGTACTGGTGCGTGCAGACGTTGTCGGTGACGAAGTACTCCCCTTTGCTGCGGTACAGGGCCAGCTGCGCGTCGCCAAGCGTGAGCGGCATCACTTCATCGTCCTGAAGCTGGCCGGTGGTGGCGATCTTGGTCCAAGCCATGATGCATCTCCTTTGATCAGTATGCTGAGTATTAATGATCAGTGTACTGATTTAAATTGCCGACTGAATCAGCGTTAACCCTTGAGCGTCGCCGAGGTGGCGGAATGGCCATGCAAGGGCGTGGCGGCGCTGGCCTGGGCAGGGCGCGCCAGCGCGGCCCGGCGCTCCAGCAGGGCTTGCACCTCGCCCATGATGCCGCGGCGAAAGGTGAGCACGCAGACCACGAAGATCAGGCCGGTGACCATGCTGACCGACTCGCCCAGCGTATTGAACCAGTCCACGCCCGTCATCGCGGCCAGGCTGCTGCCGGCATCGCCGAGTTTGTTCTCGACCGCGACGATCACCAGCGCGCCCAGGATCGGCCCGGACAAGGTGCCCATGCCGCCCACCAGCGTCATCAGGATGACGGATCCGGACATGGCCCAGTGCACGTCGGTCAGCGTGGCAAAGCCGAGCACCAGCGTCTTCAATGCGCCTGCCAGTCCCGCCAGCGCGGACGACAGCACAAAGGCCAGCAGCTTGAACCTGTCCGTGTCGTAGCCCAGCGAGATCGCGCGCGGCTCGTTTTCCTTGATGGCCCGCAGCACCTGGCCGAAAGGCGAGTTCACCACCCGCGCGATCAGCAGCAGTGCGGCGCCGACCACGATGGATACCACGTAGTACATCGTCAGGTCGCCCTCCAGCGAGAGCAGCCCGAACAGGCTGCCGCGCGGCACCGCCTGCAAGCCGTCCTCGCCGCCCGTCACCGGAGCCTGCAGGCAGAAGAAGTAGAACATCTGCGCCAGCGCCAGCGTCACCATCGCAAAGTAGATGCCCTGGCGCCGGATCGCCAGCGCGCCAAAGGCCAGGCCGAGCAGCGCGCCGAACGCCGTGCCGGCCAGCAGCCCGAGCTCCGGCGTGGCGTGCAGGGATTTCATCACGTAGCCGCAGGCATAGGCCGCGCCGCCAAAGAACGCGGCATGGCCGAAGGACAGCAGCCCGGTAAAGCCCAGCAGCAGGTTGAAGGCGCAGGCAAACAAGGCGAAGCACATCAGCTTCATCGCCAGCACCGGGTAGGCGCCGAGGAAGGGGGCAAGCGCGACGGCCACCATCAGCAAGGTGCCGGTCAGTCTTGCGCGAGAGTCAAAGGTCATTATTTTTCCTTTCCGAACAGGCCGGCGGGGCGCACCATCAGCACGCACACCATGGCCACGAAGACGACGGTTGCCGAGGCTTCCGGGTAGAACACCTTGGTCATGCCTTCGAACACGCCCAGGCCCAGCCCTGTAAAGATGGAACCGAGGATCGAGCCCATGCCGCCGATCACCACCACGGCGAACACGGTGATGATCAGGTTCTGGCCCATCAGGGGCGAGATCTGCATCACGGGCGCGGCCAGCACGCCGGCAAAGGCGGCCAGCCCCACGCCGAAGGCGTAGGTCAGCGTCACCAGCAACGGCACGTTGATGCCGAATGCTTCCACCATGCGCGGGTTCTCCGTGCCGGCGCGCAGGTAGGCGCCAAGCCGCGTCTTCTCGATCACGTACCAGGTGGCGAAGCACACCACCAGCGAGGCCGCCACCACCCAGGCGCGGTAGTTGGGCAGCACCATGAAGCCCACGCTGGTGGCGCCCGTCAGCGCCTCGGGCGTGGCGTAGGACAGGCCGGAGACGCCATACGCCGAGCGCAGCAGCCCTTCGATCAGCAGGCAGATGCCTAGCGTCAGCAGCAGGCCATAGAGGTGATCGAAGCGATAGAGCCGGCGCAGCATGGTGCGCTCCAGCACCACGCCCAGCACGCCGGTGACGAGCGGGGCGAGGAGCAGCATCAGCCAGTAGCTCAGCCCCAGGTAGGCCAGGCCCATCCAGGCCAGCACGGCGCCCAGCATGAACAGGGCGCCATGGGCAAAGTTGATGACATTGAGCAGGCCAAAGATGACTGCCAGCCCAAGGCTCAGGATGGCGTAGAACGAGCCGTTGACGAGTCCGAGCAGCAACTGGCTCAGCAGGGCGGGCATGGGTATGCCAAAAAATTCCATGACGAGGGTTCCTTACACGCCAAGCAGGGCGTTCAGCGTGGGCATCTTGCGCGCGAGCGCGCTGGCGTCGAAGCGCTCCACCATGCGGCCGTGCTCCATCACGTAGAAGCGGTCGGCGAGTGGCGCGGCGAAGCGGAAGTTCTGCTCCACCATGACGATGGTGTAGCCGCGTTTCTTGAGCGTGGTGATCATTCTGGCGAGGGTCTGGACGATGACGGGGGCCAGGCCTTCGGAGATTTCATCGAGCAGCAGCASGYTSGCGCSGGTGCGCAGGATGCGSSCGACGGCCAGCATCTGCTGCTCGCCGCCCGACAKGCGCGTGCCCTGGCTCTKGCGGCGYTCCYWCAGGTTRGGGAACATCKCRTAGATCTCGTCCAGCGGCATCGGCTCTCGGCCTGACGTTGCGACGTCAGGCTTGAACACCGGCGGCAGCATCAGGTTTTCCTCGCACGACAGGCTGGMGAAGATSSCSCGYTCYTCCGGGCAATAGCCSAKGCCCAGCGGCGCGATSYKGTGCGTCKKCATGCCGATGGTCTCGGTGCCGTTGACGCGGATCGAGCCCTTGCGSKSGCCGGYCAGSCCCATGATGGCGCGCATGGTGGTGGTGCGGCCCGCACCGTTGCGGCCCAGCACGGTGACGACCTCGCCCGGGTTGACGCTCAGGTCCACGCCGTGAAGGATGTGGGATTCGCCATACCAGGCGTGCAGGTCCTGGATCTGCAGGGCGGGGGTGGGTTGGCTCGTGGGTTGGTTCGTGGGTTGGCTCATCATGCGGCCTCCGTCAGTGCGGCGTCGGCCGTGCCCATGTACGCTTCCATCACTTGCGGGTTGCGCGTCATTTCCTCGTACGGCCCCTCCGCCAGGATGGCGCCGCGCTGGAGCACGGTGATGCGCTCGGCGATGGACGACACCACGCTCATATTGTGTTCCACCATCAGCACGGTGCGTCCCGCGGAAACCTGCTTGATCAAGGCGGTCACCACCTCCACATCCTCGTGCCCCATGCCTTGCGTGGGCTCGTCGAGCAGCATCAGCTCGGGGTCCATGGCCAGCGTGGTGGCGATCTCCAGCGCACGCTTGCGGCCATAGGCCAGCTCGGCGGTCGGCAGGTCGGCAAAGCCCTCCAGGCCGACGGCCTTGAGCAGCGCGACCGCGCGGTCGTTGAGCTCGTCCAGCGAGCGCTTGCTCTTCCAGAAGTGATAGGCGGTGCCGAGCTTGCGCTGCAGCGCCACCCGCACGTTCTCCATCACGGTGAGCTGGGGGAACACCGCCGAGATCTGGAAGGACCGGATCACGCCCTTGCGGGCGATCTGTGCGGGGCGCTCCCGCGTGATGTCCTCGCCGTTGAACAGGATGGTCCCGGCGGAGGGCGAGTGGAACTTCGTCAGCAGGTTGAAGCACGTGGTCTTGCCGGCGCCATTGGGCCCGATCAGGGCGTGGATGGCGCCGCGCCGAACGCGCAGGTCGACCTTGCTGACGGCGGTGAAGCCCTTGAACTCCTTGGTGAGCCCCCGGGTTTCAAGGATGACGTCAGCCTGGCTCATGCGTGCTCCGCTTTTGGGTCTTGGCAGGTTGGTTCTGCATCGCGGCTCACTTCTTCACCAGTGCGCATTCGCTGGCGGACAGCGGGCGGAATGCCGAGTCGCCGGGGATGGTGCCGATGTACTTGACCAGGTCCCACGGGCCCTTCGACTCTGCCGGCGTCTTGGCCTGCGCCAGGTACATGTCATGCACCATGCGGCCATCCACGCGCACCTTGCCGGCATGCACGAAGTCGTCGTTGACCGCCAGGGCGCGCATCTTTTCCGCCACCGCCGGGCCATCCACCGTCCTGGCCGCCTCAACCGCCTTCAGGTAGTGCAGCACACCGGAATACACGCCGATCTGCCCGTGCGTCGGGTAAGCCTTGTGCTTGGCGTAGAAGCGCTCCACGAAGGCCTTTGACCTGGCGTCGAGGTCGAGCTTGAACGGGTCCACATAGGTCAGGCCCTGCGCCACGCTCGGGCCCAGGCTCTTCAGGTCGGTGATGAAGGTCGACGGCGTGATCACGGTCTGTCCGCCCTTGATCAGGCCGAACTCGCCCGCGGCCTTGACGCCGTTGATCATGTCGTTGCCGGCGTTGGCCAGCACTACCACCTTGGCCTTGGACGCAGAGGCGGCCACGATGGGGCTGCTGAAATCGCTGGCGTTAAGCGGATGCTTGGTGCTGCCTACGTTCTTGCCGCCGCTGGCCTCCACCTCCTTGCGGAAATCCGATTCCAGCGACTGGCCCAGCGCGTAGTCCACGGTGATGTAGTACCAGCTGTTCTTGCCGTCGGCGATCAGCCGCTTGACCAGCGGCGCCGACACCGAATACGTATCCCAGCCCCAGTGAAAGCCGGTGGGCGAGCAGTTCTGGTTGGTCAGCGCCATGGCGCCGCCGGTGGAGACGATATTGATCTTCTGCTTTTGCCTGGCGATTTCCTGCACCGCCAGCGCGGTGGAGGAGTTGGGGAAATCGATCACCATGTCCACGCCATCGGTGTCGAACCAGCGGCGCGCCAGCGACGAAGCGATGTCCGCCTTGTTCTGGTGGTCGCCGGAGAGCACCGTGACCGGCTTGCCGAGCGCCTTGCCGCCGAACTCTTCCACGGCCATCTGCGCCGCGAGCACCGAGCCGCGGCCCGAGAGATCGGCGTAGGAGCCGGACATATCGGTAATCACGCCAACCTTGACGCCGTTGGCATCCGCCAGCGCGGCGGTGCTGCATAGCAGTGCGATCAGGGCCGGGATCAAGGCAGGAATCGGGGTGCGGCGTGCGTTGTGCAGAGACTTCATGGGGGCGCTCCAGACAGGGTGAGTGGGGTTCGGGAACCGGGATAGAAAACCAGATGGCTTCGTCTTGGTGCAGCGATCAGTATGCTAATTATTAAATGCAGTGTACTGAGCAAATTTCGCGCCAGAGGACGAAGCCGGGCTACGGGGCTACAGGGCTACAGGGCTACAGGGCTACAGGGGGCACAGCGGGATCAGGTATCCAGGTCGCGGCCACGGGTCTCGGGCACGAACACCATGCCGACGACAAAGGCGATGGCGGCGATCGAGACCGGATACCAGAGGCCAAAGTACACATTGCCGCTGGACACGTTCATCGCCGTCACGACGAACGACAGCATGCCGCCCACCCAGCCCGCACCCAGGTGGAAGGGCAGGGACAGCGACGTGTAGCGGATGCGCGCCGGGAACAGCTCGACCATGAACGCCGCCAGCGGGCCGTACACCATGGCGAGCAAGAGAATGGGGATCAGCAACATCAGGAACAGCATCGGGCGGTTGATGGCAGCCGGGTCCGCGTGCTCCGGCCAGCCGGCGGCCACCAGCGCCTGCTTGATCGCCGCTTTGTCAAAGCCCTGCAGCGCGGTGTCGCCGATGCGCAGAGCGGGTTGCTCGCTGGCATCAATCTGCGTGAATTCGTAGCCGACGCCAAGATCCGTCAGGTAGCCCTTGACCTTGTCGCACGCCGACACCGGCTCGGCAAACAGGCGGAAGTGGCAGTCGCCGGCGCGCAGCTGCACCGTGTTGCGCTGCTGGAACTGCTCCAGCGCCGGGTTGGCGTAGTGCGTCAGCGCCCTGAAGATGGGCTGGGTGGCCAGCGCCGCCAGCAGGCAGGCGGCCATCATGATGTGCTTGCGGCCGATCCGGTCCGACAGCCARCCAAAGAACAGGTAGCAGGGCGTGGCGATCACCAGCGCGATGCCGATCAGCAGGTGCACCAGCTCCAGCGGCACGTGCAGCGTCTTGTTGACGAAGAACATCGTGTAGAAATGGCCGGTGCCGAAGATGGCGCCGAGCCCGGATGCCACCACGAACAGCAGCAGCACGTACTTCAGGTTGGCCCAGTTCGTGAAGCTGTCCAGGATGGGGGATTTCGACGTGGCATTGCCGGCTTTCATGCGCGCGAAGATCGGCGACTCATGCAGCTTGCCGCGGATGTAGACCGACACCACCAGCATCAGGAACGAGACCAGGAACGGCAAGCGCCATCCCCATTCGCGGAACTGCGCCTCGGTGAGGAATGTCTTGAGCAGGTACACGACCAGCAGCGACGAGAGCAGGCCGAGTGTGGCCGTGGTCTGCAGGGAACTGGTGTAGAGCCCGCGTTTTTCCACCGGAGAATGCTCGGCGACGTAGGTCACCGCGCCACCCACTTCGCCGCCCAGCGCCAGCCCCTGCAGCAGGCGCAGCACCACCAGCAGGATGGTGGCGGTGATGCCGATCTGGCCATAGGTGGGTAACAATCCGACGCCCACCGTGGCGATCCCCATGAGCAGGATCGTCACCAGGAAGGTGTGTTTCCGGCCGATCTTGTCGCCCAGCCGGCCGAACAGCAACGCCCCGACCGGGCGCACCAGGAAGCCTGCGCCGAAGGTGGCAAGGCTGGCGAGGAAGGCCGTGGTCTCGTTGCCGGGCGGGAAGAACAATGCACCAAAGTAGACCGCCAGCGCCGCGTAGATATAAAAGTCGTACCACTCCATCAGCGCCCCGAAAGACGACGCGAGGATCACTTTGCGTTCTTCCCTTGTCATGCCCTGCTTGCGCACGGCGGCACCATCATTGGCCAGGCTGATCGTCATGGTCGTTTCTCTCCGGGGGCAGGTCAGCCTGCCCGTGTGTGTGTCCCACACTGTCAGCATGCTGAGTAATTTCAGTCAGTGTACTGAGCAGAATTTGTCAGTGTTATGGGGGTTAACCCTTTTGGCTCCGGCTAGACATTCCCCAACCTCGTTGCTATATTAAAAATGCTCAGCATACTGATCAATTAGCAAGCCCCCACCCAAACAGGAGTCGCCACAGCATGACGAGAATTCGGAAGATTGCCCTGGAAGAGCACTTCATGGCCCCCGGTTTCCAGGCCTATTCGAAGGGATACCTCCAGCACATCGACGCAGCGGTCATGGCCGATCTCGCCAGGCGCCTGGCGGATTTTGACGACATCCGCATCGGCGAGATGGACCGCGCCGGCATCGATTTCACTATCCTGTCGCAGACCGGCCCGGGCGTGCAGGGCGAGACGGATCGCGTCGCCGCCATTGGCCGTGCCCGTGAGAACAACGACTTCCTGGCGGCGCAGGTGGCGCGCCACCCCACGCGCTTTGCTGGCTTTGCCGCGCTGCCGATGCATGACCCCGTCACGGCCGCGGACGAGCTGGAGCGCGCCGTGAAGCAGCTTGGCTTCAAGGGCTCGCTGGTCAACGGCCACACGCAGGGCGTGTATTACGACGATCCTTCCTATGACGCGTTCTGGGAGCGCATGCAAGCGCTGGACGTGCCCATGTACTTGCATCCGACCGATGCGTTTGTCGCGCCGCATGTGTATTCGGGCCATCCCGAAATCAGCGGCGCGGCCTGGGGCTGGGGCGTGGAGACGGCCAGCCACGCGCTGCGCCTGGTGTTCGGCGGCGTGTTCGACCGCTTCCCCCGGCTCAAGCTCATCCTTGGCCATATGGGCGAAGGGCTGCCGTTTCAGCGCTGGCGCTTCGATAGCCGCTTTGCGGTGTACTCGCATGGCATCAAGCTGGCGAAGAAGCCGTCGGAATACATCGGCAGCAATATCGTGATCACCACGTCGGGCGTGTGCTCGCCGGCTGCGCTGAACGGCGCCATTGCCGAGATGGGCGCCGAGGCCGTGCTGTTCTCGGTCGACTATCCCTACGAATCCACGGCGATTGCGGCGGATTTTATCGAGCAGGCACCGATGGATGAGGCCACCCGCCGCCTTGTCTGCCATGGCAATGCCGAACGCATTTTCAAGCTTTGAACCCCGAAACAACGGAGCGCCCCGTGCAAAAGACTTTCCGGATCGGCCAGATCGTGCCGAGTTCCAACACCACGATGGAAACCGAAATCCCCGCGATGCTGCTCGCGCGCCAGCAGGTGCGGCCCGAGCGGTTCACGTTCCACTCCAGCCGCATGCGCATGAAGAAGGTGGTCAAGGAAGAACTTGCCGCGATGGACGGCGAGTCCGACCGCTGCGCGCTGGAACTGAGCGACGCCCGCGTCGACGTGCTGGGCTATGCCTGCCTGGTGGCCATCATGGCGATGGGCCACGGCTATCACCGGGTCTCGGAGAAGCGCCTGCAGGCCCATACCGCGGCCAACGGCGCCGACGCGCCGGTGGTCACCAGCGCCGGTGCGTTGATCGATGCGCTCAAGGTGATCGGCGCCAAGCGCATCGCTGTGGTCGCGCCGTACATGAAGCCGCTGACCGAGCTGGTGGTGGACTACATCCGCAACGAAGGCTACGAAGTGGTGGACTGGCGCGCGCTGGAAATCCCCGACAACCTTGAAGTCGGCCGCCACGACCCCGCCAGGCTGCCCGGCATCGTCGCGCAGATGAACACCAAGGATGTGGACGCCATCGTGCTGTCCGCCTGTGTACAGATGCCGTCCCTGCCGGCGGTGGCCAAGGTCGAAGCCATGACCGGCAAGCCGGTCATCACCGCCGCCATCGCCACCACCTACGCCATCCTCAAGCAACTCGACCTGGAGCCCGTGGTGCCGGGCGCCGGCGCCTTGCTCTCGGGCGCTTACTAAGATGAGTACCTTTGTTTGCGGCGGCAACGTCCACGCCAACGGCATCCGCCAGCACTATCTCCGCTATGGCGGCCACAGCGGCGCGCGCGTGACGCGCGATCCGGTGATCGTGGTGCCGGGCATCACCAGCCCGGCCATCACCTGGGGCTTCGTTGGCGAGCGCCTTGGCGAGCAGTTCGATACCTATGTGCTGGATGTGCGCGGACGCGGCCTGTCGTCCGCGTCGGACACGCTGGACTACAGCCTGGACGCCCAGGCCGCCGACGTGCTGGCGTTCGCGCAGGCGATGAACCTCCCTAGCTACAGCGTGGTGGGCCATTCGATGGGCGCGCGCATCGGCATCCGTGCCGCGCGCAGCCAGCCTGCCGGGCTGGCGCGGCTGGTGATGGTGGATCCGCCGGTGTCCGGTCCGGGCCGGCGCGACTATCCCGCGCAGCTTGCCTGGTATGTGGACTCCATGGCGGTGGCGCGCCACGGCGTGGACATCGAGACCATGCGGCGCTTCTGTCCCACCTGGACCGACGAGCAACTGGCGTTGCGCGCCGAATGGCTGCACACCTGCGACGAGCGCGCCGTGCTGGCCAGCTTCCAGGGTTTCCATACCGACGACGTGCATGCCGACTTGCCGGGCATTGGCATTCCCGCCTTGTTGATGGTGGCCGGCCGTGGCGATGCGGTCCGCGCCGAGGATATCGAGGAGATTCGCGGGCTGCTGCCGCAGCTTGAAGTCAGCCATGTACCGGGCGCCGGCCACATGATTCCCTGGGACGACGAGGGCGGCTTCTACAACGCGCTGGGCGACTTCCTCGGCGCCGAAATTGTCCCCCGGCAAAAGGCCGCGGCCTGAACTATCGATCGACCGATCTACCGATCAGCAGGAGAGAACATGCCAGTCAGTGACCACGCTCTGATCCAGGCCTGGAAACAGGTCCTCACGCTGTCCCGGCTCGCGCCTGGGCAGACCGTCACCATTCTCACCAGCGCCGCCACGCATCCGCAGACGCTGTCGTGCGCGCTGGTTGCCACCCAGGCCATGGGCGCCATCGTCAATCGCCTGGACCTGCCGCCCGTCAATGCGGACAAGGCCTTGAGCCGCGACCCGCTGGCCTACCTGGGCACCACGGCGCTCACCGGCAACCGCGCGGCCATTGCCGCGCTCAAGGAGAGCGACCTGGTGCTGGACCTGATGACACTGCTGTTCTCGCCCGAGCAGCACGATATCCTCAAGACCGGCACCAAGATCCTGCTGGCGGTGGAGCCGCCCGAAGTGCTGGTGCGCATGGTGCCCAGCGAAGCCGACCGCGAGCGCGTGAGCGCCGCCAACGCGCGGTTGTCGCGGGCGAAGGAGATGACGGTCACATCTGGCGCGGGCACCGACCTGCGCTGCCCGCTCGGCGAGTTTCCCGCCATTAGCGAGTACGGCTTCGTCGACGAGCCGGGGCGCTGGGATCACTGGCCCAGCGGCTTCGTGCTGACCTGGCCGAACGAGGGCGGCGCGAGTGGGCGCATCGTGCTGGACCACGGTGACATTTTGCTGCCGCAAAAAGGCTACGTGGCGGACCGGGTCGAGTTGACCGTGGAAGGCGGCTTTGCCACGCGCATCGAAGGCGGCCTGGATGCCGAGCTGCTGAACGACTACATGGCGTCGTTCAACGACCGCGAGGCCTACGCCATCTCGCATATCGGCTGGGGCCTGCAACCGCGCGCGCGGTGGTCCACGCTGGGCCTGTATGACAGGGAGGCCTCGATCGGCATGGACGCGCGGGCTTACGAGGGCAATTTCCTGTTCTCGCTCGGCCCCAACAACGAGGCAGGCGGCAGCCGCACCACCGCCTGCCATATCGATATCCCGTTGCGCAACTGCACCGTGAGCCTGGACGGCGAGGCAGTGGTCAGGCAAGGCAAGGTACTGGACGGATGGAACAGCAAATGACGAGACATGGGGAGCTCCCCACCTACGAGCGCCAGGGCTTCGGCACCCAACTGCCGCTGCAGGGCCCCGTAGGCCTGCTGATCGTCGACTTCGTCAACGGCTTCGCGGATCCGGCGATGTTCGGCGGCGGCAATATCGCCGAGGCCATCGCCAACACGGTGCCCCTGCTGGCCAGCGCGCGGGAACAGGGCTGGGCGGTGGCGCACAGCCGCATCGTGTTTGCCGACGACGACGGCGACCAGAACATCTTCACGCTGAAGGTGCCCGGCCTGCTGACGCTGAAGGAGCATGGGCCGGCCAGCGCGATCGTTGCGCAGCTGGCCCCGCGCGATGGCGAGCTGGTAGTGCGCAAGACCGTGCCGTCCGCCTTCTTCGGCACGTCGTTGGCGGCGTGGCTGACGCAGCGCGGCGTGCGCACGCTGGTGGTGGCCGGCGCGGTCACCAGCGGCTGCGTGCGCGCCAGCGTGGTCGATGCCATGTCGCACGGGTTCCGCCCGCTGGTGGTGTCGGACTGCGTGGGCGACCGCGCGCTCCAGCCGCACGCGGCCAACCTGTTCGACATGGAGCAGAAGTACGCCGCCGTGATGCCGCGCGAGCAGGCGCTGGCGGCGCTGGCCCGGCTCTGAGCGGTGCCCGGTGCGCACGGTGATGCGCACCGGGCACATGCATCGGCTGAAGCCCCAATTGACGGGCGCCGCCCGTTTCGCCAATGTGTCGATAAGCTCAGTGCACTGAATATGTGCCGCTGGACGTGCGATCAGGCAGGTGCACGGAAATTGCTTGCCGACCTGCTGGTTGCCGGGCTATCCGCTACCCACGAACCCCACAAAGCAGTCACGGACGGCGGCAAGCCCGGGCTGGAGAAATGTATGGACAAAGACCACATCGAGAAGCAAGGCGGGCAAGGCGTAGGCGCGCGCGTGGCGCGCAAGGAGGACGCGCGCCACCTGCATGGCAAGGGCCGCTTCGTCGCCGATATCGCCATGCCCGGCCTGCAGGAGGTTGCGTTCCTGCGCAGCCCCATGGCGCATGCGCGGCTGCTGGCGCTGTACAAGCCGGAAGGGCTGGAGCATGCGGTGATCGGGCGGGACGATATGCATGGCGCGCTCGATATCGTGGCCGACTCGGCTTTCCCGTCATACCAGCCCTCGGCGCAGCCGCCCCTGGCCGCCGGCAAGGTTCGCTTTGTCGGCGAGCCCATCGCCATGGCCTTCGCGCCGACCCGCGCGCAGGCCGAGGATATCGCCGAGCGCATCGTCGCGGAGCTGGATGAACTGCCGGCGCTCACCGATGTGGATGGCGCACGGCAGGCCAGCGGCACCACGCGCGTGCACGAGCACTGGAAGGACAACCACTTCCTCACACTCACCGCCGACAAGAATTTCGACGCGCTCAGCAAGACGGCCTCCGTAGTGGTCAGCCGCAAGATCGACCTGGCGCGCCAATGCATGGTGCCGATGGAAGGCAAGGCCGTGCTGGCCTACTGGGACCACCAGTTCGACCAGCTGATCGTCTACAGCGCCACCCAGGTGCCGCACATGATTCGCACGGTGCTGAGCCATTGCCTGGGCCTGGAGCAGGAAAAAGTCCGCGTGATCTCCCCCGACGTGGGTGGCGCCTTTGGCTACAAGTGCGTGCTGCAGCAAGAGGAGCTGTGCATCGCCTGGCTCGCCATGACGTACCGCAAGCCGTTCCGTTTTATCGAAGACCGGCGCGAGCACCTGACCGCGGGCGCCAACTCGCGCGAGCATCATTACGAGGTCACGGCCTACGCCGACGCGCGCGGGCGCCTGCTGGCGCTGGACGCCAGGATCGCCATCGACGGCGGCGCCTATTCGGTGTGGCCCTTCACCATCGGCCTTGAACCCGGCCAGGCCATCGGCAACCTGCCGGGGCCGTACGCCTTCGACGGCTACCGCTGCATCACGGAATGCGTGGCTACCAACAAGCCCGGCTTTGTCCCGTACCGGGGCGTGGCGCGCACGGGCGTGTGCTTTGCCATGGAACTGCTGATGGATGCGCTGGCGCGCGAGGTCAAGCGCGAGCCGTGGGAGATCCGCTGCGAGAACCTGGTACAGCCGGAATCCATGCCCTATGTCAACGTCACCAACAAGCACTTCGATGGCGGCGACTACCCGGCCAGCGTGCGCAAGGCCGCGCAGATGATCGGGCTGGCGCGCATCCGTGAGCGCCAGCGTCAAAGGCTGAACGATCCTTCGGCGGGCTCGCGCTATCTCGGCGTGGGCTTTGGCACCTACACCGAGCAATCGGCGCATGGCACCTCGGTGTTCGCCGCCTGGGGCACGCCGGTGATTCCCGGCTTCGATTCCGCCACCGTGCGCATCACGCCGGATGGCGGGCTGGAAGTCCGCGTTGGCGTGCACTCGCATGGCCAGGGCATGGAAACCACCTTTGCCCAGATCGCGCACGAGATCCTCGGCGTCGATGTGTCGCGCGTGAAGGTCGTGCACGGGGACACCGGCGTGACGCCCTTCTCCACTGGCACCTATGCTTCGCGCTCGCTCGTGATGTCGGGCGGCGCGGTATCGCGTGCTTGCAAGGCGCTGGTGCCGCGCCTGCTGAAGATCGGCGCGCATATGCTGCAGCGTCCCGAGGAAGAGGCGACGCTGGCTGGTGGTTCGGTCAAGGCGGGCGACGCCGCCGTGCCGATCAGCGAAATCGCCAACGCCTGGTATATCAACCCGCAGCGGCTGCCCGCCAATGTGGATCCCACCGGGCTGGAAACCACCATGGGCTACAAGCCCAACGTGGATACCGGCAGCTTCACGTACTCCACCCACGCCGTGCTGGTGGAGGTGGACACGGATTCCGGCCACGTCGAGATCCTCGACTACGTGGTGGTGGAAGACTGCGGGACCATGGTCAACCCCATGGTGGTGGAAGGGCAGACCTATGGCGGCGTGGCGCAAGGCATCGGCACGGCCATGTTCGAGGAGATGCGCTACGACGGCAACGGCCAGCCGCTGGCCTCCACGCTGGCCGACTACATGCTGCCTGGCCCGACCGAAATCCCCTCGATCCGCATCCACCATTTCGAGACGCCGTCGCCGCATACGGAATTCGGCGCCAAGGGCATGGGCGAGGGCGGCGCCATCGCGCCCCCCGCGGCCATTTTCAACGCGGTCAACGACGCGCTGGGGCAGTTCGGCGTGGAGTTGCTGGAGACGCCGCTCACGCCGCGCAAGGTGCTCGAAGCGCTGGCCCGCGCCGAGCAAGCCCGGAAGCCGCAAGCCACGCCAACCAGAGAGGCGGCCTGAACCATCATGAAAGCAGCTGCATTCACCTATCACGCGGCCCCCACGCTGGCCGCCACCTGCGCCGAGCTGGCGGACCGCACCGACAACGCCAAGGTCATGGGCGGCGGGCAGTCCATGGGCCCGATGCTTAACCTGCGCCTGACGCGCCCCGATGCCATCTACGATCTGTCGAAGCTCGCCGAGCTACGCACAGTCACCACGCAGCAGGATCGCGTGCGCATCGGCGCGGCGGTCACCCATGCGCAGATCGAGGATGGCGAATTCCCGGCATTGCGCGGCGGCATGCTGCAATCCGTGGCGCGCGGCATCGCCTACCGCGCCATCCGCAATCGCGGCACCATCGGCGGCAGCCTGGCGCACGCCGATCCCGCGGCGGACTGGGTGGTGGCGCTGACCGCCATTGGCGCGCAGATCGAGCTTGCATCGAAGGCCGGCACGCGCCTCGTGCCCATGACGGAGTTCATGCTGGGTGCGTACACCACGGCGCTCACCGAAGGCGAGCTGATCTGTGCTGTCCATGTGCCGAGCCAGCCCGATACAGCACGCTGGGGCTACCACAAGCTGTGCCGCAAGACCGGCGAGTTCGCCGAGGCCAGTTGCGCCGCGTACTTCGATCCGTCCACGCGCTTCGCCCGCATCGCACTGGGCGCGCTCGACGGCGCGCCGGCGCTGCTGCGCGGCCTCGCCCACGACATTGCCGCGCAAGGCCCCGCCGCGCTCACGCCGCAGGCCGTGCTGGCCGCCGTGACGCAAGCCACGCCGGCCAAGGATGCGATCGACCGCAAGCTCTGCTGCGCAGCCGTCACTCGCTGCATCGAACAACTTTTCAACTGAGGGCAGCAGTGGAAACCATCGCACTGACGATCAATGGCCGCGCCGCGTCCGGCGCCTGCGCGCACCGCACCCACCTGGGCGACTTCCTGCGCGACGCACAGGGCCTCACCGGCACCCACCTGGGCTGCGAGCACGGGGTTTGCGGCGCCTGCACCGTGCTGGTCGACGACAAGCCCGTGCGCTCGTGCATCACCTTTGCCAGCGCCTGCGCCGGCAGCAAGGTGGTGACCATCGAAGGCTATGACGACGACCCCGTGATGCGCGACCTGCGCGCCGCGTTCAACCAGCACCACGCGCTGCAATGCGGCTACTGCACGCCCGGCATGCTGGCCACCGCGCGCGACAYTGTGCTGCGGCTGCCGGATGCCGACGAGGCAACCATCCGCCATGAGCTATCGGGCAACCTCTGCCGCTGCACGGGCTATATGGGGATCGTGGCCGCGATCAGCTCTGTGCTGGCGCAGCGCAAGCCACCTGCAACGGGCAACGCGGTGCAAGCCGTAGCAGCGACCGTGAAGCGCGAATTCGTCTGCTTCACGCCTGCGGCCGACAGCACTGTCCAGGCGCACGCCGAGCCTGCCGCCAAGGAAGAAGCCGAGCGCAGCGCCGACAAAAAGGGCTGGTCGCGCATCGACGGCAGCTTCAAGGTGCCGTTCCCGGCTGATGACGTGTGGCGCTTCATGGCGGACCTGCCGGCGGTGGCAAGCTGCCTGCCAGGCGCGGCGCTCACCGAGCAGGACGGCGATCGCGTCAAGGGGCATGTGGCGATCAAGTTCGGGCCGATGGCGGCGCGCTTTAACGGCGCGGCGCGGCTGGAGCGCGACGACGCGAACCGGCGCGGCGTGCTCAAGGGTGCGGGGCAGGATTCGCTGAGCAACTCCAAGGCCGCTGGTGATATCACCTATGTGCTGCAGGCGATATCGGCGGGCGAGACCGAAGTGCTGATCGACCTGCAGTACTCCCTGCAAGGCCCGCTGGCGCAGTTCTCCCGCTCGGGGCTGGTGCGCGATTTTGTCCGGCGCATGATGGCGGACTTCGGCAAGAACGTCGCCCGCAAGATGGACCCGTCGTTGTCGGAGAGCGAGCGCAGCCAGGCCACGCAGATGAATCCGGTGTCGATGATGCTGGGGGTGATGTGGGAGAGGGTGAAGCGGGTGTTTGGCGGAGGGCGGGATTAGAAGAGGGCGGCCAGCGGCCGTCCTTGGCCTACAGCCGTGACGACGCCAGCCGCGCGGCCAGCCCCAGGAACACCACCCCCGCAAACCGGTTCAGCGCGCGCTGCGCGCGTGCCGAGCGCAGCAGCAGGGCGCCGAACATGGCCGAGCAGTAGGCGATGACGGAAAAGACCAGCAGGGTGGCGATGATGAAGACCACGCCGAGCACCATGATCTGCAGCGCGATATGGCTACGGTCCGGCGCGACGAACTGCGGCAGGAACGCGAGGAAAAAGATCACCACCTTGGGGTTGGTCAGGTTCATCACCACGCCCCGCCGGTACATATGCCCCACGCCAGCCTTGTCGCCGTTGCCCTGGCTCATCACGCCCACCGGGGCGCGGAACGCCTGCCAGGCAAGATAGGCCAGGTATAGCGCACCGGCGATCTTGAGCACCATGAATGCGAGCTTGGACGCGGCGAACAGCGCGGCCAGGCCAAGCGCGACCGCGGCCGTATGCACCAGCAGGCCGGTGCACAGGCCAAGCACCACGACCATGCCCGCTCGGGGCCCCCGCATGGCGGATTGCAGCAGCACAAAGACATTGTCCGGGCCCGGCGTCAGTCCAAGCACCACGGCGATGCCGAAGAATGGCAATAGTGTCTCGAGTGGGGGCATGCGCTTCACTCCTTTGCGGCCGCGGATATCGCGTCGTCGGGTTAGGCCCGAGATCGGGCAAGATCGGGCAAAAGGCATGGCCGGAGCATCCGGCGCGCCATCCGAATATTGCCAGCCAGACAGCGTTTTGTGCCAGCCAGACGCTTTGGCTGGCTCCGGCAGGCTTTGGCAGTCCCAGTCAAGGGTGCCAGGTCGCCGGACTACCTGAGGCTGCCTCCGGCGCCGGCCGATGGCTTCCCGCAGGCTTGCTTGCTGGCGGACGACCCGGCGATGGAACTGGTGGTGCCGAAGCTGCTGACACCGTCGCTGCTCGCGGTCCTGCCCCGGCAATGCAAAAAGCCCGTGCGGCGTGAACCGTACGGGCTTTTCAGAATCTGGTTGCGGGGGCAGGACTTGAACCTGCGACCTTCGGGTTATGAGCCCGACGAGCTGCCAACTGCTCCACCCCGCGGGCCGAAATATACGCGGGTTGGCGCGTCATGGATAGTCCTGATTGGGATTATTTCCAGAAATGGTCTCGGCGCATTGCCAGAATCAATGCAGTTGCTGCAAGAATGAGCGCGGCATTCGCGCTTTGTCGGGCATCCGCCCGGTGGGCGATCACGTCGTCAAGCCACGTATTCGGCGCACACGCGGCATCAACGGACACGATTGCCCGTGAGATCGGCGGTGCACATGCACCAGATCCTGGCGCCAGCCGGGCAGCAACCACCTCCGCTTTTACCCTCCGGCGGCATCCTTCGGCGCCGGAGCCAGGCGGAACTGCGCGGACAAGTCGGCCTCGGCGCCAAGCTGGGCGTCGGTCTGCACGACGCCTTTTGCGGCGAGCTTCGTGAGCGTGCGCGCTGCCTGGATCGGGCTGACGCCCGTGGCCTTTGCGACCTGATATGCATCCATCGGGGTGCCCGTCTTTTGCAGGGCGTCGATTACTGCCTGGCGAGTGTCGTGATTGTTGTTCATTTCCGGGCGTAGGTTGAGTCTGCTCAGACTAGACGAGGTGGACCGCCGGCGCAACCCCGCATTCTTGCTGATCCGCCTGCCCGAAAAGGTTGCGCGACGGGCTTCGCACGTCAAAATAGAGGGTCTGATCGCTCGCATCGCAAGAATCGCAAGAACAATGAAGCACACCCTACTGCTCATCGACGGCCTGAACATCCTGCGCCGGGTCTACGAAGCCAACCCGGCCGAGGACATTCCGGCCAAGGTCGAAGGCGCCGTACTCTCGGCGCTGGCCTCGTTTCGCCGCGCCCTGACCGAGTGCAAGCCGACGCACGCGCTGGCGGCGTTCGACACCGGCGGCAAGACCTGGCGCCACGCGCTGTATCCCCAGTACCGCCAGCACCGCAAGCCCATGGATCCGGAGCTGGCGGAGGTCCTGCCTGATTTCCGCCTGACGCTGACGGAAGTGCTCGGGCTGCAGACAGCCATGATCGAAGGCTACGAGGCCGACGACATCATCGCCACGGCCTTCTATCGCTGGACCGCGAGCAAGGAGGGGCAGGTGATCCCGGTGAGCACGGACAAGGACGTGCTGCAGCTCATCGCCGACGGCGCCATCGTGCGCAACCACTTTGCCACCGCGAAGAACGGGGAGCCGTCCTGGTTCGATGAACGCTATGTCATGGACAAGTTCGGCGTGGGCAGCCACCAGCTTGCCGACTATCTCGCCCTGCTGGGGGATAGCACGGACGATATTCCCGGTGTCGAGAAGGTCGGGGCGAAGACCGCGGCCAAGCTCTTGCAGCGCTACGGCGACCTGGAGGGCGTGCTTGCCAACGCCGCCGAGGAAAAAGGCGTGGTCGGCAAGAACCTGGCGGAACAGGCGCATCTGGCCCGGCTCTCGCGCCAGTTGCTCTCGCTGAAGACCGATGCCCAGCTGGGCCTGACGTGGAACATGCTGCGGGTGGGAGACACGGCTGAGTAGGGGTGCTGATTAGGGGCGCTGATTAGGGGCGCGGAATAGCGGCCCGGGCCGCGTTCAAAAAACATTCAATATCCCGTCGGGGTCCTTCCGGTGCAGACTATGGCTTCCCGGAGGAGGCGAGATGCTGCAGCTCAACACATATGAAACCCTGGTGGCGGCCTCGCTGGTCCTGCTGGCCGGCCGCAAGCTGATTGCCGTCACGCCGTTCCTGAAAACCTACAGCATCCCCGAGCCGGTGGTCGGCGGCCTGGTAGTGGCGTTTGGCCTCTTTGCCGCGCGCGCGTTCGCGGGGGGCAGGTGGGGTTCGATCTCACCATGCAGACGCCCTTGATGCTGGCGTTTTTCGCCACGCTGGGGCTCAGTGCCGATCTGGCCAGCCTGCGCCGCGGCGGCAGGAGCATCGCTGTCTTCCTGCTCGTCGTGATCGGGTTGCTCGTGATGCAGAACGCGATCGGCGTCGGCATGGCGACCGTTCTCGGGCTGAAACCGGTGGTCGGGCTGCTGGCGGGGTCGATCACGCTGTCTGGCGGCCATGGCACTGGCGTGGCCTGGGGCCACACGTTCGCCAGCCAGTACGGCGTGGCCTCCGCCACGGAACTGGCCATTGCCTGCGCCACGTTCGGGCTCGTGCTCGGCGGTTTGCTGGGCGGCCCTGTCGCACGTGTGCTGCTGCGACAAATCAAAACGCCAGGCAATGCCGCGCAGGAGCCCGACCCGCTCAATTTCGAGGAGCCGGCGGCAGTGCGGCTGATCACCGCGTTCGCGCTGATTGAAACGCTGGCCCTGATCCTGGTCTGCCTGACCGCCGGACAGGCGCTGGCCACTGCTTTTGCCGATAGCTGGCTCGCCTTGCCAAGCTTCGTCTGGGTCTTGTTCATCGGGGTCATCCTGCGCAACGGCCTGTCGGTGCTCGGCTGGTACAGCGTGTTCGACCGCTCGGTCTCCGTGCTGGGCAACGTCAGCCTGTCGATGTTCCTGGCGATGGCGCTGATGAGCCTGCGGCTGTGGGAGCTGTCCGCGCTGGCCCTGCCCTTGCTGGCGATCCTGCTGGTCCAGGCAGCGGCCATGGCGGCCTACGCCATGTTCGTCACCTTCCGCGTGATGGGACGCAACTACGATGCCGTGGTGCTCGCCGCCGGGCATTGCGGCTTTGGCCTGGGCGCGACGCCGACGGCCATCGCCAACATGCAGGCGATCACCGATCGCTTCGGGCCGTCGCACCTGGCGTTCCTGGTGGTGCCCATGGTCGGCGCGTTTTTCATCGACCTGGCCAATGCCATCGTGATCAAGGCCTACATGCTGCTGCTCGCCGCGCTTTAGCCGATGGCCTGGGTGGCCTGCATGGCCTGGATGGCGGGGAAGCCGGGCAGCCATATCGCTCATCGCATTGCCGGCTCGTGCCCATAGACGGCGTCACGCAAATCCGTCACGAAGCGGCCGGACATGCCTTCATACAGGGTGTTGGTGAACGCGGCCACGCTCAGGCCACGGGCGCGGTCGACGAACCATGAGTGCCCGTAGGCGCCGCCCCAGCGCCAGGTGCCGGCCGACTCCGGCGAGCCGGCCGCAGCCGGATCGTGCAGCACCGAGAAGCCCAGGCCGAAGCCGGTGCCTGGCGCATCCGGCGGGCCCCATTCGCCGGTCTGGTTGCGGCCCATTTCATCCACCCAGGCAGCGGGCATCAATGGCTCGCCGCCCTGGCGCAGGGCTTCCAGCAAGCGAAGGAAATCGCCGGCGCTGCCAATCATGCCGGCGCCGCCGGAGGGGAAGGCACTGGTGTCCAATGCGCGCGCCGGCGCGTAGTGGATGCCGGCCGTGCCGTCGACAACGGGGACCACATCGTGCGCGAGCATGCGGCGCGGCACCGGCGTGTCATTGACGTAGGCGGTGGCTAGCCGCCCGGCATCGGCCGCGGCAAAGCCTGTGTCGCCCATGCCCAGCGGACCCGTGACCAGCGCGTGCACCGCGTCGGCCAGCGGCGCGTCGCAAACGCGTTCGATCACGGCGCCAAGCACGTCCGTGGCCAGCGAATAGCCCCAGGCGCTGCCTGGCTTGTAGAGCAAGGGCACGCTGGCGATGCGGCGCAGGTTCTCCGCAAGGGTGATGCCCGGCTGGTCCATGCCGTCCGAGACGCCGGCGCGGGCATAGGGCCCGTGCTCGTCGGCTTCGAAGAAGCGGTAGCCCAGCCCTGCGGTATGGGTCATCAGTTGCCGCACGGTGAGGATGGCGGGGCTGCCGTCGGCTAGGCGGGGCGTGAACTCCGGCAGCCAGCGCGTCACGGCCTCGTCGAGCCCCAGGCGGCCCTGCGCCACCAGCACCATCGCCGCGCTCGACACGATGGGCTTGGATACCGACGCCAGGCGGAACAGGGTATCGGTGCGCATGGGCCGGCCGGCCTCGCGGTCGGCCAGGCCCGCGGCGCGGCGGTGGATGACTTCGCCGTGGCGGGCAACCAGCACGACGGCACCGACCAGGCGGTGGTCGGCAAGGGCTTGTTCAATCGCCGCATCGACGCGGGCGGACAGGGAGGACAGGGGTGACAACATGCGTGTTTTCCTTCGTCGCAAGACAGGGATGGGATCAAGCAAACGATAAGAAACATTCGACTCGGGAAAAAGTAGGCTAGAGTTCCTGGTTATCCGGACATATTTGTCCGTAATCGAAGATCAAGGCGCTTGGAATGGCAGGAAAGCCAATGGACAGCCTGAGTGGCTTTACGGTGTTTGTGCAGGTCGCCGAGACCCGCAGCTTCGTGGTGGCCGGCCGCCAGATGGGCGTGTCGGCGTCGGCCGTGGGCAAGAGCGTGGCAAGGCTGGAAGAAAAGCTCGGCACGCGGCTGTTTCACCGCAGCACGCGCAGTATCACGCTGACCGCGGAAGGGGCGCTGTTCCTGGAGCGCAGCCGCCGCATCCTGGCCGAGATCGAGGCGGCGGAGCAGGAGTTGTCGCGCGCAGCGCAAGCGCCGCGCGGGCGCTTGCGCGTCAGCCTGCCGCTGGTGAGTTCGCTGGTGCTGCCGGTGCTGGGCGACTTCATGCGGCAGTACCCGGAGATCGAGCTGGACCTGGATTTCACCGACCGCATGGTGGACGTGATCGAAGAGGGGTTCGATGCCGTGGTACGCACCGGCGAGCCCAGCGACTCCCGGCTATCGGCGCGGTGCCTCGGCGCGTTCCGGATCCTGCTGGTGGCGTCGCCGGCGTATCTCGCGCAGCGCGGGGAGCCCCGGCAGCCCGCGGACCTGGCCGGGCATGCCTGCCTGCAATACCGCTTCCCGAACAGCGGCAAGCTGGAAGCCTGGCCGCTGCGCCGCGCAGCCGTTGATCCGGAATTGAACCTGCCCACCTCGATGATCTGCAACAACATCGAGACCCGCGTGAGCTTTGCGCTGCAGGGCCTCGGCATCGCCTGCCTGCCGGACTTCGCCATTCGCGAGGCGCTGGCTGACGGCCGGTTGCGTACCGTGCTGGACGACTACGTGGACCGTAGCGGCACCTTCCGTGTGCTGTGGCCGGCCAGCCGGCACCCGTCGCCAAAGTTGCGCGTGTTCATCGACTTCCTGGGCGAGCGGGTGTTTCCGGGCGGCGCGGATCCTGCTGTTTGAGCCTCTCCGGATCGGCGCCAGATCGGTGCCGGATTGGCGCCAGTAAGCGCTCAGGCGGCCGCCTGCCGCGCGTGCCGCAGCAATGAGAGGATCAACGGCGTGCGGGGAGACGAGCGTTGCCACAAGATGCCGAACCGGCGCGGCTCGGTCGCTTCGGGCAGCGCCAGCTTGGCGATGCGCAGGCCTGCCGTCAGCGGCGACGCGATGTCGGGCACGAGAGACACCCCCAGCCCCCGGTCGACCATCATGGCGATTGCCACCAGCGAGCTGAGCTCGAACCGTTCGTGCGCGGCGATGCCAGCCTGCCGCAGGTACCGGTCGGCCTGCTTGCCGCCGCCCACGCTGCGGTCGTAGCGGATCAGCGGCTCGGTGCGCAGCAGTTCGTGCGGATCGCGCCGGGCCAGCCGGGCGGGCGCCAGCACGACCAGGGGTTCCTCACGCAGCAGTTCCCACACGATGGTCTTGGGCAGCGCGAAGGGCGGGTGCAGGCAGACGGCCGCATCCAGCTCCGCGTTTTTCACGGCGTCGTACAGCGCCGCCGATTTGTCCGACTGGATGAACACGGAGACACCCGGATGCTCCGCGGCGAACCCGGCTAGTGTTTCCGGCAGCAGGCTGTGCAGCGCGGTGTTGATCGTGCCCAGGCGCAGTTCGCGCGGTGCCTCCGTTTCATTCACCCAATCCCGCAACTGGCCGAAGTCCCGCAGCAGGGTGCGCGCGCGTTCGGCCAGCCGTGCGCCCGACTCGGTCGGCGCCACAGTGCGGCCGGCCCGGCCCAGCAAGGTGGTGCCCAGCTCCCGCTCCAGGACGTGGATCTGCTGCGCGATGGCGGCGGGCGTCACGTTGAGCCGCCGGGCGGCTTGCGCGAGGGAGCCGGTATCCACGACGACCAGGAACGCGTTGAGGTAGGCTGTCTCCATACATTTTCTATCGATTAAAGAAAGAGATACATAGTTTATCTTTGTTCTGGCGTGACTCACACTGGCGCACTCCAAAGCCATTGGTTCACGTTGCCATGAGAAGCAAACTGTTCGTCCCCGGTTCCCGCCCGGAATTGTTCGACAAGGCCTTGGCCAGCGCTGCGGACGGGCTGTCGTTCGACCTCGAGGACGCGGTGGCGCAGGAGCGCAAGCCGCAAGCGCGCGAGGCACTGCGCGCGCTGCTGCGCTCGGGCCAGGCCCGCGCCAGCGGCAAGACGCTGATCGTCCGGGTCAACGCGATGGACACCCCTCACTTTGCGGCCGACGTGGCCGCAGTGGTGCAGCCCGGCCTGGACCTGATCAACCTGCCCAAGCCCGAGAGCGCCGACGACGTACGCCGCGCTGCCGCCGCCATCGAGCAGGCGGAACGTGTCAACGGGTTTGCGCATGGCGTGGACAGCCCGGTCCGCCTGCTGCTCAACATTGAAACGCCCAAGGCGCTGCGCCTGGCCGGCGAACTGGCCGCGGCCCACCCGCGCGTGGCTGGCTTGCAGCTTGGCCTGGGCGACCTGTTCGAGCCGCTGGGCATCGCGCGGCGCGAAAGCGCGGCGATCCAGCAAGCCATGTACGCGGTGCGCATGGCAGCCGGCGAGGCCGGCGTGTTCGCCTACGACACGGTGTTTGCCAACATCAAGGATGAAGCCGGCTTCCGTGCCGAGGCCGAGCTGTCGCGCCGCATGGGCTTCCTTGGCAAGAGCTGCATCCATCCCAGCCAGGTCCCGCTGGCCAACCAGGCCTTCCGTCCGAGCGATGAGGAGATCGGCCATGCGGCGCGGGTACTGGAGGCCGCGCGCGATGCCGAGGCCAGGGGCGTGGGCGCCTACGTGGTGGACGGAAAGATGATCGATCCGCCGTTCGTGAAGCGGGCGCAAGCCATCGTGGCTACCGCCAGGCGCCTTGGATTGCTGCCTGCCTGACTTCACCGGAGTCCGCTGCCGGGATCAGGCTGCATCGCATGGGGCAAACAAAAAAAACAGAAGGAGACATCTTGAAAACACCATCCGTATCCGTAACCGCATTCGTATCCATTTCCCGTAGCGTAGCCTTGGCCGCCACTGCCATTGCCAGCCTGGTATCCGGCGCGGCGTTCGCGCAGGGCGGCTATCCAAGCAAGCCCATCACCATCGTCGTGCCCTATCCCCCGGGCGGCTCCAACGATATCTTCGCGCGTATCGTCGCCAGGGAGATTGGCGAAGAGCTCAAGCAACCCGTGGTCATCGACAACCGTCCCGGCGCCAGCGGGAATACCGGCACGGGCATCGTGGCCAAGTCCGTCCCGGACGGGTACACGCTGGTCGCCGTGTCGTCCAGCATGACGACCAATGCCGCGGTGCAGGCCAAGCTGCCGTTCGATGCGGTCAAGAGCTTTGTGCCGGTGGCGATGTTTGCGCAAGGGCCGTTCATTGTCGCGGTCAACAATGCATTTCCCGCCAGGACGCCGCAGGAGCTGATCGCGGCGATCCGCGCCAGGCCGGGCAAGTACAACTACGCTTCAAGCGGGCCGGGCAGCGTCAACCAGTTTGGCACCGAGCTGCTCAAGGCCAGGGCAGGGAACCTGTTCATCACCCATATCCCGTATCGCGGCATGGGGCCTGCCGTGACCGACCTGATCGGCGACCAGACACAACTGCTGATCTCCAGCGGCCCCTCGCTGCTGCCGATGGTGCGCGCCGGCAAGGTGCGCGCGGTTGGCATCACCAGCCTCAAGCCGAGCCCGATCGCGCCGGATCTCACGCCCATGTCCAGCGCGGTGCCAGGCTACGAGTTCGAACTCTGGTGGGGCCTGCTGGCGCCGGCCGGCACGCCGCCGGCGATCGTCAGCCAGCTCAACGCCGCCGTCAACACCGTCTTGTCCAAGCCCGAGATCAAAGCGGCCTTCCTGAAGGAGGGCGCCGAAGCCAGGCCCGCCACGCCGGCCCAGTTCGCCGCCATCATCGGGCAGGACGTGGAACGGTGGAAGACGCTCGCCAAGCGCCAGAACATCGTCGTGGACTGATGCGAGCGCTTTGCCTCTACTGCCAATTCTCCGGAGATTTCCATGCGTCCCCCCTCTGATGACCGCGCCGCGCCACTGAGCGAGCGCACCGGCAAGCCGGGCCCGCTGTCCGGCCTGCGCGTGCTGGACCTGAGCGCCTACATAGCTGGCCCCTATGGTTGCTCGCTGCTGGCCGACCAGGGTGCCGAGGTCATCAAGATCGAGCCGCCCGCCGGCGACAACCTGCGCAAGTATCCTTCCTCGCTGGAGGCCGAGAGCCGCGCCTTCCTGGGCGTGAACCGCAGCAAGCTGGGCGTGGTGCTGGACCTCAAGCAAGCCGACGACCTGCAGCGCCTGATGGCGCTGGTGCGCACCGCCGACGTGCTGGTGCACAACTTCCGGCCCACCGTGCCGCCCAGGCTGGGCATCGCTTACGAACAGCTCAAGCTGGTCAACCCGCGCCTGATCTATTGCGCCGTGACCGGCTATGGGGAAGACGGCCCGCTCAAGGACAAGGCCGGCTACGACCAGGTCCTGCAGACCATGACCGGCATGTGCACGCTGCAGGGCAAGCAGGGCGGTGCGCCAGAGATTCTCTATGGCTCGGTCGTCGACTACTACGGCTCGGCGCTGGTCGCCGGCGGCGTCGCGTCCGCACTCTACGAGCGCGAGAAAAGCGGCGAAGGCCAGTATGTCGGCATTTCCCTCTTGCGCGCGGCGCTGACCATGCAATCGGCCCGCATGGTCTGGGCGGACAACGAACCCAGGGAGGTTGGCCGCGACATGCGCTCCGGCGGCATCACCGGCATCCATCCGACCAAGGAAGGCTATCTCTACATTTCCGCCAACACGCCGCATTTCTGGGCGGCGCTTTGCGAGAAAACCGGCCTGGCGGAACTCGCCACCGAGCGTTACGACAGCGTGCGCAAGCGCGCGCAGCATCAGGATGAGATCGTCCCCATGCTGCACCGCGCGCTGGCAGCCCGCACCGCGCTGGAATGGGAGGCGCACTTCGGCGAAGCTGTGCCCTGCGCTGCCGCGCGCTCCGTGGAAGACATGTTCGACTTCCCACAGGTGCAGGCGGAAGGCATGGTGACCACGTTCGAGCATCCCACCGTGGGCCGGTATCGGGGCTTTACCCGTGCCATCAAGTTCGGGCGCACGCCGGGGCCCGAGCCATTCGCGGCGCCGGTGCTGGATCAGCATGGGCAGAGGGTGAAGGCGGAGGCGGACAGGTTGGTGAGCGAGGGGATGTAGCCGATCTCGCCGGGCTTCGATTCATTGGCAAGCCCGTGGCAAATGGTCGCTGCATGGATGGCGCGATCATGCATTGCGCCCAATGCGTCGCATTGCCGCATTCCTTTGATGTCGGGCCGCTGGGTAGACTTTCGCGCCTCTAGCGCCACTCGCACGAGTGGCGCTCCTAGCCGACAACTCGCCGGACTCAGCGCGCCTCCATTCATGCTCCCCACCTCGCTTCGACATCATTGCTTTGCACTCGCCGCCGCGACCGCCGGCTTTCCCGCCTACGCTGAGGACGCACTTCGCAAAGCGTCCGACCTTGCCCCGGTGACTGTCTCCGCCGCGCCGGAGTCCGCGTTGCGCGGGCAGGCATCCACGGGCTCCAATCTCGGACTGACGCCCATGCAGACCCCGGCCAGCGTCGACGTCATCCCGCGCGAGCAGCTGGAAGAACGCGGCGACGCATCGCTCGTGGACGCCATCACCCGGGCGCCCGGGCTGTCCGGCCTCGGCCACCCCGGCAATGGCGGCGCTGCATTGTCGGCGCGCGGCTTCACGGGCTCGACCTCGGTGATGCAGCTCTATGACGGGATTCGCCAGTATGGCGGCATCGGCATCACGTTCCCTTTCGATACCTGGTCCGTTGAGCGTATCGAGGTGCTGCGCGGCCCGGCTTCGGTGATCTACGGGGAGGGCGCCATCGGCGGCGTGGTCAACGTGGTGCCGAAGAAGCCAGCGCGCGGCCCGGTCGAGAATGAAATCCAGGCCGCGCTGGGCACGGAGAATACACAGCGGCTGGCGTTCGGCAGCGGCGGCGCCATCAACGACAAGCTCGCCTACCGGCTCGATGTGAGCGGCAACCGGTCCGACGGATCCGTCGATCTCGGCGATTCCCGGAACCTGTCGCTGTCCGGTGCCATCCAGTGGGACGCCACGCCGGACCTGAGCCTGAAGCTCAGCTATGCCAAAGGCTGGCAGGAGCCGCAGCGCTATTTCGGCGTGCCGCTGGTCAACGGGCAGGAGGACGCGGCGCTGCGGAGCAAGAACTACAACGTGGGCGACAGCCTGCTCAAGTTCGACGACCAATGGACGGAACTTGCCGCGCAGTGGACACCGAATGCCGATGCCACGGTGCGCTCGCGCCTTTACTACATCGACAGCAAACGGCACTGGCGCAATGCCGAGTACTACAACTACGTGCCGGCCACGGGACTGGTCAGCCGCTCGTCCTATACGGAGATCCTGCACGACCAGTGGCAGGTCGGCAATACCACCGATGCTACGTTCCGGCACCATCTTTTTGGCATGAAGAACAGCGTGTCGGTGGGTTTCGACGTCAACCGGGCATCGTTCACGCACACCAATAATTCGCCATACTCGGGTACATCGGCGGTGGATCCCTATGTCTTTGATCGCGGTACGTTCATCAACGTGGCGGGCACCACGCCGCGCTATCGCAACGAGGCGACGCAATACGCGCTGTTTGCCGAGGATCGCCTTGAGGTGACGCCGCGCTGGTCCGTGCTGGGCGGGTTGCGCTATGACCGCGCCGACCTGTCGCGCGGTGACCTGGTGGCCGGGCAGGCCGCCTTCGACAAGACGTTTTCCAATGTTGGCTGGCGTGCCGGCACGGTCTACAACCTGACGCCGGATCTTGCCGTATACGCGCAGTACGCGGAGGCGGCCGATCCGGTCAGCGCCTTGCTGATGCTGACGCCAGCCAACAGCAACTTCGACGTCTCCACCGGCCGCCAGGTCGAAGTCGGCGTCAAGCAGGGCTTCTGGCAGGGCAAGGGCGAGCTGACGCTGGCCGCCTATCGGATCGTCAAGAAGAACCTGGTCACGCGTGACGTTGCCAATCCTTCGGCCAGCGTGCAGGTGGGGCAGCAGTCGTCGAAGGGGCTGGAAGCTACCTTCGGGCTAGCGTTTCTCTCCGGCTGGCGCGTGGATGCCAATGCCGCGTTGCTGCAGGCGCGCTATGACGATTTCACGGAGTCCGTGGGGGGCGCAGCGGTTTCCCGCAGTGGCAATGTGCCCACGGACGTGCCCGAGCGGCTCGCCAACGTCTGGGTGACGTGGCGCTTCCTCCCGGCATGGACCGCCGGCGCAGGCCTGCGCTATGTGGGCCGGCGCTTCGCCGACCGCGCCAACACGCTCGAGATGCCGGCCTATACGACCACCGACCTGTCGCTCCAATGGCGCGCGCGCCGGGACACGACGCTGGCGCTGCGCGGGTTCAATGTCTTCGACAAGCACTACGTCACCACCGCCTACTACAACGCTACGCAATGGCTGCAAGGATCTGGCCGCCGGGTCGAGCTGAGCGTCAACTACCGCTTCTGAGCGGACTGGCGGCGTCTGGCGCGGCCGGCCGCACGGCGGCCGACCGTGCGAACCAGCGATCCAGCAGCCAGACCATCACCAGCGTGGCGCCCATCATCGGGAACACCGCGCCCAGCAGACCCAGGCCGATCACCCACGCCCGCATGGGCGGGAGCGTGCGCGGGAATGACGGCGCGGCCAGGGCGCGCGCGGGCCGGCGCTTGAGCCACATCACGAGGCCCGTCACGGCGAGCATCATCAGGCCCAGCGAGATCACCGTGCACGCAATCTGGTTGGCCAAGCCGAAGTAGCGGCCCATGTGCAGGGACGTGCCGTAGGAGATGGCCTGCGCCACCGCGCCGTAGTCGCCGTAGCGAATGTCCCTGAGCACCTTGCCGGTGTACTGATCGATATGCAGCGTGCGTTCCACCTTGGGATCCGCCGGGAAATAGGAGGCGGTGAACACGCCGGTGGCGGACTTCGGCAGCACGAGCTGGTAGCCGCTCGACACACCGTTCTCGGCCACGATCGCCACGGCGCGGTCCAGGCTGATCGTGGCAGCGCCCACTGCCGGCGGCGTGCCGGATGGAACCTTGGCCATGCCGACTGCCCAGGGAACCGCCGCGAGCGGAAGCGCATCCATGCTGGCCGCGCCCGGCGTCGACCGGACCCCTGCGTCGCCCCATGCGCCGGCCGGATTGCCCAGCCGCGCCGCAGTCGCGATCGCCTTGAATTGCTTGCCCCACGATGCGGTCCAGGGCAAGCCGGACACCACGAACGCCACGGCGCCGATGGCCATCCAGGCGCCGATGACCAGATGGACTTCCTTCCACCAGCCGCGCCCGCCAGCGGCCTTGCCGATCACCAAGGCCTTGCCGCCTTTGTCGCGCAGCCGCGGCCACCACATCGCGACGCCCGTAGCAATCATCACCAGCGACCAGCATGCCGCCAGCTCCATCAGCAGCTCCCCGGTCTTGCCCAGCAGCAGCGCGCGATGCAGCATGCGCACCTGCTTCATCAGCCGGTCCTCCACGCTCAGGCTGCCGAGAAAATTGCCGGTGTACGGGTCCAGGTACAGGCTTTCGCTCTTGCCCGACGGCAGCCGAAAAACAAACTCGGCGCTGGCGCGCGGGGACGAATCGACGGTGTACGTCGTCGCAACGGCCCCTTCTGGCGCTTGGGCCCATGCCCGGTCCAGCAAGGCCTGGGCGGGAAGCTTCGCACCCACGGGCTCCACGCGCAGCAATTGCGGATAGAGCAGCGATTCGATCTGCGGCTGGAAGCAGTAGAGCGTGCCGGTGATCGCCAGGACGATCAGGAAGGGCGCGACGAAGAGCCCGGCGTAGAAGTGCCACCGCCAGAGCATGCGATAAGACGCCGCAGCGGCTGGCGAGGGCTGGGTGGCTTGCGCGCGCATGGGCGGCCGTTCGAGTGGCTGGGACATGGCAGGATCTGTCAAAGGGTGTACTTCAGGCTTAGATAGAACGTGCGCTGCGGGAAGGGGTGGAACAGGAAGTACTTGTGATTGTTCAGGTTGTCCACGCCCAGCGCACCGCTCCAATGCTTGTCTAGCTGGTAGTGCACGCGCGCATCCATCACGAAGAAGCTCTCGAAGCCCTGGTAGGTCGCGGGGTTGATGTCGGTGTTGTCGACCGTCGCGTACACGCGGCTGCTATAGCGCGCGGCCAGCGTGTAAGCCCATTTGTTGTCAGGCCGATAGGTTGCCGCTACCGTGCCGCGCCACGTGGGCACGTAGGGCACGCGCTTGCCGACCGCCGTCGCGCCAGGGGTGGTCGGCACGTAGCTGTCGTCCGAGAGAATCCGGGAGTTGACATAGGTGGCGTTGCCCGAGAGCGTCAGGCCGTTGATCAGCACATTGTCTTGCTGGCCGGCCAGCTCTAGCCCCAGTTGCCGTGTCTTGCCCACGTTCTGCGTAAAGGAGACGGGCGTGGCGAACCCGGCAATTGTCGAGGTCTGGGAGATCAGCGCGTTCTTGACGTACTCGCTGAAGGCGGAAACACGCAGTTTGCCCTCGCGGGTGTGGCGCTCGATGGCAAGTTCGCCCGACAGGACGCTCTCCGGTTGCAAGAACGGATTGGCCTGGGTGAACGTCGTCCCGGTCTGCACGCTCTGGTAGAGCTCGCCGACCGTCGGGAAGCGAAGCGCCTTGCCGAACGAGCCGGTCACCGACCACAGCTGGCTGGCCTCCCAGGTCAGCGACGCCTTGGGGGAGAAGCCGGATTTGTCGAGGCTAGGCTGCTGGATCGGCACCCCCACGCCGTTGCTGCCAATGGCGTAGTTGAACCCGTCATAGGCGCGCCACATTTCATAGCGGCCGCCCAGCGTTGCCTGCAGGCTCGGTGTCATGCGCCAAACGTCCTGCAGCCAGAGCGCGCCGGTCTGCGTCTTGCCCTGCGAGGTGCTGAACAGGGCGCCATTGCCGCCGGATACCCAGTTGGTGGTGCTGTAGGTGGGGCTGCTCAGCTTGAACTGGTCGTAATGGGCGCCAAAGCTGACGATGTTCGCGCCGGCGATGCCCTGCGGCCGCCAGATGCCCTTGACGTCGAAGGTGGACCAGCCGGAGCCGCTCATGTCGGTGGTCCGGCCCGGCCCACCCGTCAGCGCCGCCGGATAGAGCCCGGTGGACAAGCGGCTCGAATCCTGCAGATAGTAGAAATTGCTGACAATGGCCTCCCAGTCGAACAGCCCTTGCGTCCGGGTCCCGACCTTCAGGCTCTGCATCAGGTGTTCCTGATCGACGTTGTTGCTGGAAAACTGGCCCGCGATGGTGCTGGCGCTGTACGCGAACCCACCGATATTGACGTTGCCGCCCGGTGCGCCATAGAAGGGCGACCCGGATGCCGTGCTCAGGTAGGTCTGCGCGCTTGCCTTCGAACTGTTCTGCCAATAGCCCAGCGTGTAGACGGCGCTCAACGTGGGCGTGAAATCGTAGCCCAGCTTGACGGTGGCGTTGTCCTGCAGCGTATGGATGAAGTTGCCCGCGCCGATTACCTGGATGGCGCCGCCGGTCCGGTTGCGGTCGGCGTGCGCGCCAGTGATGACCGGCAGGCCGGCGCCGGCGGCGGCCGTCGACTGGCCGACGGTGGCGAAGGTGAGCGGCTGGCTGAAGCTGTTGAGGTGGTTCGCGCTGAACCACCACGAGAACTTTCCAGTGCGGTCGCCCAGCGTGGCGCTGACCTGCTGCGCCGGCTCGTTCTGGTCGGTGCCGTATTTGCTGAACTGCTGGATGGCGCCCGTGACTTCCAGGCTGCCCTCGAACGATTTCGGCATCCGTGTGGTGATCTCGGTCACGGCACCGTAGGAGTTGCCCGGATACGCCGCGGCGAACGGGCCGTACATGACGTCGACCCGGTCGATCGATTGCGGCGTCACCATGAACCACTGCGGGGAGCCGTTGCCGTTGTTGTTATTGATCAGGGTCGACAGCAAGACCCCGTCGGCATAGATCAGGCTGCGCGCGCTGGCGTTGATGCCGGTGGTGCGGGTCGCCATCGGGGACTGGGTGTCGCCGATAAAGCGCTTGCGCACCAGCACGTCGGGCAGGTATTTCAGGGCATCTTCCGCGCCCGTCACGTTGATGGCCTGCGCGGCTTGTTCGCCGGTGATGCTCGCGGTGGTCTGCGGCAACTGGTTCTTCTCGGCAAACGAGCGAGTCTCGGTCACCTGGACCGCCGGCAGGCTCTGTTCGTCGGCGGCCTCGGCCAGCGTGCCGATGGTGCCAAGGATGACTAGGGGCAGCAGCGTGCGCATGATTGGGTCTACCTCAAATCGTTGTCCGGCGCTCGCGGGCAGGTGCGCGCGGACGCCACGATCACGCCAAAGGGCGTGCGTTGCTTACAGACTGGATTGAGGCAGGGCCGGAGGGCCCCTGGGGCGTCCTGAAGGAAAGGCCCCGAGTGGCGTGAAGCGGGTGACCAGCACGTGCGACGTGGCGACCACCAGCAGCGGGATCGCCGACAGCGCCGCAGGCGCAAGGGTAGGCAGCGGCACATGATCCGCCAGCAGATCGCAATAGCCGCAGGCGTTCAGCGAGCTGCCCGGCATGTCATGCGGCGCATCGCCCGGGTGGGCGGCCGAGCAGATGACGGCTTCGGGATCGCTGGCCTGGGCCGCGGCCACGAACTGGCTGACTGCCGGCGCAAGCACGATGAGCCACATGGCGATCAGGCCAAGCCATGCGGTCAAGCGGATGCGGCGGATAAGCGTCATTGTTATGTGCGAGCGGGCGCGGCGCAGTCTACCTCAGCCAAGGCGAGGTGCGATCAGGCACGCTGCGCGTCATTTTGACACAGGCAAGGACCGGGGTATGGGCGTCAGGCAGCGAAATCGTATGGTTCCGCTCATTGAGCTGGCCCCGCCGAATGCGCCGTTTGCCAGGCGGCGAACTCGGACGGCCRCAGACCGTACCTGGCCAGCACACCCTCGTGCAGCCGCCGCAATTCCTCCACGATCAGCGCCTGTACATTGCTGCGCTCGGCTTGCGGCACATCGGCCATGACGGCCAGGTGAATCAGCGAGAGCGCATCCTGGCCAGGATGGGTTACCACTTCGCGGATGGTCTGCTTGATCAGTTCACGCCAGGCCAGGCGTGCCGGGTCCGGTTCCGCCAGGGCTTGCTTGATGGCCAGGTACTCTTGCGTCGATCGCTCGTAGGACCAGACGTAAAGATCGCGCAGCAATTCCACGCGCGTCATCTCATACAAGCCGAGGATGGCCGGGCTGTAAGCATGATCGGGCACATCAAGAAAGGTAAGCGGACATAGGTTTGCGCGGAAGAGCGGCAAATTGGCGGCCAGCCGCGAGGTCCGCTTGTTGATGTCCGCGAACGGTTGCAGGTAAGGCAGGTGCACCATCACGAAGAAGGACTGCTCGAAAGGGTCGGTAATGCGATTCGCTTTGTCTAGCAGGTTATCCAGTGCCTCGTCGAGCTGCTGAGGCGCCGATAGCGGCCGATACACGCTTTTGCCGATGTCCACGGCATGTTGCCGGATCCGGCATTCATCGGTCGGGTTGGGTAACAGGTTCTCCGACAAGGCGCTATGCGATGATGCCCGCATCGACCCATTGGCTTAGCCAGCGTTGCGCGGTCCGGCGTGCCACCAAGGGGTGAGCCGCCAGTAATTCCGCCAGAGTCAGTCCGGCCGGGGAGGCTCGAATGCTCTTCAGTATTTCGTGGTCTGCGGGCATGGGAGGTTGGGCGGTCGGTTCAGTCGGTGGCGCGATTGTGGCGCGATTCTGGCGCGATGATCGAAACCGCGCCACCATGCGGATCTGGGTCATTCTGACGCCCAACGGCAAAAAAGCTGTGCTAATGCGCCGGGTCAGGCATTTTTCCAATGAGCCCGCGTAGCAGATATGCAGCTTTCCGAACAGCAGGTCCTGGCGCTCGCGCCAGACAGCGGTGCCGCCAGCAAGCAATTGCTGGGCCGAAGCGATCCAGAAGCAGGACGTGAGCCTGTGGGCCGCGAAACAAGGGTTAGTGACGAATCGAGCAGAGTAGGGCGCGGCCGCCCTGGTTTCGATCAATCCGGCGCGCATTTCTCTCAATCAAATCCTGTTCTTTCCCCTCACGGAGTCAGGCACATCTGCGCAAACTCTCTACAGCCGTCGTCCGCGGCGGGGTGTCGCAGCACCGCGTTAAGCGCATCCAGGAAGGCCGCAACGGTTGGGCCGCCTTGCTCCTCGCGCTCGGCTTCGTCCATGCGCATCATGCGGTCCAGGAACCCCACCACTTGCGTGCTCGGCTGCCGCTTTAGTGACGCCAGCAACTGCGCTGCATAGGCGCCGACGGGCTGGCGCTCAATCAGCGACCCGAAGGGGCCAGGACCACCATAATCCAGCTCGGGGTACTTTTCGATCAGGGCCAATATGCGCGCCAGGACTTCTTGATAGTCTTGGCTTTCTAGCGCATCCAGGTGTTCGTAGATGCGATCGATCACAATCCATTTGTCACCCTGTGCTCGAGCCTCTGCGGCCGCCTTGTCGAGGTTGGAAAAAATCGAATCGGAATCTGGGTTCACTGTCACGCTCCGGAGTAATAGGTAAGTAGGTAATAGGTCGGAAAGTCGGTCAGAAAAGCTGATTTGAGTGAGGCCTGAGCGCTACCGCCCACGGCCGCAATCCGTCGATCCGGTTGACGGGGTGATGGGTGGTGCGACCCAGCACGTTGCGTGGTGGCACGCGACGGAAACTGCACTTTACCCGTGACCTGTGTGGCTTGTCTGCAAAAAGTGGCGCTTTCTTGATGGTTCTGGGTGCGGGCAAGCAGTGGCAAGTGTGCTGGCCGCACGGCCAATCCCAGTCGATCCGCGACCGCCAACAGGTGCCGGTCGCGCAGCGCGCCCAGCACCAGATGATGCGAATTGACGTGCATCACGGCTTCCGGTCACGCCTGTATCCGCTGCGAGGCGGCCGCAGTCACCTGCGCGCAAGCCAGGCCTGGACTTCTGCGTGGGTCTTGTGACAACACGCAAACGCGCAGCTGCCCCCCTTAGATGGACAGCCTCTCTTCTACCGCAGCGCTACAGCCTCGAAGCTCGCCACCACGGCATTGTCGGCGCCGAGCAGGTCGAGCTGGCGGCCCGCAATGCGGTAGCGCCGTACCGTTTCCAGGGTATGCAGGAACTGCGTTTCCTGGGCCATGCCCTGCGCGCAGGCCATCATGGTGCCCGCCAGGCCTTTGAAGCGAAGCTGGTCGCCATCGGCTTCATAGCCGCCCATCAGGCTGTTACAGCCGCCATTGCCTGACAGCCGCGCTTCGTGCGGGGCGAGGATCAGGTGCGGTTCGCGCTGGCGCTCCGCCACGCTGACCGGCGCATCGCCCAGCCGCGTGAGCTTCCAGTAGGTGCCGCGCAACGGGCTGTCGGGCACCTGGGCAGTTCGCTTTTCCGATGGCTTCCCCTCGCCCCTGGAAGCCGATACCAGCTGCAACTGGAGCGGCGCGTTGTTGCCGCCCAGCGCCGGGACATGCGTGTCGGTGGTGAACAGCAACCGGCCATGCTGCCGGATCACCGCCCGCACGGCGTAGCGATGGCCAGGCTCGATCGCCTGGTCCTGGTAGGCAACCCCGAAATGGAAGGGCGGCTGGCCCGCCGGATCCAGCGTGGAGCGGCCGATAACCAGGGCTGGCGCGCCGGCGCGCGACACATCTTGCAGCGTGACTTCGAACACGGCATCGGGAGGCAGCGCGATACGCTCACGATAAGTCGCCGTGCCCGTCACGATACCGGCCAGCGCAGGTAACGCCAGGGTGGCAGCGAATGCGGCAAGGGTTTGGCGTACGGGGTGCTTCCACATGGTCTTGTCCATTCTCAGGTTCATCAGGTGAAATCGTGAAGCGTTCACGCCATCACGATCAGGTAGTTTGCCAGGTTGGGAAACAACGGCTGACTATATGCCAAGCCGCTCTTTGAGTGCATCGGTAGTCAGCGCCCCCGAAAACGTCAACATCTCGCCCCCAGGGCCCTGATATACGGCAAATGGCACGCTGTCCAGATTCAAGCGTAGAAAGTACTCGGTGTTGGCCTTGACCTGGCTCACGGCAATTTCCGGGGCCTGTGCGGCGGAGACCTCAAGCCCACCCTTGCGTGCATCGAGCAAGGCTTCATGATTGTCCATTTCCTTGACGGCGTTCTGGCTACCGAGCAGGTAGGCACTCTGCAGCGCGGATTTTTCCGGGGTCAGCAGTCCGACCGGGATCCAGATGAAGTGCGCGGACGACAGCAGTGGCTTCGCTGCCTTCCAGAGCTCACCGCAATGGGGGCACTGCGGATCAAAGAAGATATAGATCTTCCTGGCGCTGAGCACATTGCCGGCATTGAACCCGTGCGTGTTGCTTGCCACGGACTCGATCGACAGCGTGACAGCCGGCTGCTGGGCGACGCTAGACGGCGCGGGATTCGCATCGACTTTGGCTTTCTCTCCGCAACCATAAACCTGGACGATGAGCGCTGCGCAGATCGGCAGCAGTAGTGTTCTTTTCATATGGAGATCGTTTCAAAGACGATTCAGGAGGAAAGCCGTCAGCCAATAGCACCGAGCGCAATGAGCTTCGAGATCGTATTGAAATTACGCGTCGTCGCGGCCACCTGGAGCTTTCTCTCGATGAAATTGTTGTTGGCCTTCAGATCGCTGTATTTCGTGGCGCACAACACATACGCCATGTCGCCGACCACTTGTACCTGGTCTGGCGCATGTCCAAGCGCATGGAACACTTCGAGCAACGCATCTTCAGGCCCGGCTGACAGCAGCGTGAAATAGAGCTTGGCGGGATCGGCGCCCTTGAACGGGTTGTTCTCCATCGCTTCGTTGAAGTACGGCGCGGACCTTGCCAGGACTTTGATATCGCCGCCAAACCGTTCCTTGATGACATCGTGAACCAGGTCCTCGATGGCGGACTGGTTCAGGTTCGTGGAAGCAATGACGTTGCCACTCTGGATGTAGGTTCTTACGTTGCCGAGCCCCGCTTCTTCCAGCGCAGCGCGCAGCGGTGCCATGAGCACCTTGTTCTTTCCCGTCGGCGTTACACCGCGCAACAGAATGATCTTGTCTTCATGGTTCGACGCCATCGTGAATGTTCTCGGCTGCTAAACGCCAAGTATAGACTGCGTCGCTTCCATGTAGGAGCCGACCATCGTGGCCCGGCTGACCGAGCTCTATCACATCGAGGCCCGCGTCAAGGGCTGGGGCGTGCGTTCCTGGCCGTCTGCACCGCGTCACGCTGGCGTGGTCCGTTCAACGTCTGCGCCACGGCCAGGAGCCCGGCTTCCAGTTGGCGGATTGTGGCAGGCGCCGCCATGGCGATTCTTATCGTACGGTTTGCCGACACATCAGGCGCGGCAAAGGCGGCCAGGGGTGTGATTGTCACGCCTTGCCGTGCCAGTGCGAAGACGAGGTCATCGGGTCTCCAGTGTTTCGGCAGGTCGAGCAAAAGATGAAAGCTGGTGTGGTGCGCCTTGATGGGCCACGCCCCGAGGATGCGCCGCGCGAGGTCTTGCCGCAATCGCGCCTCGTCGCGCTTCGCCACGATCCAGTGCGCCAGCGTGCCATCCCGCATCCATGCCGTGGCCAGTGCGGCTGTCATGGCGCTTGCGGACCACAAGGTGGCGCGAAGTCCCTCATGGAGCCGTTCCCTGAACCGTTCGGGCGCGACCATATAGCCCACTCGCAACCCGGGGGCCGCGCTCTTCGACAGGCTGTGAATTTCGATTACGCAATCTGGCGCCAGGCTGCGCAGCGTTGGTGGAGGCGACGCTTCGAGAAAGCCGTACACGCTGTCATCGACCAGTAGCAGGTCGTGGCGACGCGCGACCTCGATCAAGGCGAGCCTGCGCGCGAGCGGCATCACGCTCCCGGTGGGATTGTGAACCGTGGGCATGGTGTAGACGATGCGCACCCGGCCTGCATGCTTGCGGCAAACCGCGTCGAGCGCGTCCGGCATGATGCCATCGTCGTCGATTGGAACGCCGACCAGGGGGATGCCCAACAGTTTTGCGGCGCTCTTGAAACCGGGGTAGGTCAGGGATTCCACGGCAACCAGATCACGCCGTGTGACAAGGCTTGCGAGAATGACACTCAGGGCGTGCTGGCTGCCGCCACAGACCATGATGCCCGCGGCATCGATTGGCGCGCTGGCGGTGGAGAACCACGTTGCCGCCATCTCCCTGTCTTCGCGACGCCCAGGATGCGGGTGATAGTCGAGCAGGGTCGACAGGTCTCCCTTGTCCGAGAGATTGCGAAGCGCATGACGCAACTGTGCGGCTTGCTCGGGCAGGACCGGATAGTTGAACGCCAGGTCGATCAGACCGGGCTCGCGCTCGCTGATTTGAGAGAACTCGGCGGCGGCTTGTGTCTCTAGTGTGCGGACAAAGGTACCTCGCCCAACTTCGCCAATCGCCAGTCCGCGCTCAATGAGCTCCCGATAGACGCGGGCGGCGGTCGCAGCGGCGATGCCATGCTCGTCCGCGTAATCGCGGTGCGCCATCAACCGGCTGCCCGCTTCGAGCGTGCCGTCCTGTATCAGCGACGCAAGTCTTTCAACGTGTTCCAGGTATCGCGCAGGGGCTGCCATCGTTTCTTGGATTGATATTAGTGCAATGAAATTATTGCACTAATATCTCCGAGGGCCAATACTCAGTTCCTTCGATCTCTTGCCCACACACCCATGCTTGATCCCTTGGTTCGTTCCACCGCGAAGGCGGGCCCATGGCCCGTCCGGGTGGTGGCCCTGACGCTGTTCCTGATTACCGGCGCGGTGAATCTGCAGGCGCCGTTATATACGACCTATGCACGGGCAAGCCAGATGGGCGCGGGGGCGCAGACGCTTGCCTTTGCTTGTTACGTGGCCGGGTTGGTGCCCACGCTGATTTTTCTTGGCGGGCTATCGGATCGCGTAGGGCGGAAATTGCCTTTGATCGGCGCGCTGCTGCTGACATCCGCAGCAACCGCGTTGCCGATGATGTGGCCCCGGCTAGAGGCGCTGGCAGCGGCACGCGGATTGTGCGGCATCGCGACCGGACTGATGGCTGGAAGCGGCACGCAGTTTCTTGTCGAATTGATCGGGCCTCGGCCGGCGGCGGCTGCGCGGGCCGCGCGCATCGTCGCGGCGGCCACCTCGCTGGGCTTCGGCTGCGGCGCGCTGGCGACCGGCCTCTGTCTCCTGGCTGCGCCGTCTCAACAGACTCCCGTGACCTATGGTGCTTACATACTTTGCGCCGCTTGCGGGGTGGTTTTGCTTGCCGTGATCCGGGAGCCGTCGTTCCCGCGTTCGTCGGCTTGGCTGCGCATGCCCGTCTTTCCCAGGCAGACGCTCATCTATGGCGTTGCGATTCTCATTGCCTGGTCGGCCGTCGGGATGGTGATCGCTCTGGTCCCGGTGGCGCTCGCCGCGCATGGGCACGATGCGTGGACGGGGTTTTCCACGTTCTTCGTGATTTCAACCGGACTCATTGTCCAGCCCGTGGCGCGCAAGCTATCGCCTCCGCAGTCGTTGCGCCTGGGCATGCTGCTCGTACCCTGCGGCTTCACCGTATTGATCGCGGGCGTCGTCTACTCGTCGTTACCCTTGCTGCTGTCAGGCGCGATGCTCGCGAGCGCGGCTTGCTACGGCTTTACCTATCTCGCAGGCCTCGCCGCGAATTCAACCTGTTCCACCGACGCCAACCGGGCTCGGGCAACGTCCGGCTATTTCCTTTTCGCGTATTTCGGATTCAGCGTGCCGGTCATCGCGAGCGGTGCGCTGGCGGATCGGGTCGGCGTGCATTCGGCCCTCTGGATCTTCGACGGCGCAATCATTGTGGCGACCGTTTTGCTCGCGCTGTCGATGGTGCTGCGATCGTCTATCAGGAGATATCGGACGATTTAGAGGCCATTTCAAAAAGACCCTGGCTGCCGGGCAATGCCGGCTGCGCCTGCATCCAGCGCGTGATCGGCTCGCGAAACACACTCAGCGTGCCGGTCAGGAAAATGGCGCAGAGCAGCCAGCCGCAGGCCAGGCCGCACCAGGTATGAAGCCATGCCATGCGCTGGCGAAAACTGTCTTTCATGTCACGAGCGTGCAGGATCGGCGGGCAAGATCAGAACGACCCGCGCAAGGTCAGTGTCACGTTGCGCGGCTCGCCGTAGTAGTTGCCACGCCGCAGCTCGCCCAGCATGGCGTAATAGCGCTTGTCGAACAGGTTGGCCACGTTCAGCGCGGCCGTCCAGTGGCGGTTGATGCGATAAGCGGCACGCAGGTCCCACACCGCGCGCGCGCCTTCGCCCATGTGCACCTCGGGGTCGTCGCCTGCGAAATACGAGTAGCCGGTCTGCGCCGATACGCCGCCGCCGATGGTCCAGGCATTCCACGCTCCCGGCAGGCGATAGGTGGTGGAGGCGCGCAGCAGATGGCGCGGAGTCTCGGCGTTGATGCTGCCGCCTTCGTCGTTGCGGCTGGTCACATAGGTGTAGCCTGCGGCCACCTGCCAGCCGGGCAGGATCTCGCCGCTGGCCTCGGCCTCGAAGCCCTTGCTGCGCAGCGTGCTGCCATTGCGGAAGCACTCTGCGTCGGCGGAGGTGCCAGGGCAGTTGCCATAGTTGGCCGCGTCGGACACGGCAATGTTGTTCTTCCTGACGCTGAACACCGCCGCCGAAACGTTGAGGCGACCGTTGTACAGTTCGCCTTTCACACCCGCCTCGTAGTTGGCGCCGATCGCCGGCTTCAACGTATCGCCGGAGACGCTCCGGTACTGGCTCTGCGGCTGGAAGGTGTCCGCATAGCTGGCGTACAGCGACCATTGCTTGTTCAGGTCATACACCACCCCCGCGTAGGGCGTGAGCTGATGATCGACTTTGTCGTCGCGCAGCTGGCTGGCGCTCAGGCGCTCCGACGCGCGGTAGTCTAGCCAGCTCAGCCGTGCGCCAAGCAGCATGTGCAAGGGCTCGGCCAGTTGCAGGCGCGCGCTGGCGTAGATGCCGTAGCGCCGGTCCCGGGAATCCTCCTCGCTGCTCCATGCCGGGCGCATGGGGTCCGGAATGGCGACGTGATTCGGGTTGAACACATTGATGGCGGTGCCATCGTCGAGCGATGCGCTGTTGTTCTTTACGCGCTGGCTCGATGCATTGGCGCCGACCAGGATCTGGTGCGTGCCGCCGAATGCCGCGAAGCTGCCGGTGACGTTGGCATCGATCCCATCGCTGACAACCTTCAGGTCCTTGAAGTAGAGGCTATAGAAGCGGGTTCCGGTGCCCATGGCACGGTCCACCGCCCCGCGTGGAATCGCCACCCGCTGGTCGAGCTCGCCCTCGGTGTGGTTGTAGGAGACCTTGGCCCTCCAGTCGCCGTCAAAGCGATGCTCGACCTCGGCGAAGGCTTCGTTGACCGTTGCCCTCTGACGGTTCCAGTCTTGCACCAGCGAGGTCGAGCGGGACACGTCCAGCGCGCCGCCATCGCTGTAGCGGGGCAGGCCGAACAGCCAGAATCCGTCGGCGGTCTTCAGCTGGTGGCGCACGCCCAGGGTCAGCGTGGTGTCGCGGCCCAGGTCGGCGTCGATGACGCCATAGAGCAGCGGCTGGCGGGAATGCGTGACGTCGTAGAAGTACTTGCGGTCTTCATAGGCGGCTACCATGCGAGCGCGGATGGTGCCCTCGGCGTTGAGCGGGCCGCCGGTATCGATGTCGGTGCGGTAGTTGCTCCATGAGCCCACGCTGGCCGTCACGTCGAAATGCCGCTCCGTGCGCGGGCGCTTGCGCACCAGGTTCACGGCGCCGCTCGGGTCGCTGGCCCCCACGATCAGGCCGCCCGCGCCACGCAGCACCTCGACCCGGTCAAGGATGGCGGTGTCCAGGGGCAGCCAGCCGGTGGAGGAGTACAGCGTGCCCGAGACGCCGTCGATCATGTAGTTGTCGTTGTCCACCGCGAAGCCCCGGATGGTGAACTTGTGGTCGCCAAAGTTCCTCTGCGAGCGGGTGACGCCGGTGGACTGCGCCAGGACCTGGTCGAGGCTGGTGAGGTTCTTGTCGTCCATCTGCTGGCGCGTCACCACGCTGACGGACTGCGGCGTTTCGCGGATTGACTGTGTCATCTTGCCGATGGTCAGCACCGGGCTGGTGTACGAGCCAGTGAGCTCGGTCATCGCGCTGCGCTCGACCTGCGCGCTTACTGTCACGGCGGGCAGCGTGGCGTGGTCGTCGGATGCAGCCTGCGCAGTCCGCCGGATCGTCACGGCCGTGCCGTCGATGTCCGCGCTCAGCCCGCTGCCAGCCAGCAGCCGCTCCAGTGCTTGCCGCGTGGTCAGTCGGCCGGTGACGGCTGGCGCGGTCTTGCCGGCCAGCAACGCTGGCGCGGTGACGAGCGTGATGCGGGCTTGCCGCGCCAGCTCGGTCAGGGCCTGCGCCAAAGGCTGCGCGGTGATGGATATCTCCACCGGCGTACCGGCGCTGCTTGTGGATTGCGCGTTCGCGGCGTACGGCGCGCCGAGCACCAGGAAAGCCGCCAGCGCCAGCGGCGCCAAGGCGAACGGGGTAGGAGACATCTGCATTCGATCCTTCTTCTGTATGAATATGGCGTCAAGAAAACGACGCCCTCTCTACAGATGACGAATCACGAACACAAATCCTGATGTCCCCCTTGAAAAAAGGATGCCGTTGAGAACAAGCCGTTTCATTAATCTGTTGAAATCCGGGACGTGTTGACTAATCAAGCAGTCACATCCCCGCCTTCCAGTCGTCTCTGACCGACCCGCAGCGGCGGCATGTGGCGGCAGTCGCCGATGACTGCTCCTGCACCGTAACGGGTTCTTCCGCCAGATGTCCAAGGCCTCGAAGCCAAGCGGCGCGCAGGACGTAATGTCCTCCCAACCTTTGTCACTAGGGAAAACGCGCAAAGAACGGAGGTTGACCTCTGCCGGTCCGCTCCGTATCATTGGCTTGAGTAACAATGTTACTGTACCTGTCGCTTGGCGCGTAGCTGAGCAATTTCGGAGAATCTCAGATGAAGCTTGTTGACCTGACCGGTACTATCGATCCGACTGATCGGGATCGCTTGCCCGAGCCTATGCGTGGTACGCCAATTGCGAACGTCTTCGCGCCCCGAATTGAATATCACGCGCCTAACGCTGCCGGGAAGGATATTTTTTGTGCAGCACTTGGATGCACGCATGCCGACTTGCCGGATGGGGAGGGATGGGGATCAGAAGTGTTGCTGGAGATGTCATCGCATTGCGGCACTCATGTTGATGCACCTCTACACAGCGGATCGCTTTGCGAAGGACGAACCTCCAGAACAATCGACGAAATCGATCTGAACGAACTTTTCCTACCGGGCGTCGTATTTGACGTGCGCGAGTATGTCGCTCCAGGGCAAGCAATCACCAGCGAGATGCTCGACAAGGCGCAACGGAAAGCCGCGGTAGATGATGTACATGGTCATGCCGTACTCATCCGCACAGGTCAGGAACGGTTCAAAATCTCCGATCCGGAGTACTTCAACTACCCTGGCATGACTTGGGAAAGCACCCTACATCTCACCGAGCGTGGTGTTCGAGCTCTTGGGACCGATGCCATTGGGTGGGACCGCCCCTTTCCAGTCATGAGCGCCGATTTTAAGCGGACCGGAAACAAGCGACTTCTATGGGATGCACACAAGGCCATCACCGTCAAGGAGGCGTTTATCATCCAGAAGCTGGTCAATCTCGCCTCCTTGCCAGCTAGCGGCTTTCAAGTTGGCCTGTTCCCACTTAAGCTCGCGGGATGCAGCGCTGCTCCCGCACGGGTGATTGGCTTCATCCCGGATTGAGGTTGTGCACCGTGGGCGCCAGGGCCCATTTCCTGGAAAGACACTTTGTTGATAGCCACCGGCAAACATCATGAGTAAGGTAACGAAGTTGCAACGTGATACAAAGCATACCGCCAGCAGCGTTCGTGAGCCCAGTTGTGCGCCTTCAGACTTCCGCGCAATCCCCTTGGATGTTAGCGAACGGTTATCACCGGTGGTTCTGAACATATATTCGGAGGGCGATTTCCACCGCGCTGATATGCGATCCATCGCGAAGGAAGCGGGAATGAGTTTTAATACCATCTACCGCTATTTCGGGGATAAGGAGTCTTTGCTATTTTGGTTTATTAATGATTGGTTTAGAGAGCTTTATCCTCATGCCGTTGCTCCGTTGGTGGGATGCCAATCGATAAGGGAAGGAATGCAAGATTCTCTAAGGCGGCATTTCGAGTTCTACGAACGACATCCAAAAGTCGGCAGAATCGTCTTCCTGACCGTTCCTCTCGAGCGTTGGATGAGAGATGCGACCTACCATCAGCATGACGTCATGCAGATCTTCCTGAAGTCTATTAGTGATGGCCAAGCACGCGGCGAAGTCCGTTCAGATATTTCAGCGTTGTCGATCCTCGACGCATTCGCTGGCATGTTGAACAGAACGTTCGTTATGTGGGAGTATCGTCGTAGAAAATACTCGCTGGTTGGAAAGACAGAAGAGATTTTTTCTATTATATGGGAAGGCATTAGCTCTAGCCAGGCTTTTGTTGAGACGTGATTTTATGACGCTCAAAATCTCTCTTTATAACCACTCAGTAACAATGTTACTACTGCCGACGGAAACCCTTCTTTATGAATCGAGTATATATAGCCGGGGCGGGAATGACCGCATTCGGAAAACATCTTGACCGAGGCCTTAAATCATTGGCTTCCGAAGCTATTTCGGCTGCGTTGAATGATGCGGGGATGTCCAAAAATGCGATTCAGGCGGCGTACATGGGAAACGCGGCCGCGGGCGTAATGACGGGGCAAGTGTTGGTCCCCGGACAGGTTGTACTTCGAGGCATGGGCCTCGGGCGCATTCCAGTTGTCAATATTGAGAATGCATGTGCCACGTCTGCCTCTGCATTCCAGCAAGCAGTCACGATGATCGAACTGGGCGCCTACGACGTTGTGTTGGTGGCTGGCTTCGAAAAATTGTATAGCGAAGATAAGCGCAAGACGTTCTCAGTCTTCCAGGGCGCAGTCGACGTGGAGGCAATGGACGACGTTCTAGCGTCGCTCGCGAAGAATATCAAAGAAACCGGCTCGGAAGCCGACCTTGCCGGGGCGGGTACCACTCGATCTCTCTTTATGGATATCTACGCAGCAATGGCACGTGAGTACTCGAAAGAGACTGGGGCTACCGCTCGGCACTTCGCAATGGTATCGGCAAAAAATTCAAAGCACGGCAGCTTGAATCCTAAAGCCCAGTTCCGGGAAGTGTTGACTGTGGAGGAAGTGCTAGCTGCACCAATGGTAGTCGCCCCGTTGACGCGACCCATGTGTTCGCCTATCGGTGATGGAGCGGCGGCCCTAGTACTCGTTTCAGAGAAGAAGGCGAACGAGCTCGGGCTGCAAAAGCGTGTGCGGGTACTGTCGTCCGTTGCCGCTACTGGCTGGGATTACCAGGACGGCGAGGAAAAGCTCGTGCCGTATGCGGCGAGGAAGGCTTACGAAAAGGCCGCCATCGAACCCAGTGACATTGACGTAGTCGAGCTACACGATGCAGGGGCGCCAGCGGAACTCATTTACTACGAGTATCTGGGCCTTGCAAAACCCGGTGCGGGGATCGAATTGATTGAAAGTGGCGCGACAGAACTCGGTGGCCGCATTCCCGTTAACACGTCCGGCGGATTGCTTCGCAAAGGGCATCCCATTGGTGCTTCTGGATGTGCTCAACTCGTTGAGCTATTCGATCAACTGCTGGGACGCGCAGAAGCTCGCCAAGTTGACGGCGCGCGTACTGCCGTCGCAGAGAATGGTGGGGGCTGGATTGGGGACGACGCAGCGACCATCGTGGTCTCTGTCTTGCAGAGAGAGGACCAATGAAACATCTAGAGGTGACCATCCTCGATGTGATCCGCCGCAGGGCTTTCGAGACTCCCGATTCTGTAGCATTGATATTTGAAGGGGCGGCGAAGGTCGCCGACGTCGAAGTCACGTATGCCGCATTGTGGGATCGGATTCAAGCAGTGGGCCGCGGCCTGAAGCATAGCGGATTAGCATCTGGTGACAGGTGCGCGACGCTCATGGCAAATCATCTCGAGTTCATCGAGTTGCTATTTGCGTGCAGTCTGATCGGCGTGACGCTCGTGCCAATCGATCCTCGAACGCGTGGGGAAAAACTCGCATTCATGCTGGCCCAGGTCAACGCGTCTGCATTGGTGTCGGCCGACTACTCGCTCCCGCACGTTCTGGAAATCTTGGATGAATCGCCCTCGCTCACCTGCATTGCGGTCCTTGCCACCGGTGAAAAAGCGGCCGCGAGACCCTGTAACGAACTGATAAGAGATTTCACCGATTTCTATCGTGATGGTGACGAGATCGGGCATCAGATCGACCCGGACGATCCCATGGAAATTCTCTTCACATCGGGGACCACCGGCGATCCAAAGGGTATCGTAATGACCCATCGACGCTACTTCAGCACGTCTAGGGCAGCTTTTAATCAGTTTGGATACGTAGCGTCAGATCGCCTTTATACCGGCTTATCGCTTACGCATGCCAATGCGCAAATTGTAACGCTCGGCGCGGGGATAGTCGGTGGGCTTTCCATCGTGATCTCGCGCAGGTTCACGAAGACCCGTCTCTGGGATATTACACGTCGCTTCGCATGTACTTCATTTACTTTGCTCGGCGGGATGACTACGGCGGTATATGCAGAGCCTCCTCGCGGTGACGATGCGACGAATCCAGTGCGCCTGGTGGTCTCTGCGGGTATGCCTGAGTCGATCTGGCGCAGATTCGAGTCGCGCTTTGGCGTCCAAGTTCTTGAATTCTATGGAGCGGCAGAAGGTGGGCTCGCAGTGAATCCTCCAGGGGTTGGCCCTGTAGGGAGTTGTGGACGCCTCGGAAATGACTTTATTGCAAGGATCGTGGACGAGGCTGGAGAGCCGGTGATTCCGGGAGCCTTGGGCGAACTACTCATTGGGCGGGCAGATGGCTCGCCTATCACAGTCGAATATATCGGCGCTCCGGAAGCGTCAAAGCGCAAATGTGCGGGCGGATGGCTGCATATGGGGGATATTGTTCGCACAGATTCGGACGGCTGGATTTTCTTTTCACATCGAAAGGGCGGAGGAATTCGAAAAAATGGAGATTTTGTCAATACCGCATTCATCGAGCGCGTAATCGCAGATTCAGGATTTGTGGACGATGTCTATGTCTACGGTATCGATGCAGCGTCAAAAGCGCCCGGAGAGATGGATATTGTTGCCGCAGTCGTACCATCTCGCATCATTAGCTTCGATCTGCAAAAGCTCATCAATATTTGCCGCGATATGCTGGAGGCGAATTTCGTTCCGACCTATATTCATATCATGGAAAATATACCAAAAACTGCGTCGGAGAAACCGCAGGATAGGTTCTTGATTTCTGAATTCGAGAAGCAGCCACGAAACGTTTTTCATACTGGAAAATACGGCCGTTAGACTGGATAAGATAAATTAAAAATAACAAAAATATACGGCTGAAAAAGTTCGTAATAAAAAATTCAAAAATTGGAGGAGACATGATTGTTGAATATGGCCGCCGTAGCGGCCGGAAAGCGTTCGCCTTGGCGATTCTTCTGGCTGCAGCGACACCCGTCAACGCGGGCGGGCAAGTGTATGGCATTGCGGACGCATACTTTGGCACGATGAAGCCAAGTGGGGCCAGCGGCAGTGCAGTTGGCATCGGCAGCGGCGGAATGTCGTTGTCATTTTGGGGCGTGGCAGGAAGTGAGGATCTTGGGAATGGCCTGAAGGCAAACTTCCGGTTGGAAGGCTTCTACCAAATCGATACGGGAGCATCTGGGAGATCAGCAGCCGACAGTCTTCTGTCAAGGAACGCCTACATTGGCATTGAAGGAAGGGGGGGAGAGGTGCGCATCGGGCGACTATCCAATCCTACCTACTTGGCGACCGCTCAGTTTGATCCATTTGGAGGTTCGACGGTCTTTTCCCCGGTGATGAACCCGCTTTGGGTTCCATCGTTTGGCCGATACATCGCAAGCGACACGGCCTGGAGCAATGCCGTCGGCTACTACACCCCCGAATATGCCGGCGTGTCTGGTCGCTTTGTCTATAGCTTGGGCGAGGTCAGTGGCACGAACTCCTCGAACAATGCCGTCGCTATGTTGTATTTGGACCGCGGACCACTTACCGCAACCATCTTATTTCAACGAACTCGCGTAGGTCCAGGCCTGCCGACGGGAAGTTGGGCACAGAGCGTCTTAGTAGCAGGCGCTGCTTATGACTTTGGCTGGATCAAGCCAATCTTGCAATATGACGCGACGCGCGCGAGCGGGACGACCTTTAGAACGGATACGTTCATGGTTGGCGCGAATATTCCATTTTCGGTCGGAAAAATTGCGCTCGGTGTAACGCAAACTAATATTCACTCCTCCGCCCAGGCAGACGTTCGTCGGCGCGACGCGGCAGTTGGTTACATTCATCCGCTGTCAAAGCGAACCGATATTTACGGAAACGTGCTCTATGACAAGCAGGGAAATTTCGGTAGCGGAATTACGGCAGGTATCGGCATGCGACATAAATTCTGATTTGAATAGGCGCTGTTTTATTTGAGGAGTCCTAAATGAATATTCGTGGATGCTTTTTTCTCACATTTTCAATATTTTCGTCAGCCGCGCTGGCTCAATCATCGTCGTGGTTGCCGTCAAAACCCGTTCGAATCGTAGTTCCTGCCTCTGCCGGGTCTGCTCCGGACATTTTTGCGAGAATCTATGCGAATGAGTTACAGAAAGTGTTGGGGCGATCTGTTGTTGTCGACAACAAGCCTGGCGCCTCCGGAATAATCGGAACGGAAAATGTTGCGAAAGCTGATCCGGATGGGAGCACTATTCTTTTTGGCTACAATCAACTTGTCACGATAAATCCATATCTTTATAAAAAATTGACATTTAACGTAAAGCGAGATTTGAAGCCCATCTCGATAGTTTTGGCAGGATCATATGTTCTCATTGCGAATAATGATTTACCTGTCAGAAATTTGAATGATGTAATCAAACTCGCGAAAAGCAAGCCGGGAGCGCTAAACTACGGCAGCAGCGGAAACGGGAGCATGATGCATCTGGGCACAATGTTGATTGAGCAGGCAACAGATATTCAGCTTACTCACGTGCCATATAAGCAAGCGGCGATTAACGATTTGGCGGCAGGTCACATCCAATTATTGATGGAGCCTGCGGCCACCGCTATCCCTCAAATTAAAGCAGGGAAGGTCAAGCCGATTGCAGTGACCGGTTTGAAGCGGCTCGCCGCTCTTCCAGACGTACCGGCAATATCCGAGACGTTGCCAAACTATGATTTGTCGGGTTGGAACGCATTTTGGGCGCCCGGAAAAACGGGGGATGTCGTTATTCAGCGATATCAGCAGGAGATCGATAAAATTAATCGAATGTCAATTATTAAGGACCGTGCGCGAGATCTCGGTTATTCTCCAGTTTCAATTAACTCTCAGGAAATGATTTCAAGAATTAACAAGGAATCTGAAATCTGGGGAAAATTAATCAAGGACCACCATATTCAACTTGATTGATCTAGGTCGCCGGGACAGCCCGGAAAACAACTAATCTTCGAAGGAGATGAAAGCGTGAAACTTGGGACTGTTGACAATTGGACGCGGGATGGTGCTCTCGCTTTGGCCGACACGAGCTCAGGCCAGGCGATCGTTGTATCGCACATCGTTAGCACGATGCAAGAGGCCATCGATTCGTGGTCGAAATATTCGGAACTTCTGCATGCAGAGTATCAACGCCTGCAGGAAGGCACACTGTGCGCAACGGTACCAATCAGCGAGTTGCGGTGGCGAGCGCCGTTGCCTCGTGCGTATCAGTTGCTCGACGGCGGCGGATACAGGCCGCATTTAGAACTCGGCTTTAGCATGCGAAAACAGAGTTTCCCTGAGGAAATGGCTGAGAAGCCCAGCTTCTATCAGAGCGTTTCCGACTCAATCTTGGGTCCAACGGAAGACTTCATTCTCGGCACTGACGATCTAGGTACGGATTTCGAGGCCGAACTGGTGGTCGTGACTAACGACGTCAAGCAAATGGCAACAAAGGCCGAAGGCGAAAATGGAATTCTGCTGATTGGGCTTATGAATGACATTAGTCTTCGACTTACTCAAAGGGTGGAGCACGCGAGAGGTTTCGGTTTTTACCACTGCAAGCCTAAAAAGACACTCGCGCCGTTCTTAGTTACGCCGGACGAGCTTGGTGAACATTGGATCAATTTCAAAGTTTCACTTCCGGTGGAAGTCAAGTGGAACGGCGAGGTATTTGGTTGCCCAGACGGGGCGGAGCACATGATGTTCGATTTCGCGACGCTGGTTTCGGAGGCCTCGCGCCATAGAAGGCTCACCGCGGGTACGATTATCGCTGGCGGCACCGTCGCAACTTATGACCGGGACACTTTCGGCCAATGTTGCATTCTTGAGCGCCGTGCACAGGACATTTTGGAGTTCGGCGAAGAAAGAACGTCGTGGTTAAAGCCCGACGATCGGGTTCGGATCGAAGTCAGAATGCCGGATGGGTCGACTGTCTTCGGCGCGATCGATCAGGTTTATCGTGTCACGCCATGGGGGCACTAAGGCAACCATGCGCCGGGGATCGGCTTACGTATGCCGCCCATGCGGGCGGCGGATCTCGTCAAGTGTGCATCAAAGACTGGGCACACGGGCTTCGCGTTCCGGAGCCTTTACTGGATGGCGCAGCTCACCGCTTCGTCGACAGCAGAAGGGCCCTGTAACGCATGCTCAGGAATACGACGCCTCGAAGCTCCTGTTACCAGTCGCGCGACGGGAGAATGTGTTGAATGCATCGTATGCGACTAGATCTGAATTCCATCTCGCTTTCGCCTGCACGCGCTCACTGACGGGAAGCGGGCAGCGTCGGCCACTGGGTGTCGGCCGCTTGCGTGACCGTTACTGGCTGAACTCTGCCATCGGGCCATCGAGCTTGCCCGCAAATCAACGTGGCGCAGAAAGAAGAGCGGCCCTGAAGGGGCGGGCCATAGGTGAGCCGTATTTCACAAATCCCCAACACCTTTTCCGTCAACGCGCGACGATGTCCGTGGCGCCATCGTGCTGCCGCAGGCGCACGGGCAGCACCAGCGGCAAACTGCGGGTGAAGCCGCCGATATGGTCGAGATCCACGCTGGCCGTGACGGGCAGGCCGCCGATGGCGGGATCGCTCACGCGCAGGCCGGATTCGCCGTAGCGGCCTAGTTCGGCCAGCACGTTTGCCAGAGGCGCGTTGTCGAAGCTCAGGCGCCGGCGTCGCCACGGTGCCATGGCGTCGGGCGGCACCGAGTCGACACGGCCGGGCCGCCCCTGGTCGTCGACATTCACGGCTTGTCCTGGCGTCAGTTCCACGGTTTGCCCGTGTCCTTCGCCGCTGGCGCTGGACACGCGTACCTTGCCTTCCATCACGGCAACTTGCACGGCCTTGCTGCCTATGGAAGGGGTGTAGCGCACGGAGAACTTCGTGCCGACCACCGTAATGCGTGCCGCACCGGCAATGACGTGGAAGGGCCGGGACTTGTCGGCCTGGACCTTGAAGACGGCCTGGCCCTCGGGCAAGCTGACCTCGCGGCGGTTGCGGTAGAGCGTCACGTCGGCCTGGGTGGCGGTGTCGAACACGAGCTGGCTGCCGTCGGGCAGCGTGGCATCCAGGCTCTGGCCCCGTTGCGTGGCGTAGTGGCGGTTGAAGACGGGCTGGTTCTGCCAGGTGTCCCAGCCGAACCAGCCGCCGCCCAGCAAGCCGGCCGCCAAGGTCGCGACGAGGGCATGGGGCAGTAGCCGGCGGCTAGTGCGGGCGCGTTTGGCTGCCGGTGCAGGCACCGGGGGATGCGCGTCGCCGGTGGCGCCCAGCGCTTAGCCCGGATGGCAGTCCGGATGCCGGCTGCGTTCTTGCCTTGCGTGGGTCGTCGCCCAGCGCCTTGCGGCAGGCCGCCACCGCCAGCATGACGTGCCGCTCCACGGCGTTGATGCCCACCCCCATGCGGGCGGCCACTTCGGCGTGGGACAGGCCATCGATCTTGTGGAGCACGAAGGCTTCGCGGCAGCGTGGCGGGAGGCGTTCGATGGTGGCGACCAGCAGGCGACCGCGCTGGCGCCCGGCATAGGCCGCTTCCGGGTCGTCGGAGAGCGGGCCCGCCATGTCTTGCAGCACGGCGTCGGACTCGTGGTTGCGCACTTGCCGCGCGCGGTGACGGTCGATCAGCAGGTGGCGGGCGATCTTGTAGTGCAGCGCGCGCGGGTCATCGATGCGTTCGCCGGCGCTGGCCATGGCCAGCCCGCGCTCGCAGGCTTCCTGGACCAGGTCTTGCGCCTCATCCAGGTTTTTGACTTCACGTAAGAAGAAACGCAGCAGCTCGCCGTAATACCGCACATGCACGATGCACCCCAGCCAGAAAGAGGACAAAAAACTTGCCCGTCTGGTGGCTGAGATGTGGCGGCGGCTAGATCTGTTGCGCTGTGTGCGACGGGAACCGGCGGATTATAAATGAGAACGTTTCGCATTGATAGGCCGCCGGAACCCGCTTTCCGTCAGTCCAGCCTTGGCAGCATCTTGGCGGGATTGAGCAGGTTCTTCGGATCCAGCGCCCGCTTGACCTGCCACATCAGCTCCAGCTCCACCGGCGATTTGTAGCGCTTCAGGTCGTCGCGCTTGGCCACGCCAATGCCATGCTCGGCGGAGATCGAGCCGTTCTCCGCGTGGGCCAGCGTGTCCACCGCCTCGGAGATCGGTGCGTACCATTGGCCGAGGAAGTCCGCGGCGCTGCGGTCCTTGGGGCGCAGCGGGTTGAAGTGCACGTTGCCGTCGCCCATATGGCCGTAGATCACCATGCGCGCGGCGGGCTCCAGTGCCAGCACCTTGGCCGAGGCGTCGCCGATAAACGCGGCGATGCGCGACAACGGCACCGACACGTCGCACTTGATGCTGCCGCCGGTACGGGTCTGCGCGTCCGAGATTTCCTCGCGGATGCGCCAGAAGCGCTGGGCGTCGGCCAGGCTGGCGGCCACCGCGGCGTCCAGCACCAGTTCTTGCGCCAGCCCGGCTTCGAGGATTTCCATCAGCGTGGCGTTGAGGCTTTCGTCGCTGCCGCCGGAGGTCAGCTCGATCAGCACCATCCAGTCGTGCCGCGCGGGCAGCGGCGAGGCCACGTCGCCCAGGTATTCGAGCACCAGTTCCAGCGCGGGCGCCGAGATCAGCTCGAACGCGGTGACGGCCTGGCCGCCATGCTGCTTGGCTACGCCGAGCAGGCGCACGGCGGCCTCGGGGCTTTGCATGGCCACGAAGGCCACGGCATTGGCGCGCGGCTGCGGCATCAGCTTGAGCACGGCCGCCGTGATGATGCCGAGCGTGCCTTCCGAGCCGACGAAGAGTTGCTTGAGGTCGTAGCCGGTGTTGTCCTTGCGCAGGCCGCGCAGCGACGAGTAGATGCGGCCATCGGGCAGCACGGCCTCGATGCCCAGCACCAGGTCGCGCATATTGCCGTAGCGCAGCACGGCGGTGCCGCCCGCGTTGGTGGCCAGGTTGCCGCCAATCTGGCAGGAACCTTCCGAGCCGATGCGCAGCGGGAACAGGCGCTGTTCCTGCTCGGCGGCGGTGCGGGCCGCGTTGAGCGTGACGCCGGCCTGCACCGTCATGGTGTCGTTGATGGTGTCCACGGCCAGCACGCGGTTCATGCGGCCCAGGCTGAGCAGCACCGCGGTGCCGCTGTCGTCGGGCACCGCGCCGCCCATCAGCGAGGTATTGCCGCCTTGCGGCACCACCGGCACATCGTGCGCGTGGCACCAGGCCATGACCTGGCTGACCTGTTCGGTGGTGGAGGGCATGACCACTACCTGGGCCTTGCCGCGGTAGATGCGGCGGTAGTCCGTGACGTAGGACTCGGTGTCGGCGTCGCCGCTCAGGCAGGCACCGGCGCCGACGATGGCTTGCATCGCAGCCAGGGTGGCGCTGGTGGCGGGGGCGGTGTGGGAATCAGTCGGCATGTTGGCGTGCTTTGTCGTATTCAGTCGTATTCAGTCGTGTTCTGCGATTGCGGTGGCGGGCATCAGTATGCGGCAGATGGCCCTGCCGCGGGCGCGGCGCCGGTGCCGATGAAGTCCGCGGCCAGCCGGCGAGCCGCGCTGGCATAGAGCAGCACATCCACGCCCGTCGCCACGAAGGTGCAGCCCAGATCCAGGTAGCGGCGCGCCAGCTTGGGGTCGGAGGTCAGCGTGCCCGCGGCCTTGCCGCTGGCGGCGATGGTGCGCATGGCGCCTTCGATGGCGGCCTGCACCTCGGGGTGGCCAGGGTTGCCGCGATGGCCCATGGAGGCGGCCAGGTCGGCGGGGCCGATAAAGACGCCGTCGACGCCGTCGACGGCGCAGATGGCATCCAGGTTCGCCAGGGCCTTCACGGTTTCGGCTTGCACCAGCAGGCAGATCTCATCGTCGGCCACATCCAGGTAGTCGGTGCGCGCGCTCCATTGCGAGGCACGGCCCACGGCGCTGCCCACACCGCGAATGCCCTGCGGCGGGTAGCGGGTGGCGCATACCAGCGCGGCGGCTTGCTCGGCGGTATCCACCATCGGCACCAGCAGGTTCTTCGCGCCGATATCCAGCAACTGCTTGATCAGCGGGACTTCGCCGGCCACGCAGCGCACCACCGGTTGCGAGCGGTACGGGGCGATCGCCTGCAGCGCATTTAGCGTGCCGCGCAGGTCGTTGGGCGCGTGCTCGCCGTCGATCAGCAGCCAGTCGAAGCCGGCCGTGGCCGAGACTTCGGCGAGATAAGGCGATGCCATCGAGAGCCACAGGCCGATCTGGGGCTGGCTGGCCGCCAGCGCGGCCTTGAATGCGTTTTGTGCGGGCATGGTGTTCCGAAGAATGTCGTGGGCGTGGATGGGATGCCGCCGGGTCTTAGCCGAGCAGGCCCTGGCAAATATATTTGGTGTGCATGTAGTCGTCCAGCCCGTGGCGCGAGCCCTCGCGCCCGTAGCCGGATTCCTTGACGCCGCCGAAGGGCGCGGCCTCCGAGGCGATGGCCCCTTCATTGACGCCGACAATGCCCGTTTCCAGCGCCTGCGCCACGCGCCAGATGCGGCGCACGTCATTGGAGTAGAAGTAGGCGGCCAGGCCGAAGGGCGTGTCGTTGGCGTCGCGGATCACTTCGGCTTCATCGGTGAAGCGGAACACGGCGGCTACCGGGCCAAACGTTTCTTCGCACGACAGCGCCATTTGCGGCGTGGCGTTGGTGAGCACCGTGGGCGCGTAGTAGTGCGGGCCGTCTGCCAGGCGCACGCGTTCGCCGCCGGTCATCACCACGGCGCCCTTGGCCACGGCATCTTCGACATGGCGGGCGATCTTCTCCACGGCGCGCGCGTTGATCATGGGGCCGATCTGCGACGCGTCATCGGTGGCAGGCCCGACCTGCAGCGCGGCCACCCGCAGCGACAGGCGCGCGACGAAATAGTCGTGCACGCCAGCCTGTACATAGACGCGGTTCGGGCAGACGCAGGTCTGGCCCCCGTTGCGGAACTTGGAGGCCATCAGGCCATCGACGGCGGCATCGATGTCCGCGTCGTCGAACACGATGAACGGCGCATTGCCACCGAGCTCCAGCGACAGCTTCTTGAGCGTGCCCGCGGATTCGCGGGCCAGGTGCTTGCCCACCGGCGTGGAGCCGGTGAAGGTGATCTTGCGCACGCGGCTGTCGGCCAGCCAGGCATCGACCACGGCGGGCGTATTGGCGCGCGAGGCGGTGACGATGTTGAGCACACCGGCGGGCAGGCCGGCTTGCTGCGCCAGGTAGACCAGCGCCAGCGCGGTCAGCGGCGTGTCTTCCGCGGGCTTGGCCACCACGGTGCAGCCGGCGGCCAGCGCGGGCGCGATCTTGCGCGCGATCATGGCGAGCGGGAAGTTCCACGGCGTGATGGCGGCTACCACGCCAACCGGTTCCTTGAGCACCAGCATCTTGCGGCCGGGGGCGGACTCGGCGACGATCTCGCCGCTGATGCGGGTGGCTTCCTCTGCGAACCACTCTACGTAGGAGGCGCCGTACAGCACTTCGCCGCGGGCCTCCTTGATGGGCTTGCCCTGTTCGGCGGAGATGATCTGGGCCAGGTCTTCCTGATGTTCGAGGATCAGGGCGTGCCAGCGCTTGATGATCTGCGCGCGGTCGCGGGCAGTGCGGCGGCTCCAGGCTGGGAAGGCGGCTGCTGCGGCATCGGTTGCCTGGATGGCATCCCGGGCGTCGCTGTCGGGCACGCAGGCGAAGACGGTGTTGGTGGCAGGGTTGGTGACATCCAGACGGTGGCCGGTGTGGGCGGCTGACCACGCTTGGCCGATTAGGTTGCTGGTGCGGAGCAGGGCTGGGTGGGTTAGGGGGAGTGGGGTGGATGGCATGGTTTTTGGGATATGGGGGGTGAGTGCAACCGCAACCACAACTGCAACTGCTTAAATTCAAGGACAACTGCAACTGCAGTTTCACCACCCCTGCGGGGCGGCGACCTATTTTCTTGTCTTGCCAAGAAAGTAGGCAAAGAAGGCGCGCCGGATGGGGCGACTACCCCTCGGGATCCAACGAAAAGAGCGGCCGGGACCCAAACGCGCATCGCCTTAAGGATCGCCTGAAAAACTCAGTTTCGTGACCCGGGCGTCTTATCGACACCATCGCGGTTTGGATCTCCGCGGCTCTCCGGCTGGTTGCGTCAGCGCAATCCCGTTCTCTACCCGGTTGGGAGGCCATTTGGCCCCTCAATCTCAAT